>CALRPY020000008.1:0-101234 GCA_943370145.1 Hydrogenophaga intermedia | reverse complement strand
GATCGCCACGCTGGCGGCCGCCCTCGCGCCGTTCACCACCGCCCCTGCGGTTTTCGCCTCGCTCCGGTGCAGCAGCACCCTAGCGAGCCGACTCGTCGGTCGTCCGGGGCTCCTGGTCACCCCGCTGGCGCTGGCCATCCTGCCCACCGCGGCCGCGGCCGCGGCCGCCACGCTCGGAGCGGCGGCGTTGCTCGTCGCGCGAGCGCTCGCCGCCCGCGGCGGGTTGCTGGCCTCTTGGCTGCTGCTGTCGACCCGCGGCCGAAGCCCCTTGCGACGAAGAGGCAGACGCAGGCGCAGACGCCGCCGCACCATCGCTCGCCGGCGCGCCGAACAGCGCGGAGATGAATCGCTTCAGTACGCCACCGCCGCGCGGTGGCTCCGCGACGGGTGCCGGCGTCGCCGCTGCTTCCTGCGGCGCATTGCGCACGATGTCGCGCACTGCGGCCTGCTCCTGGCGGACGGGCGCTGCCGGCTTGGTGTAATCCAGCGCAGGCCCCGGCGCCACCTCGGTGACGAGTTCGTAGCTTTCGCCGAGATCGCGCTTGGCAAGGTCCTGCTCACGGATGCGCTGGACGTTGAAATGCGGGGTTTCGAGATTCTGGTTCGGTACCAGGATGATCTCGACCTCCTGTCGCTCTTCGATGCGCGACACGTCGCGCCGCTTTTCGTTGAACAGGAAGGTCGCGACGTCCACGGGCACCTGCGCGACCACTTTCGCGGTCGAGTCCTTCATCGCTTCTTCTTCCAGCATGCGCAGGACGGTCAGGGCGGTGGAGCGCAGGCTGCGGATGGTGCCGACGCCCTCGCAGCGCGGGCAGATTTCGTGGCTGAACTCGGCGAGCGACGGGCGCAGGCGCTGCCGCGACATCTCCAGCAGTCCGAAGCGCGAGATGCGACCAATCTGGACGCGGGCGCGATCCATCTTCACGCAGTCCCGCATCTTGTTCTCGACGGCGCGCTGGTTCTTGGCCGACATCATGTCGATGAAGTCGATCACGATGAGTCCGCCCAGATCGCGCAGCCGCAGTTGCGTCGCTATCTCCTCGGCGGCCTCGAGATTGGTGAGGAGCGCCGTTTCCTCGATATCCCCGCCGTGCGTCGCGCGCGCCGAGTTGATGTCGATCGTGATCAGCGCCTCGGTGGGCTCGATGACCAGCGCGCCACCGCTGGGCAGGCGGACTTCGCGGCTGAAGGCCGTCTCAATCTGGCTTTCGATCTGGTAGCGCGTGAACAGCGGCACGCTGTCCGTGTACATCTTCAGCTTGTTGATGTTCTGCGGCATCACCTGCTTCATGAAGTCGCAGGCGGTCTGGTACAGCGTTTCGTCATCGATCAGGATTTCAGCGATGTCGCTGCGCAGGTAATCCCGGATTGCGCGGATGATGACGTTCTGGTCCTGGTAGATCAGGAAGGGCGCCTGCCGTCCGGCTGACGCCGCATCGATCGCCTGCCACAGCTGGACCAGGTAATCGAGGTCCCACTGCAATTCCTCGGAACTCTTGCCGATGCCCGCCGTGCGCAGGATGAGGCCGATGTTTTCGGGGATGGTGAGGCCGCTCATGGCCTCCTTGGCTTCCTCGCGGGCGTCTCCTTCAATCTGGCGCGATACGCCGCCGGCGCGGGGGTTGTTCGGCATCGCGACCAGGTAACGGCCGGCCAGGCTGACGAAGGTCGTCAGCGCGGCACCCTTGTTGCCGCGTTCCTCCTTCTCCACCTGGACAATCAGTTCCTGTCCCTCGCTGAGGGCTTCCTTGATGTTCACCCGGCCGGTCGCGTTGCGCGCCGATTCCCTGTACAGGTGACGCGAGACTTCCTTCAGCGGCAGGAACCCGTGGCGGTCCGCGCCGTAATCGACGAAGGCGGCCTCCAGCGAAGGCTCGATACGCACGATCCGAGCCTTGTAGATATTGGATTTCTTCTGTTCCTTGCCGACCGCTTCGATATCGAGGTCGAAAAGCTTCTGGCCATCGACGAGAGCAACCCGCAACTCCTCACGCTGAGTTGCGTTGATTAGCATTCTTTTCATTAATGGAATCCTTGGCTGCGCATCCGCGTCATGCTGATGACGTGCCGCCCGGCGTATGGCCCGTTGGAATGGCGACTGCGGATGCGATGCGTTGCGCAGACCACGGGCGTTGGTGCCCGGGGCCGATTACGCTCTGGCCGGGAGAAACCGGAAGTGGACGATAGGCAGCGCATTGACGTCACTGCGCGTTGCACTGGGGGTGCCGGAAGCGTCGCGCTGGTGGCATCTTGCGAGGCGGCTTATCCGACAGCGAACAATCGCTGGGGACAGAAGCGGATCGGTCCACGCTCCCGGTTTGATAAACTGCCGTTGCTATCCGCGCTAACTAATTGGTCCTTGAACACAATTCACGGTGCGCGCGGCACAGAGTCGGCAGGAATATATCAGCGTTGACACCCCACGGCAATCAACACGCGGTCGAAAGAGAACAACACGGTGACAGTCAGCAAATCAGCGGCGCGGGTAGCGGAAGTGGCGGCCGATCAGGCCGACCGCCGCCTCGACAATTTTCTCGCGACCATCCTCGAGGGCGCACCGCGCGCTTACGTCTACCGCGTCATCCGCAGCGGCGAGGTCCGGGTCAACGGCCGGCGCGCAAGCCCTGGTCTGCGCCTCGCGGTCGGCGACAAGGTCCGGATACCGCCGTTCGCTGTCAACGAGGCCGCGCCGGCCCGGATCGGAACGCAGGTACTTGCCCGCGTCGAGCGCGCAATCCTCTACGAGGACGAACGGATCATCGTCCTCAACAAACCGGCCGGACTCGCGGTTCACGGCGGCTCCGGGCTCGACTTCGGGCTCATCGACGTCATCAGGTCCTTGCGTCCCGACGCCGGCAAGGTCGACCTGGTCCACCGCCTCGACCGGGAAACCTCCGGCTGCCTGTTGTTCGCGCGCGACGCCCTGACCTTGCGTGAACTCCATCGGCAGTTGCGCGAAGGGGAGATGACCAAGGCCTACGTGGCCCTGCTCGCCGGCAGCCTGCCGCGCCGTCCGGTCGAGTGCGAGGCGCCGCTGGCGATGATTCCCGACCAGCACGGTGAACGCAGGGCGGTCGTCAGCGACGAGGGCGCGCCTGCCCGCACCCTGTTCCGCGTGCGCACCCGTTATGCAGGCGCAACCCTGGCCGCCGTGACGCTGGACACCGGACGTACACACCAGATTCGTGCCCATGCCGCCCACCTCGGCCATCCCGTCGCCGGCGACGAACGTTACGGCGACCCGGCATTCAACAAGGCCCTGCGCGCGCGCGGCCTGCGCCGGCTGTTCCTCCACGCCGAGCGGCTGCGCTTCCGGCTCGAGCGCGTCTACGAGTTCACGGCGCCGCTGCCCGAAGATCTGGCGCTCGTCCTCGGCCAGCTCGACGCCACGAGCGGGGGAGCTGCTCATGAATAATGAGCCCCTCTGCTAGACTCCCCGGGCGCCGTACACGGAAAGATCCAATGACCGAACCCTCCGACAGACCCGCCACCAGCCCCACCGACGAGGCCGACTGGGAACGCAGACTCCTGAAGCGATTTGCGTACGATGTGCTGCGCGAGCAGCGCGCGGCCCGTCGCTGGGGCATCTTCTTCAAGCTGGCCCTGCTGGCCTACCTGGTCGGCATCGTCGTCTTCTCCTGGCGAGGAGCGGATCCCGGCGCTTTCGTGGCCGCCGACAGGATCACCGCGCTGGTCGACGTCCAGGGTCTGATCGCGGCGGAAATGCCGGCCGGCGCCGACAGCGTCGTCACCGGTCTGCGCGCGGCCTTCAAGGACGAGCGCACCAAGGGCGTCGTCATCCGCATCAACAGCCCCGGCGGCAGCCCGGTCCAGTCCGGCTACATCAATGACGAAATCCACAGACTCAAGAAGAAGCACCCGAAAATACCGGTGTATGCCGTCATCCAGGACATCTGCGCGTCAGGCGGCTATTACGTCGCGGTTGCGGCCGACGAGATTTATGCCGACAAGGCCAGCATCGTCGGTTCGATCGGCGTGCGCATGGACGGTTTCGGTTTCGTCGAGGCGCTGGACAAGCTTGGCGTCGAGCGCCGCCTGTTGACGGCAGGCGAACACAAGGGCTTCCTCGATCCGTTCTCCCCGCTGAAGCAGGACGAGGTGGCGCATGTCTCGGGTCTGCTCTCCGAGATCCACCAGCAGTTCATCAATACGGTGAAGCGGGGCCGCGGTGACCGCCTGAAAGCGGACGCCGACCTGTTCAACGGTTTCGTGTGGAGCGGTGAACGCGGCCTGGAGCTCGGCCTCGTGGACGCCCTGGGCTCGGCAAGTTTCGTCGCGCGCGAAATCATCGGGGCGGAAGAGATCGTCGACTTCACGCCCAAACAGCACGTGCTCGAACAGCTCGGGCGACGTTTCGGCGCGCAGGTCTCGGCGTTGCTGAAGGAGACTGCCGCGCTAGGCTGGTGACGGCGGCGACGCCAGCACGTCGACACCGAAGTCCGCGAGCAGTCGCACCAGTTCGATCAGCGGCAGCCCGATCAGCGCCGTCGGATCGTCGCCGCTGATCCGGCGGCAGAGGGCTATCCCCAGGGCTTCCGCCTTGAATGAACCCGCGCAGTCCAGCGCGGGTTCCCGCGCCAGATAACTTGCGATGGCGGCCGGCGACAGGTCACGAAATTCCACGGTGGTCACGACCGTGGCCGTCCGCCGCTCGCCGCTCGCGCTGTCCAATACGCAGACGGCGGTGTGGAAATCCACGCAGCGACCGGCGGCAGCGCCCAGCTGGGCCATCGCGCGCTCGAGCGTTTCCGGCTTGCCGATGAGGGTGCCGTCCAGGTCGGCCGCCTGATCGCTGCCGATGAGCAGGTGTCGCGGGTAACGTTCGGCAAGGGCCGCCGCCTTGTCCCCGGCAAGGCGGGTCGCGAGGGCCGATGCTGATTCACCGGGCAAAGGGCTTTCGTCAACACACGGGCTCACCGCGAGATAGGGCAGCCCCAGGCGGTCGAGAAGCGCTCGGCGATACGCGGAAGAGGAGGCGAGCACGAGCGGTCTGCGGGTCATCGGCACTCTGAAAGGGGGCAAATAAAAAGGGATTGGGAAAGATTAGGGATTCTACGGACTTGCAACTTCCCGTATACTCCGGCGCCCAATGCAGGGCAAGCTTCCAGAAAAGATCGACCCCAAGCGTCTTGCCCACCATGGCACGACCCTGCGCGGCGAAATCCCCGCAGCGTCGCTGGCACGGCTCGGCGCCTCGTTCGACGTCAGGAGGCCCGCCAGCGTCGAGTTGCACTTCGCCTTCTCCGGCGAGCGGAGGCCACTCGTGACAGGCATGGTGTCGACGAGTATCGCGAGCACCTGCCAGCGTTGCCTGCGGGAGTTCGAGACGACCGTCACCGCGGACGTGGACGTCGAGATCGGCGAGTCGCCGCGGGATGCGGACCAGGACTTCGAACTGGTGCTGGCCGCGGACGAGGCCATGTGCCTGGTGGATTTCGTCGAGGACGAACTGCTGCTCGAAGCGCCGATGATTCCGCTGCACCCGGCGTCGGCCTGCACGCCGCCCGCGGCGGGGAATGACGAGACGCCGCAGCAAGACGAAGGGCCTCGGCGGCCATTCGCCGAATTGCAGAACTTGATGGACCGTTCGAGGAAATGACGGTTCGCTTTAACATGCGCCGCTTCGCAGCCAGCGGGACGGCGCCCGGCTCAGAAGATGAGGAGATACGCGAATGGCCGTACAACAGGATAGGAAGACCCCGTCGAAGCGCGGCATGCGCCGCTCGCACGACAAGCTGAGCAACCCGGCACTGTCGGAAGAGCCGACCACCGGCGAAGTGCATCGCCGCCACCACATCAGTCCCGATGGCTATTATCGCGGCAAGCAGGTACTCGCGCCGAAAGACTGATGCCGGCAGGGCGAGATGACGGCAAGCCGCCATCTCGCCCCCGCAACCGAATTCCCACCGAATGATACGTCTCGCCCTCGATGCGATGGGCGGCGACTTCGGCCCCGAAGTCACCGTCGTCGCAGCCATCGCGGCCCTGCAACGCCACCCGGATCTGTCCCTGACGCTCGTCGGTGACCGCGACGCGATCGTGCGCGTGCAGGAGGCCAATCGGGGCGGCGATGCCCGCCTCAGCGTTCACCACGCGCCGCAGAAGGTGGAGATGGACGAACGTCCGTCGAGCGCGCTGCGCAACAAGCGGGAGTCCTCGATGCGGCTCGCGCTCGATCTCGTGCGGGCCGGCGAAGTCGACGCTTGCGTCAGCGCCGGCAATACGGGCGCCCTGATGGCAATGGCGCGCTACGTGCTGAAGACCCTGCCGGGCATCGACCGGCCGGCGATCTGCGCCACGATGCCGGGCACGAGGGGTACGACCCACATGCTGGACCTCGGCGCGAACGTCGACTCGAGTTCCGAGGAACTGTTCCGCTTCGCCGTGATGGGCTCGGTGCTGGCGACCGCCGTGGACAGCCTGCCGAGTCCCCGTGTCGCACTGCTGAACATCGGCCAGGAAGAAATCAAGGGCAACGACACGGTCAAGCAGACCGCGCTCCTGCTCGAACAGAGCTCGTTGAACTACCAGGGCTTCGTCGAGGGCAACGACATCTTCGCCGGCACGGTCGACGTGATCGTCTGCGATGGTTTCGTCGGCAACGTCGCACTGAAGTCCAGTGAAGGCGTGGCCAGCATGCTGATGCACATGGCCCGCGAAGAGTTCATGCGCGGCCCCCTGTCGAAGCTGAGCGGGCTGCTCGCGCGCCCGGTGCTGCGCCGCCTGCGCGATCGCGTCGACCCGCGACGGTACAACGGGGCGAGCCTGCTGGGCCTGCGCGGCATCGTCGTCAAGAGCCACGGCGGGGCAGATGTGCTGTCCTTCGGGCGCGCAATCGACGAGGCCGTCCTCGAAGTCAGCAAATCCGTGCCGGACCGCATCAGCAGCATGCTCGAGCAGTTGCTCGTCAACCCAACAGAAAACTAGCGGATACTCCATGCTCGCGTTCGTATTTCCCGGCCAGGGCGCCCAGTCGATTGGCATGGTCACCGCGCTGGCGGCTGAATTCCCCCAGGTCCGCGCGCGCTACGACGAGGCCTCCGAAGTGCTTGGCCTCGACCTGTGGGCGCTGGTGGAATCAGGCCCCGCTGACGCGCTGAACCTGACCCGCAACACGCAGCCGGCCCTGCTCGCGGCCAGCGTCGCGACCTGGGACATCTGGACCTCGCTCGGCGGACCACTGCCGTCACTGATGGCGGGCCACAGCTTCGGCGAGTATTCCGCGCTGGTCTGCGGTGGCGCGCTGGCCTATCGCGATGCGGTCGGCCTGGTCGCCGATCGCGGCCAGTTCATGCAGGACGCGGTGCCAGCGGGCGCCGGCGGCATGGCTGCCGTGCTCGGCCTCGAACAGCCGGCCCTTGCGGCCGCCTGCGCTGCGGCAAGCGATCTCGGCGTGGCCCAGTGCGCGAACCTGAACGCCCCGGGGCAGATCGTCATTTCCGGTGATGCCGTGGCGGTCGCTCGCGCTGGCGAGCTGGCAAAGGAGGCCGGCGCCAAACGTGTCGTGCCGCTCGCCGTCAGCGTGCCCGCGCACAGCGCCCTGATGCGTCCGGCGGCGGACCGCTTCCGGACACGCATCGCGTCCGTGCCGATGGCGGCGCCACGCCAGCGCGTGATACACAATGTCGACGTCGCGCCGCATGCCACGGCGGACGAGATCCGCGAAGCACTGGTTGCCCAGCTGTATTCCGCCGTGCGCTGGCAGGAAACGATCGAGCACTTTGCCGCCGCCGGCGTCACCCGCGTCGTCGAATGCGGACCAGGCAAGGTACTGGCCCCGCTGGTGAAGCGCTGCGCGGGCGGACTCGAGGTATTTTCACTGACCGGCCCGGCCGAGCTACGCGCGGCCCTCGCCAGCATCGGAGGCTGACCCAGATGTCGGAACAGAGAACAGCGCTCGTCACGGGCGCCAGCCGCGGCATCGGCCGCGCCATTGCCACCACGCTTGCCGCGCAGGGCATGCGGGTCATCGGCACGTCGACGACCGAGGCGGGCGCCGCCGATCTGCACGAGGCGATGAAGGCCTGCGGCGAGGGCCACGTCGGCCTGTGTCTCGACGTATGTGACCCGGGCTCGATCAGTGCGTTCTTCGAGGCACTGGCGGCGCGCGACCTGGCGCCGCTGGTGCTCGTCAACAATGCCGGCATCACCCGCGACAACCTGTTGCTGCGCATGAAGGACGAGGAATGGCGCCAGGTGATCGAAGCGAACCTGACGTCGATTTTCACGCTGAGCAAGCACTTCGTGCGCGCCATGATCAAGGCGCGCTTCGGCCGCATCGTCAACATCACGTCCGTGGTCGGCGCCTCGGGTAATGCCGGTCAGGCCAACTATGCCGCCGCCAAGGCGGGTATCATCGGCTTCACGAAATCGCTCGCGCAGGAAGTCGCTGCGCGTGGGGTCACGGTCAACGCCGTCGCGCCAGGCATGATCGACACCGACATGACACGAGTGCTGACCGATGCGCAACGCGAGGGAATGCTGGGCCGGATTCCGGCCGGCAGACTGGGTACGGCGGGGGAGATCGCCGCAGCGGTCGGCTTCCTGGCGTCAGAGCACGCCGGCTATATCACCGGCGAAACACTGCATGTGAATGGCGGCATGTACATGGCGTGAAACATGCGCCACGTCCTTGCATTAATGTCCGTAGTACTTGAAAAGCAATGATTAAATGGCGTTGCGCCACGCGTTCAAACACACGCATGGCACCCCGCTTATTTGCTTGAAACTTGGTTCTTTTCCACTAAACTAGGCTCGCCGCAGCACCCGCTGTACCAGAGCTGGGAGGATCGTCCGCAAATGAGTAGCGTTGAAGAACGTGTCAAAAAGATTGTCATTGAGCAACTCGGTGTCAAGGAAGAGGAAGTGACCAAAGAGGCCTCTTTCGTCGACGACTTGGGAGCGGACTCTCTCGACACGGTTGAGCTGGTGATGGCCCTGGAAGAAGAATTCAAGACTGAAATTCCAGACGAGGAAGCCGAGAAGATCACGACCGTGCAACAGGCCATCGATTACATCAACAAGAATCTGGGCTGAAGACCACAAAACACCCGCACGGTTATCGGGGCCGCCGATAAAACGAACTGTTTATCGCGGCCCTTTGTATTTCTAGGGGATTAAAAGGAGTTCGCTTTGTCTCGTCGCGTTGTGATCACTGGTCTGGGCGTCGTTGCACCTAACGGCAATACCGTCGCTGAATCCTGGAGCAACATCGTCGCAGGCAAGAGCGGGATCCGCCCGATCACCTCGTTCGACATCTCCGAGTTCAGCACGCGGTTCGGCGGCAGCATCAAGGACTTCGATGTTGCGCAGTACATCTCGCCGAAGGAAGCGCGCAAGATGGACCCCTTCATCCATTACGGCATGGCGGCTGGCATCCAGTCGATGGCCGACAGCGGCCTCGAAGTGACCGACGGGAACCGCCGCCGCATCGGCATCCTGGTGGGCTCCGGCATCGGTGGCCTGCCGGGTATCGAGAAGGGCTATCAGTCCTTTCTCGATGGCGGGCCGCGCAAGATTTCTCCGTTCTTCGTGCCGAGCAACATAATCAACATGATTTCCGGGAACCTGTCCATCAAGTATGGAATCAAGGGACCCAACTTCGCGCTCGTGTCGGCCTGTTCGACAGGTGCGCATTGCATCGGGCTCGCCGCGCGCATGATCGAGCGCGGCGAGGTGGACGTCATGATCGCCGGCGGCGCCGAAAACGCGACTTGCCCGACGGGCATCGGCGGCTTCGCTTCGGCCCGCGCGCTGTCCACGCGGAACGATGATCCGGAACGCGCGAGCCGGCCCTGGGATCGTGATCGCGACGGCTTCGTGCTCAGCGATGGCGCCGGCGTCATGGTGCTCGAGGAGTACGAGCATGCGCGGCGACGCGGTGCGAACATCTATGCGGAGTTCGCCGGCTTCGGCATGAACAGCGATGCATACCATATGACGGCCCCGTCGCCGAATGGGGAAGGCGCGGGCGAATGCATGGCGATCGCGCTCGCGGACGCCAAACTCGACAAGACCCAGGTGCATTACATCAACGCCCATGGCACTTCCACGCCGGCCGGCGACAAGGCCGAGACCGATGCGGTCAAGGGCCTGTTCGGCGACTACGCATACAAGCTCGCGATGAGCTCCACGAAGTCGATGGTCGGCCACATGCTGGGCGCCGCTGGCGGCGTGGAGGCGGTCTATACCGTGCTCGCCATCCGGGACCAGATCGCCCCGCCGACCATCAACCTTGAGACCCCCGATCCCGAATGCGACCTCGACTACGTGCCGAACGTCGCGCGGGAAATGAAGATCGAGGTCGCGGTGTCGAACTCCTTCGGCTTCGGCGGCACGAACGGCTCGCTGATCTTCAAGCGGATCTGAGCCGGCGCGACGCGCACTGAGCGGCACCTTTCCAGCGTGCCGGGGAGCGGCGGTTTGACCTACGTCGACGGACAGCCGGCTGACTCGCTCCCGCTCGACGACCGCGGCCTGAACTATGGCGACGGGCTGTTCGAAACCGTCGCGCTTCGGCATGGCGAACCGCAGCACTGGGCACTGCACTACGCGCGACTCGCCGAAGGCGCGGCACGTCTCGGCATCGACTGCCCGGCATCCGGCATCCTGCGGCAGGACCTGTCGGCCGCACTTCCGGCGCCCGCCCCATCAAGACTCGTCGCCAAGATCATGCTGACCCGCGGTAGCGGAGGACGCGGCTATGCGCCACCGGTGCCCAGCCATACTCGACGCATCGTGCGCCTGTCAGCCTGGCCTGAATGGCCGCAATCCCATGCCGAAGAGGGCATCTCGCTGTCGCTGTGCGCGACGCCGCTGGCGCGCAATCCACTGCTCGCCGGCATCAAGCACCTGAACCGGCTGGAGCAGGTGCTGGCGAGCCAGGAGCTCGCCACGTCAGGCGCCACCGAAGGCTTGATGTTCGATGACATGTCACGGCTCATCGAGGGCACGCGCACCAATGTGTTTCTCGTCGCGGGAAGGGAACTGCTCACGCCGCGACTCGACCAGTGCGGGATCGCCGGCGTGATGCGTGCGCTGATCATCGACCTTGCGCGCTCGCTGTCGCTGCACGTCACGGAAAGCCGCATCGAGCGCTCGCTGCTGTTCTCCGCCAACGAATTGTTCGTCTGCAATTCGCTGATTGGCATCTGGCCGGTGCGTGAAATCCTCAGCCCGATCGGGCGCAGTTTCGGCTCGCTGCCGGTGACCCGCAGGCTCATGCAGGAAATGAAAGCCCGGGATCTCGCGCCGTGAACAAAAGCTGGCGCCGCGCGCTCGGCCTCGCGGCCGCGGCCCTCATGGCCATCGCCACCGCGGCCCACGTCGCCTGGCGTGACATGGAGCAGAGCCTCGACCGTCCCGTACCCGTGACCTCAGTCGAGCTGTTCGAGCTCAGGCCAGGCATGTCGGTCAACAGCGTCGGCCAGGAGTTCGTGGCGAGGGGGTGGTTGCGCCACGCGCTCCATCTGCGTATCGAGGCCACGCGACACGAACTCAGTGCGCGCCTCCAGGCCGGTTACTACGAGGTCCTGCCGGGCGAAACCCCGCGGGCACTGCTGCGGAAGTTCGCGGCCGGCGACGTAAAGACCTACACCGTGACCTTCGTCGAGGGCTCGACCTTCGCCGAGATCAGGCGCCAGACGGCAAGCCTGCCCGGTATCGTGCACGAACTGCGGGATGCCACGCCGGAGGACGTGATGGCTGCCCTGGGGGCCCAGGGACAGCCGCCAGAAGGCTGGTTGTTCCCGTCGACCTATCATTACCGCCACAACAGCACGGACCGTGCATTGCTGTCCCGCGCCTACCGCAAGATGAATGAAGTCCTGGCGAAACACTGGAAGAATCGCGCTCCAGACCTTCCCTATGCCTCCCCTTACGAGGCCCTGGTCATGGCATCGATTGTCGAGAAGGAAACGGGGAAGTCCGCCGAGCGTCCGGCGGTGGCCGGCGTGTTCGTGCGCCGATTGCGGAAGAAAATGCGCATGCAGACGGACCCGACCGTGATATACGGCCTCGGTCCCGCGTTCGACGGCAACCTGCGCCGCGCGGATCTCGAACGGGATACGCCCTACAACACCTACACTCGGGCCGGTCTGCCACCGACGCCCATCTGCTCGCCAGGCGAGGCATCGATCGCCGCGAGCCTCGCGCCGGCCGCGGGAGAGGCCCTGTACTTCGTCGCCCGGGGAGATGGCAGTCACGTATTCTCGGAAACGCTCGAGGCGCACAATGCGGCAGTGCGTGAATACCAGCTGCGTGGAGAACGACGATGAGCGGCCGCTTCGTGACCCTTGAAGGCATCGAGGGCGTTGGCAAGTCGACCCAGTGCGCGGTCGTTGCCGAGGAACTGCGCGCGCTGGGACACCCGGTCGTGCTGACGCGCGAGCCGGGCGGCACCGCGCTGGGTGAAGGCATCCGTGCATTGCTGCTGGACAAGTCCCTCCCGCCGATGGGCTCGATGGCCGAATTGCTGCTGATCTTCGCGGCGCGCGCCGAGCATCTCGATAAAGTGATCCGCCCCGCGCTTGCCGCGGGGCAGTGGGTCGTGTGCGACCGCTTCACCGACGCCACCTATGCCTACCAGGGCGGCGGCCGTGGCCTGTCCGTCAGCGGCATCGAGACCCTTGAGTCGCTGGTGCAGGGCGTCCTGCGACCTGATCTCACGCTGCTGCTGGACGCACCGGTCGACCTCGCGCTCGCTCGCGCCAGATCGCGCGGCGCCAGCGACCGCTTCGAATCCGAACGGACCGACTTCTTCGGACGCATCCGCGAGGCCTATCTCAACCGCGCGCGGACGGAAGCAGGGCGATTCCGGGTCGTCGACGCCACGCCCGCGCTCGACGTCGTAAGCGAGGCGCTGCGGCGCATCCTGCGCGAGGAGGCGCGGTGAGCGCGCCGTTTCCCTGGCTCTCCGCCACCTGGGAGCGCCTGTCCACGGCGCGGCGTCACGGACGCCTCGGTCACGCCCTGTTGCTGCATGGCCGGGCCGGTTTCGGCAAGCGACAGTTCGCGACCGCTTTCGGCCGGCTCATGCTGTGCGAAGCGACGGGCGATCCCACGGTCGCCTGTGGCACATGCCGCGCCTGCGCGCTGCTCGCGGCCGGGAGTCATCCGGATTTCGCGCTGGTTAAGCCCCTGGAGGAGGGCAAGGCACTCGGCATAGACCAGGTGCGGGAACTCGGCGACTACTTTGCGCTGCGGCCCCATTACGGCACGGCGAAGATCGCGATTCTCGAAGCGGCGGACAGCATGAACCGGCCGGCGGCCAATGCATTGCTGAAGTTGCTGGAGGAGCCCCCCCTCGGTGCCCTGATCATGCTCGTGGCCGACCGGCCATCCCAACTGCTGCCGACGATCCGGAGCCGCTGCCAGCAATTCGCGCTGGACCAGGGAGACCCGGCGCTCATCCTCGAGTGGCTGTGCGCCCAGGACGGTGCGGGCGATGTGCGCAGCGAGATCGAGAACCTCGCGCGCGCGGCCGGGAGCCCACTCGCGGCTCGCGCCCTCGCCGGGCAGGGCCTCGCGACGGCAATCGATGGTCTGGTCGCCGGGATGGGCAATGTCGCAATCGGCAAGCTGCAACCGCTCGCGGCCGCTGCCCAGTTCGCCGCGCTGCCGCTGACACTGCTGGTCGACCAGATGCTCCGCATCTGTCATGAACTTCTCCTGCTGAAGAGCGGCGCAGCCCTGCCGCTAGCATCACTGGGCCGCGAGCCGGAGGCCGGTTTGCTTAGGCTGGCGGATGCTCTACACTCGCACGGCGTCAGCGTCTTCATGCAAAAAGCCCTTGAGGTCAAACGCTTGAAGCTCGGGCCGGTGACACTGCGTGAACTCGATCTCGCGGAATCCCTCTGGTTCGACTGGCAGTCCTGTTGCGTGGTCGGCAAGCGCCGGACCGCGGCGCGCTGACGAACGGCGCAAACCCTGGAGAACGGTGTTGGCTGCAAGCGGAAGCAATCCCAGACAAGGCATCCTGTCGCTGACCATTCGCGACAAGAGTTCCCTGTATGCCGCCTATATGCCGTTCATCAAGAATGGTGGCCTGTTCATCCCGACCACCCGCACCTACAAGATCGGTGACGAAGTCTTCATGCTGCTGACGCTGACCGACAGCAAGGAAAAGCTGCCGGTGGCGGGGCGCGTGGTGTGGATCACGCCGGTGGGGGCGCAGGGTAACCGGCCGGCCGGCATCGGCGTGCAGTTCAGCGAACTGGACAACGGCGCCACCCGCAACAAGATCGAAACCCAGCTTGCCGGCGCCCTGAAGTCCGACCGCCAGACCCATACGATGTAAGGCCGCAGCCGCCGCCCGCGCGGTGCGCTCGAGGATTCCCGATGACGTCCATCACTGCCCCGGCACCCGCGCTGATTGACTCTCATTGCCATCTGCCCCTGCTCGGGGGCGAACGCGGCACCGCTGAATATCTCGCGGCGGCGGCCGAGGTCGGCGTCAGCCACGTGCTGTGCGTGGCCGTCGATCTCGAAACATACCCCGGCGTCATTGCGCTCGCGCGCCAATTCTCCAACGTGTTCGCCTCCGTCGGGATTCATCCGAACGGCGAGCACGAAGCCCGCGACACGAGCCTCGAGGAAATGTGCGAACTCGCGGCTGACCCGCGCGTCGTCGCGATTGGCGAGACCGGCCTCGACTACTACCATCAGAAAGGCGACACCTCGCTGCAGCACGCCCGGTTCAGGCTGCAGATCCAGGCCGCCATCGCGGCGGGCAAACCCCTCATCGTCCACACGCGCGACGCCGCGGCCGACACCATCCGACTCCTGCGGGAAGAGGGCGCAGAGCGCGTGGGCGGCGTGATGCACTGTTTCGTCGAAGACTGGGCCACCGCGGCCGCGGCGATGGAACTCGGCTTCTACATTTCCTTTTCGGGCATCGTGACTTTCCGCAACGCCACCGATCTGCAGGAAGTCGCCAGGCAGGTCCCTCTCGCGCGCCTGCTCGTCGAAACCGATGCGCCCTGGCTCGCGCCGGTGCCTCGCCGCGGCAAACCGAACGAGCCGGCCTATGTGCGGCACACGGCGGAATTCCTGGCTACGCTGCGCGGTGAGGATTACGCCACCCTGGCAGCGGCGACCACGCGCAATTTCTTCGAACTCTTCCGCGCCGCCACCTGACGACAGCCGATGTTCCCGCCACGCTGGCGCGGATCGCACGCCGCCAACCGGCCGGCGGCCACACTCACCGACTCCGCGGGCGGGTGATCCGTTCCCACCCGGTCAGTGCACGCTGCGGTCGAAGCTCTGCACCCGGCTCGGCCGCACCCACACCAGTTCGCCCTCGCGCCACCGCGCGGCGTCGCAATGCTCGCGGCTCAGTTCCGCCTCGATCACGCCTTCGCCGTCCTCGCGCACCAGCGTCAGGCGAACCACCGCTCCCATGTTGCGCCTGTCGCGCAGCCGCGTGCACATGACTTGCTCGCCATCCGGCCGCCGGGAAAGCATCAGTTCGTGCGGGCGTGCAAAGACCAGGCCCGTGCCGTGGCCATGCGATGCACCCGTGAAGTCACTGCTGCGAAACGCGTTCGACTCGCCCAGAAAGTCGTACACGAACGGGCTGGCCGGCGCATCGTAGACCTCGTCCGGTGTCCCGACCTGCTCGATACGGCCGGCGTTCATCACGACCACCGTGTCCGCCACTTCCAGGGCCTCCTCCTGATCGTGTGTCACGAAGATGCTGGTCACATGAAGTTCGTCGTGCAGCTGTCGCAACCATCGCCGCAATTCCTTGCGTACACGCGCATCCAGTGCGCCGAACGGCTCGTCGAGCAGCAGCACCCTCGGGTTGACGGCAAGGGCGCGCGCGAGCGCCACGCGCTGGCGCTGGCCGCCGGACAACTGGGCGGGATAGCGCCGCGCAAGCCCCTGCAGCTGCACGAGTTCGAGCAGTTCGCAGACCTTGCGATTGATCTCGGCTGCGCCGGGCCGCAGGCGGCGGGGAAGCACGGTCAGTCCGAAGGCGATGTTGTCGAAGACGTTCATGTGCCGGAACAGCGCATAGTGCTGGAACACGAAGCCCACCCGGCGGTCACGCGCGTGGACCCGCGACATGTCGTCGCCGTCGAACACGATACGCCCGCTGTCCTGGCGGTCGAGTCCGGCGACGATGCGCAGCAGCGTCGTCTTGCCGCAGCCGGATGGGCCGAGGAGGGCCACGAGCCCGCCGGTCGGAATGTCCAGGCTGACGTTGTCGAGGGCGCGGAAGCCCACGAAATGCTTGCTGACCCGGTCGATCTCGATACTCATGGTCTGCTCTCCATTACGGGGACGGCTGAAGCGCGTGCCGCGCGTGATTCAATGATTGTCTTGAGGAACAGGCTTATCAGCGCGAGCAGCATCAGCAGCGATGCGACGGCGAATGCCGCAACCGAGTTGTATTCGTTGCAGAGAATCTCCACGTGCAGCGGCAACGTGTTGGTGAGACCCCGGATGTGTCCGCTCACCACGGAGACGGCACCGAACTCGCCCATCGCCCGCGCGTTGCAGAGCACCACGCCGTACAGGAGCGGCCACTTGATGTTCGGAAGCGTGACGCGCACGAAGGTCTGCCATCCGTTCGCGCCGAGGGTCGCCGCCGCTTCTTCTTCGTCGGTACCCTGTTCCTGCATCACCGGGATCAACTCGCGCGCGACGAACGGAAAGGTCACGAAAATCGTCGCGAGCACGATGCCCGGCACCGCAAAGATGATCTTCAGGTCCTGCGCGGCCAGCCAGGGGCCGAACCAGCCGTGCAGGCCGAACAGCAACACATAGATGAGGCCGGCGATGACCGGCGAGACCGCGAACGGCAAATCTATGAGCGTCAGCAGCAGTTGCTTGCCCTTGAACTCGAACTTGGCGATTGCCCAGGCCGCGCACACGCCAAACACGAGGTTCGCCGGCACGGCGATGGCGGCGGCGGTCAACGTGAGCCGCAACGCGGCCTGCGCGTCGGGCTCGGCAAGCGCTGCCCAGTAGGTCGTGAAACCCTGTGCGAGCGCTTCGCTGAGTACCAGCACCAGCGGCAACACGATCGCGACGGCGATGAAGGCGATCGCCACGCCGATCAGCAATCGCCGGACCCACACCGGTTCCGCGACGACGGAAGATTGCGGCGCATTCATCGACACTGCTCCGCGCGCCGGGTCCAGGCCTGTAGCGCATTTATCGCGAGCAGCAGCACGAAGGACAGCGCGAGCATCGCTACCGCGATCGCAGTCGCGCCGGCATAGTCGTACTGCTCGAGCTTGGTGACGATGAGCAGGGGCACGATTTCGGATTTCATCGGCATGTTGCCCGCGATGAATATCACGGAGCCGTACTCGCCGAGACCTCGCGCGAACGCGAGCGTGAAGCCCGTCAGCAGCGCCGGCAGCAAGGCCGGCAACAGTACCCGGGTGAAAGTCTGCCAGCGGCTCGCACCGAGCGTCGCCGCCGCTTCTTCAAAGCCCGGGTCCAGGCTCTCCAGCACCGGTTGCACGGTGCGCACGACGAAAGGAATCCCGATGAAAAGCAGGGCGACGACGATGCCGAGCGGGGTGAACGCGACCTTCAGGTCGAGTATCGCCAGATGCTGGCCGATCCAGCCCTTGGGCGCATAGAGCGCGGTGAGCGCTATCCCGGCCACCGCGGTCGGCAGCGCGAAAGGAAGATCGATGACCGCGTCGCACAGCCGGCGCCCCGGAAAGCGGTAACGCGTCAGCACCCACGCGAGCAGCAACCCGGTCACCATGTTGGCGAGCGCCGCCGCCAGCGCACACAGGATGCTGACGCGAAATGCCGCCAGGACGCGGGGCGCCGATACCGCGCTCCAGAACGCATCGCCCCCCAGCGTCGCCGACTTCAGGACCGTGGCCGACAGGGGCACCAGCACGATGAGCCCCAGGTACAACAGGCTGACGCCCAGCGTGAGGCCGAATCCCGGCACCACGCTGTAGCGTCGCAGGTGCCCGCGCCATGCGATGCCGCGGAACCAGGCGCGGCTGAGCGGTGGCAGGGCGGGAGAAACTCCGAAGTCCATGAGGTCGGCGCCGGCTCAAGGAGCAGGCGCGAAAATCTGGTCGAACAGCGCGCCGTCCGCGAAATGCGTCGCCTGCGCCTTCTTCCAGCCGCCGAAGCCCTCGTCCACGGTCACCAGCTTCGTCGTGGTGAAGCGATCCGCATACTTCGCCAGGATCTCCGGCTTGCGTGGCCGGAAATGGTGCTTGGCGGCGAGCTCCTGGCCTACGTCGGAGTACAGGTACTCGAGGTAGGCCGTCGCGAGCTTCACGGTGCCGCGACGCTCAGCCACCGCGCTGATCACGGCGACCGGGGGCTCTGCAAGTATGCTGACCGAAGGTGTCACGATTTCGAAGTCGCCGCCCGTGGCGCCAGCAAGCACGAGCAGGGCTTCGTTCTCCCAGGCCACTAGCACGTCGCCGATGCCGCGCTCGACGAAGGTCGTCGTCGCCCCCCGTGCGCCGGTATCCAGGACCGCGACGTTCTTGAACAATTTGCCCACGAATTCGCGCGCCCGCTCCTCGGATCCGTATTTCTCACGCGCGTAGGCCCATGCCGCAAGGTAGTTCCAGCGGGCACCACCGGAAGTCTTCGGGTTGGGCGAAATCACGCTGACGTCCGGGCGGACCAGGTCGTCCCAGTCCTTGATTCCGAGCGGGTTGCTCTTGCGCACGAGCAGGACAATCGTCGAGGTATACGGCGTGCTGTTGTCGGGCAAGCGGGACTGCCAGTCGGCGTCCAGCAACCTCCCGCTCCCCGCGATCGCGTCGATGTCGAAGGCGAGGGCGAGCGTCACGACGTCGGCTTCCAGGCCATCGATGACGGCGCGCGCCTGTTTGCCCGAGCCGCCGTGCGACTGGTTGACCTTCACCGCTTCGCCGCCGCCCTGCTGCCAGTGGCGCGAGAAGGCCGCGTTGAATTCCTGGTAGAACTCACGGGTCGGATCATAGGACACGTTCAGCAGGGTCGCGTCCGCCTGCGCGGTCAGCGTTGCGCAGGCCAGCGCAAGGGCAAGGGCGGTGCGGGCGAAAAATCTCGAAAGCATGTTGCGGGCTCCTGGTTCGGAAAAACTGCTTCTCTTGCGTCGACGCGAAGGCGTGTCCTCGTCGCGCTCGCATGAGCCTGGGCGCCACCGCCGGCGTGGCGCAGCGCAGCGATTTCAGAGCAGCGACCGTGCCAGTGCGGCGAGAAGTCGAGAATTCGGCGGGATTCGGCGCGAACCGCGGCGACGCTGGCCGCCAGGGCAGAGCTTGAGCGCAAATATGCTCGCTCTTGATCGCATATTTACTCAGTTATGAAATATGCGTGGATACGGTTCGCACCCTGGCACGCAGGCGGATGCCTTGCGGTGCCGGGTCGAAGCTCGCACCCTATGAGTCCCCAGCCTTCGAGGAATGCCGGATGCCACTCGCCGCGATCGACCATTACTTCGTCCATGCCCGCGACCTCGAGGCCTCGCGCGCCTTCTACGAAACCGTACTGGGCCTCGAGGTCGGCGTTCGCCCCCCGTTCCCGTTCAAGGGATACTGGCTCTACCTGGATGGCAAGCCGCGGGTGCACCTGGGCGAAGCCGAGTCCTCGCCCGGCCAGGACTACTACCTCGGCGCTCGCGAACACACCCCGCACGAGCACACCGGCGCGCTGGACCACATCGCGTTCCAGGCCAACGGCTTCCGCGAGTTCCGCTCGCGGCTCGACGAACTGGGCGTCGCCTATCGTCACCGGGAAGTGCCGCAGTTCAAGCTGCAGCAGTTGTTCATCAAGGACCCGGACGGCGTCACCCTCGAACTGAACTTCCCAAGCGAGGACGGCTGATGCTGCGCCTCGAGGGTTCCTGCCACTGCCAGCGCGTGCGCTTCGCGCTCGACTCGGCACATCCCTATCCCTTCAACCTCTGCTACTGCTCGATCTGCCGCAAGACGGCCGGTAGTGGGGGTTATGGCATCAACCTGGGCGGTGTCGCGGCGAGTCTCCAGGTCGACGGAGCCGAGCACCTCCAGGTGTATCGTGCGCTCGTGACGGATGGGGACAGCGGCGCGCGGGTCGAAAGCCCGGCCGAACGTCGTTTCTGCCGCCATTGCGGGAGCGCGCTGTGGGTCTGGGACCCGCGCTGGCCTGACCTTGTCCATCCGTTCGCGTCGGCCATAGACACACCGCTGCCCGTGCCGCCGGAGCGCGTGCACCTGATGCTGGGTTCGAAAGCCGCGTGGGTGCAGCCCGCCGTGGACGCTGGCGACCAGCAGTACGAGGAATATCCGCGCGAATCGATAGCCGAATGGCATCAGCGACTCGGGCTCGAACGCTGACCGCGACCGCGCATCGGCGGCACCCGGCAACCAACAATCACTCCTGAAATTTTCGGACCACACATGCGGGAAGCCATCACCTACGAACTCGCCCATCGCGCGCTGCACACGTCGCTTGCGGACGCGCCCGACAGCGTGCGGCAACTGATCCGGCAATGCGTGCTCGACTACCTCGGCGTGACCATCGCCGGCATGCAGGATCCCGCCGTGCACCTGTTGCGCGACGAACTGCTGGAAGAGGGCGCAGCGCCACAAGCGCAGATCCTGGGCACGGCGCTGCGTCTATCGCGACAGGGCGCGGCACTGCTGAACGGCATGGCCTCGCATGTGCTCGATTACGACGACGTCAATTTTTCGTTGATGGGCCATCCCAGCGTGCCGGTGTTGCCGGCGGTGCTGGCCCTCGGCGAGCACCTCGCGGTCGATGGCGAGGCGCTGATGAGCGCCTTCCTCGCCGGCTATGAAGCCGAATGCCGCATCGGCCTGCTGGTCGCACCTGGCCATTACGCCGCGGGATTTCACGCCACTGCGACGCTCGGCACCTTCGGCGCGGCGGTCGCCTGCGCGCGCCTGCTCGGCGCCAACGAAATCCAGATGCGCCATGCGATCGGCATCGCGGCGACGCAGGCGGCGGGTCTCAAATCGATGTTCGGTACCGCCTGCAAGCCACTGCACGCGGGCATGGCCGCACGCAGCGGGCTGCTCGCCGCGACACTCGCGAAGCGCGGCTTCGACAGTCGCCCGGACGCCCTTGAATGTGAGCAGGGCTTTGCCGCGACGCACGGCGAAAATTTCGATGCCACCGCGGCGCTGGCGCCGCCGGCCGGTGGATGGCACGTGCTGCACAACCTGTTCAAGTACCACGCCTCGTGTTACGAGACCCACGCGACCATCGAATGCGCGAGGCGGCTGCAGGCCCGCGCGCGGCTCACCCCCGATGACGTGGACTCGGTCGAAGTCCACGTGAATCCGTACTGCGACCGGATCTGCAACATCGCCGAGCCCCAATCCGGGCTCGAAGCGAAGTTCAGCCTGCGCCTTACCGCGGCAATGGCGCTGGCCGGCATCGAGACCGCCGATCCCGCATCGTTCAACGACGCGCAGGCCAATGACGCGGCGCTCGTCGCGCTGCGCGAGCGCGTGCGCGTCGGCTTCAATCGCCACATCGGCCAGGGGTGCGCCGAGATGAGCATCCGCACGCGTCAGGGCGAGGTGTACGAGACGAGTCACAACGCCGCGCTGCCGGCGACCGACCTCGACGCACAGGGTGCGCGCTTGCGCGAAAAGTTCGTGCGCCTGACGGCCCGCCTGCTCCATGCCGGGCAGGTCGAGCACCTGCTGGAGCTCACCGACGGGCTCGACACACTGGCCGATGTCTCGACACTGAGTCGGGCCTGTGCGATTTGACAGCAAGGAAACGAGACCATGGATAACGGAATCACGATCGGATTCGTCGGGCTCGGCGCGATGGGAGTGCCCATGGTGCGAAACCTCCTCGCGGCCGGCTTCGAAGTGACGGTATTCAACCGTTCGCCAGGGCCCGCGCGCGAACTCGAAGCGGCCGGCGCCCGTGTCGCGAGCAGCGTCGAGGAAGCCGCGGCGCGGGATTTCGTCGTCACGATGCTCGCCGACGATCGCGCGACCACGGCACTGGTCCTCGATACCGGCTTCATCGCCGCCATGCCGGTGCACGGTGTCCACATCGGCATGGCAACCATCAGCGCCGAACTCGGCCAGCGGCTCACCGATGCCCATGCCGAAGCCGGGCGCGGCTACGTGTCGGCGCCCGTGTTCGGGCGGCCACCGGCCGCGGCGGCGAAGCAACTGTTCATCGTGGCCGCGGGCGCGAGCGACGCGCTCGACCGCTGCACCCCAGTCTTCGAGGCGCTCGGGCAGCGCACCTTCACCGTCGGCGACGAGCCCGTGCGGGCGAACGTCATCAAGATCTCGGGCAATTTCATGCTGGCTTCGATGATCGAGTCACTGGGCGAGGCGTTCGCGCTCTCCGGACGCTACGGCGTGGCGCCCGCGCAGCTGTTGGAAATCCTGACGGGTTCAATTTTCCCGGTACCTGCGTACAGGATTTACGGCGGCATCATCGCGAACGGGAACTTCGAACCGCCGGGCTTTCCCCTCCGCCTGGGTTTGAAAGACATCCGGCTGGCGCTGGCCGCGGCGGACGGCAAGGAAGTCGCGCTGCCGATTGCCAGCCTCGTGCGCGACCACTACCTGAAAGCACTGACGCGCGGTTACGAGAATCTCGACTGGGCCGCGCTTGCGCTGGTCAGCATGGAGGATGCTGGCGCGGTTCCGCGCCGGTGACAGCCCACTGCCGATTGCTTCAGCACCGTCCGGCCGCCAGGGCCGTCCAGCAAGGGAATTACGAGAGCCGCAGCCGGCGCGGGTCCAGTCATTCAATCCAGGGCTCCGGGGCGGATTGAACCCTCGATGCATGTCTTACTTTGGCCGTGAAGCCACGTCAGCGGTGAACCATCGCCGCAGGCGTTACGCCAGCCGTTGGAGGGCCCGGGTGAGGGAAGCAAGGCGCCCCGGCCACCCGTTCAACATTCCGGCCTCGCGCCACTGCCACTAGCGGATTCCCAACTTGTCCGGGTAGCCGAGCCAGGGTCTGCCGGTCCTTTGCCAACCCTGCCAGGTCGCGTCGCCCGGTCTGTTGCCCGATTCGCGGTAACGGCTCATTCGGCGCCAGGGGTTCACCCAGGCATGTCAGCAGTTGCAAGCCGCAGTTTCGTCATATTTGCCATATTTCTCATATTTACTTAAATAAATAGCAAATATGGTTATCTGGCCAGACGATGTTGGGCCATTGATACCACCCCTGCGCGGAAACGCACGATCAAAAGCGGGATCGGCCCCGAACTTGCTCAGGTCGACAGCCCGATCCCGGGTCCTGGACCTACAGGCAATGGAAGCATTGGATATGACAACAGGCGAAGCAGGGGACTTCCTGCACCAAATCTGGCGGGAAGCGTGCCGGCACATCGAAATCCAGGCATTCGCCGAGACCGTCGCCGGGCTGCTGGCCAAATCGCTCCCGCTGAGGGAACTCTCGATCTTCGAACTGAACGCGGACGGCAGAACCATGACGAAGGTCGCGAGGGCACAGCCGGGCCGCTCACTGACTTTCGCGATCGAGCGATTCCGATGCACGACAGAGCGGGCGGCCGCACTCATCCGTTGGGCAGGGACCGCCACACTGGTGCGCGACAAGGATCTCGCTTCCCGCGAAGCCGACGTTGCCTCGGCGTTCGGAGTACTGCGGTCGAATTCGCTCGTCGGCGGACTGCGCAGCCCGCACGGGATCACCGGCGCGGTGGTATTCGAGATGGCCGGAGACACCGACATGAATGAACCATTACGCCAATTACTGGGAAAGGCACTTGACGCGTTCGGTACGGCGCTGGAAAACAACCATCGCCTGCGGACCCTCGGCGAGCAGGCCAAGAACGCGGAAGCAGAGAAGGAGGGGCTGCTCGCGCGCCTGGGGCGCAGCGACATCAGGGGCACGGTGATCGGCGCGGATGGCGGCTTGCGCCTGGTGTTCGAACGCATCGAACGTGTCTGTGATTCAGACCTGCCGATTCTCATCCTCGGTGAGACAGGCTCGGGCAAGGAAGTGCTGGCGCGCGAAATACACCAGCGTTCTTCTCGCGCCGAGGGTCCGATCATCCGCGTCAATTGCGGCGCCATCGCGCCGGAGTTGATCGACTCGGAATTGTTCGGTCACGAGAAAGGTAGCTTCACCGGCGCAACCGGCCAGCGCCGCGGCTGGTTCGAGCGCGCGCACGGAGGATCACTCTTTCTGGACGAGGTGGGCGAACTGCCGCTTGCCGCGCAAGTGCGATTGCTCAGGATCCTGCAGGACGGAATTCTGCAGCGCGTGGGCGGCGAAGCGGATTTCCAGGTGGATGTGCGCGTGATCGCTGCCACCCACCGGGATTTGCCGGCGATGATCCAGGCAGGTCGATTCCGGGAGGATTTGTGGTACCGCCTTGCGACTTTCCCGGTAGTGCTGCCGCCGCTCCGCGAGCGACAGCAGGATATTGCCGAGCTTGCCTCCCACTTTGCGGAGCGCGCCGCCAAGCGCTTCGGTCTCAAGCTATGCCTGCCGGGCGCGCAAGACCTTGTCCTGCTCAGCCACTATCCATGGCCCGGCAACGTGCGCGAACTCGCGGCCGTCATCGATCGTGCCGTCATCCTCGGTGGAGGCAAGTGCCTCGAAATCGCCAAGGCGCTGGGCAGCGGACCTGTCCCGGGCAGCGGCGAAGAACGCGGCGGCGCTCCCGCGAACGCGCAGCGCCAACCGGAAGAGCATTCGCTTCCCACGCTCGACAAGGCAATGCGCCAGCACATCTGTGCCGCTTTGGCACGCACGAATGGTCGCGTCGACGGGCCGTACGGCGCGGCACGCCTGTTGGCCATCAATCCACATACGCTGCGCGCGCGGATGCGCAAACTCGGGGTCGACTGGCTTCAGTTCAAACCTCGGCCGGGCTGAGTGACGGACACACACAAGGCCGGCGGCGTCCCCTCCGTCGTTGGGGGCTGAATTGACCCGGGTCTTGCATGAGTGCTGGTGACAGATTTTCAGCCACGGGCCCGAAGCCGCGCTCCCGTGACGTTCCGAACTCGCGAGCCAGCGGTGCGGAATACACCCCGCACGGGGCCCGCAGGGTTGCGCTGGGGGCGGGCGGACGTTCGAAACTTGGCTGCGGCGCGGTAACGGATTTCGAGGAAATTTCGCGGCTGGCGCGACGCGCACGCGTCGATATCGCTCTGGACGACACCCGCCCGCCGCAGGTCACCGACAACATCTGCTGCCTCCGCAAAGGTGCATCGAAGGTCGACCTGCACACGCAGGGGTCGGACATCTGGAAGGGCCTGCTCCGTGGCGCCCTGTGGCCCGTGTTGCGGAATGACGCGCTGGAGTAGGGCGCGTCACGCATGAGGCCTAGTCCGTCGGCACGTCGATCCGTCGGAAGCCATCGCGATTCGGCATCTTCACCGCCGCCAGCGCGGCGGCGTCGAGTCGCTTGCCGCCCCCGATGCCGTTGAGCTCGAGCAGGTAGGCGACCAGCGCATACACCTCGCTATCGGTGAGCGACCGCGGCGCATCGAGCGGCATCGCGCGGCGGATGAAATCGAACAGGCTTGTGGCATAGGGCCAGTACGTGCCAATCGTTCGATCCGGCTGCGGCGCGGTGAGGTCCGGATTCCCCCCGGCGAGCTCTCCTCCGGGCCCTCCGCGACCACCGTCGCCGTGACATGCGGCGCACCGGCGCGCGAACAGCGCGCGACCCTCGGCGACCGTGCCGCTGCCGGGCGGGAGACCCCGGCCGTCGGGAAATATCAGCGCGTCACGGACTGCAAGCGCGCGCTCGGTAGCCGCCGTGCCGAAGCGTGGCAGCTCGGTGGCGCCGACACCGCCAGCGCAGCACAGCGCGAGAATGAGTGCGCGGACATCAGTTCCAGTCCGCATCGAAGGGATCCTCGGGCGCACTCGCAGCCGCGGCGTCGACATAGGCATGGGTCAGCACGCCCGCCGTGTCGACCTGCCAGCTGACGATCGCGTTGTAATGGAAATACCCGTGACGACCGCGCTCGGCGAGCAAGGCGGCGCGCGTCGGCTGCACGTAACCGGTCTCGTCGGTGGCCCGGCTCTGCAGCACGCACGACTCCCCGTTCCACCGCCAAGGCAGACGAAAGCGCGTGAAGCACTGCGGCAGCACGGGCTCGTTCAACGCCGCGTCCGCCCAGCTCGCACCGCCGTCGGCCGACACCTCGACCCGTGCGATGCGGCCGCGACCGCTCCACGCAAGTCCGCTCAGCTCGTAGAACCCGGGGCCGTTGAGGTGCATCCCGGCTGATGGACGCGTGATCAGCGACTTCGCGTCCATCACGAACGTGAACATGCGCGCGCTGCCGTCCGGCTGCAGCTCGGTGTAGCGCGAGGTCTCGTTGCGTGCCATCACGGGCTCGTCGGTGACGGTCAGCGTGCGCAGCCATTTGACGTTGACCACGCCTTCCCAGCCGGGCACGAGCAGTCGCACCGGGTAGCCCTGTTCCGGCCGTATGCGCTCGCCGTTCTGGAACAGCGCAAGCAGGCAGTCGTCCCGAGCCTTCTCCAGCGGCAGGCTTATCGTCATGCCGAAGGCGTCGGCGCCTTCGGCAACCAGCCAGCGGGCGCCCTTCGCGATGCCCGCTTCGTCGAGCAGCATGCCAAGCGGGACACCCGTCCATTCGCTGCAGGACACGAGGCCGTGGAAATATCCCGCGGCGGTCTGAATGGGCTTCTGCCGCCAGCCCGCATTGCTGTTGCCGCCGCATTCGATCACGCAGGTCCGGGTGACACGCGGATAGCGGAGCAGGGCATCGACGGAGAATTCGAGCGGCCGCTCCACGCGGCCCATGACGACCAGGCTGTGCCGGGCGGGGTCGATCTGCGGCACCCCGTTGTGATGGCGCTCGAAGTGCAGGCCGCTGGGCGTGATGATGCCGTCGAGTTCGTGCAGCGGGGACCAGGACACGCCGTTGCCCGGCGCCATCTCCGTGGCCGAGATCCAGCGCACGACGGACTTTTCATGCACGGACGGTTCGCCGTAATTCGAAAAGCCCGCACCCGGTTCGTGCATCCACGGCTCTTCAGGCATTGCCCCGGCCGCAGCCGGGGCAATGGTCGAGATGGCGCTGAACTTCAGCACACCCGACAGGAACAGGCGCCGATCGAGCAGGCCATTGCCCGCGACGGCCGTTGCCTCGCCGCTCTCGTCCCGATGCACGCCATCCGTCATCGCCAGCTCTCCGCGGCCCTGTCACGAGGCATCCGGCCGGATGCCTTGCGCAGCGTCTGCTGGCTGGATTATCCCGGGCCAGGTCACCAAGTAGAAGCCTGTGGGCGCGTCGCGGTTACACTGGGGAATGAGTACGCAAAACGGAAAACGCCTGCGCTCGTTGCAGGCCACTGACATCGAGACCCTGCTGCGCGAACACCACCACCCGGTGCGCCTCGCCTCCCAGTCGCCCAATGGCTATCCGCTGATCTCGACCTTGTGGTTCCTGTACGAGGACCAGAGTTTCTGGTGCATCACGCAGGCGTCCACGCTGATGCGGCGGAATCTCGCGGCCAACCCGCGCTGCGCGTTCGAGATTGCGCTGACCGGGGCCCGCTACAAGCTGTTGCGAGGGCAGGGCGACGCGACCCTGGACCTGGCGGACGGCGCACGCGTCACCGAGCGAATGATCGCGCGCTACATCCGGGACCCGGCGGGCGAAGTCGCGCAGAAACTTCGCGCGCAGATCCCGACCGAGTACGCCATTCGCATCCGGCCGCGCTGGGTGCGCGGCTGGGGCCGTGGCTGATTGAACGTCGACCGGCTGGCGCGAAGCGCCTGATTCCTTGCGACCTTCCCGTCAGGCGTAGCCTTCACCGCGAAGGCGACACCTGCCGCCCCCTGCGGTGGCCGTCCGCTCAGGCCGCGCGGGCACGAAGCAGGCGTGTTTTCCACGCCTGGCGCCCCCGCGAACCCGCGAGCGCTGCCATGCCCGCCAGCATCAGCAGCACCGTGCCGGGTTCGGGCACCGTGCACGCACCGCGCGAGGACACGCAGAACAGCGGCTCGTTGGCATCCTGGTCGCCACCGAGCAGCCCATTGTTGTCGTTGAACGCGAAGAGCCATTCGCCCGCGACCGGGGTCGCCAGGCGGTAGGTATTGTGCGCGTTCAGGGTCACCGGCCCCTGCATGAAGCTGAATTGGGTCAACGGGTCGAAGCCCGCGTCCGCGAGGAACGCAACCAGGTCGACGAACAGGGGCTTCACGTCCGGCAACCAGCCGCGGCTCGGTGCGGTCCACGCGCCCGGGTCGAAAAGCGCCAGGAAGCTGCCGTTGACCCCAAGCCCGAAAGCGCGCGTCGACGCCGTGTCGAACACGAGCATTTCGAGGAAGCGGAAGTCGGCGGTGCTCCAGAGGCTGCGCATCTCAAGCTGGCGGTCCGCCACGAGATCGCTCAGGCCTTCGCGCGTGTCGGCGCTGTAGTTCGTGTCGTAGAGCCTGTTGTAGGCCCCGGCGACGCTGATTTCCCCGGGGAATGCCCAGGGTGTGGCGTGTACCGCCGCGGCACTGAGTGTCAGCAATGACGCAAGCGTCAGTCGTTGCAGGATTCGGGTGAGCATGGCGTTGAGTTTCCTGTTCTCGTGTTGATTGGGTAGCGCTCTCTGTTTCAGGAATTAATCCTAAATTACCGAGAAGAATGCACTTTAAGGCCATCAGGAGAGAGCAAACAGCGTGCCCGGCCTCGCGCTTCGCGTCCTGTCGGCAAACGGCGGGCTCAACGGCCAGCGAATGCGGCAAGCGCTGCGAAAGGCTGTCGTCGAGCGGCGACAGGCGCACTCGATTCCGGGCCTTCAGTCCCGGTCCAGGCGCAGCGTCCGGGACTTCCGGCCTGTGATTCAGGGATGGATGCTGCGGGAATTCCTCTCGCACACGTTCAGTCGCAACTGAACGTGCGCAGGCGTGCTGCCGCGCTGGGTGGCGCTTGGCGGGCCGGACTCAGCGCGCAGGGGAAGGCGCCTCGGGATTGATATCGTGGTCGACAATGAACGATGCGACTTCCTCGGCCGTGACGAGGTCTTGCCGTCGGAGCAGATCCAGCGCGGCCAACGCGATGTCCGGCGGTCCTATCTCGAAGTGCCGGCGCAGCGTGACGCGCCCTTCGCTGAGACCGTAACCGTCAGTCCCCAGCGCGACGAACGGTCCGGGCACCCATCGCGTCAGCAGATCGCCAAGCGCCTTCATGTAATCCGAGACCGCGACGAACACACCGTGCTCAGGCCCGAGCAGGCTTTGCACGTAGGGCAGGCGCGGCGTCGCCAGCGGATGCAGCCGATTCCAGCGCTCGCAGTCGAGCGCGTCGCGATAGAGCTCGCTGAAACTCGTGACGCTCCACACGTTGACCGTGTAACCGCGTGATTCGAGCAACGTGGCCGCCGCAAGCGCCTGCTGCATGATGCTGCCGCTCGCCAGCAGGTTGACCACCGGCGAGGAGGGCGCGTGTAGCGCGCCGCGGCGGAAACAGTAAAGCCCCTTCAGAACGCCTTCCTCGACACCTGGCGGTATCGGCGGCATCGGGTAGTTCTCGTTGTAGACGGTCAGGTAATAGAAGACGTCCTCCTGCACCTCGTACATGCGCCGGATCCCGTCGCGCACGATCAGGGCGAGCTCATAGGCAAAGGCAGGGTCATAGCTGACGAGGTTGGGTACGGTCTGGGCGATGAGTTGAGAATGGCCGTCCTGATGCTGCAGACCCTCGCCGTTGAGCGTGGTGCGTCCAGCGGTGCCGCCCATCAGGAAGCCGCGGCAGAGGCTGTCGCCGCAGGCCCAGATCATGTCGCCGACGCGCTGGAAGCCGAAGATCGAGTAGAAGAAATAGAACGGGATCGTCGGCACGCCGTGCATCGCATACGCGGTGCCCGCGGCCAGGAAGGACGCCATCGCGCCCGTTTCGCAGATGCCCTCCTGCAGGATCTGGCCATCGGCGGACTCCTTGTAAGGGAGCAGGGTGCCGGCATCCACCGGCGTGTAATGCTGGCCTTCGGGCGCATAGATCCCGGCCACCTTGAACAACGCGTCCATGCCGAAGGTGCGCGCTTCGTCCGGCACGATCGGCACGATGTAAGGCCCGAGCGCGGGGTCCTGCAGCAGGCGCGCCAGCAGGCGCACGGCCGCGGTCGTCGTCGATACGGCGCGCCCGTCGGAGCCCTTCATGAATTCGGCGATGCGCTCGACGGTGGGCGCGGCCAGCGGCCGGCAGTCGGCCTTGCGCACCGGCAGCGGCCCGTTCAGCGCAGCGCGGCGGGCGGCCACATATCGCGCCTCCTCGCTGTCCGCGGGCGGCCGGTAGAAGGCCGCCGCCGCAAGCTGCTCGTCGGACAGCGGGATCCCATAATCGCGGCCGCAGCGGATCCGCTCCTCGGCCTTCAGGTTCTTCTTCTGGTGGACGGTATTCAGGCCCTGCACCGCGCCGCCCATGCCGTCGCCCTTGACGGTCTTGACGAGAATCACCGTGGGCTTGTCCTGCGATTGCAGCGCCCGCGCGAAGGCCGCGTAGACCTTCTTCGGATCCTGGCCGCCGCGCTTGATCGAGCGGATTTCGTCATCGGTGAGCGCATTCATCATCTGCGCGAGTTCCGGGTTGTCCTCCACCCAGTGCTCGCGTTGGCGGTCGCCCGGCAGGACCGAGTAGTACTGGTAATCGCCGTCGACCGCCTCCTCCATGCGTCGGCGGAGCACGCCGTGATGGTCGAGCGCGAGGAGGGTGTCCCAACCGCTGCCCCAGATCACCTTGATCACGTTCCAGTCGGCGCCACGGAAACGCCGCTCGAGTTCCTGCATGATCTTCCCGTTGCCACGCACGGGCCCGTCCAGACGCTGGAGGTTGCAGTTGACGACGAGCACCAGGTTGTCGAGGCGCTCGCGCGCGGCGATGCTGACGGTGCCGAGCACTTCCGGCTCGTCCGCTTCACCGTCGCCGATGAAACACCACACGCGCCCCCCGTTGCGGGGCTTCAGCCCGCGGTTCTCGAGGTACTTGGCAAAGCGCGCCTGGTAGATCGCGGAGGGCGTCGACAGTCCCATCGACGCACAGGGGATCTGCCAGAAGTCGGGCATCAGGCGCGGGTGGGGGTAGGAACTCAGGCCGCCTCCCGGTTGCAACTGGCGGCGGAAATTGCGGAGCCGCGTCTCCTCGAGGCGGCCCTCGACGAAGGCCCGCGCATAGATGCCGGGCGCCGCGTGCGGCTGCGGAATCACGAGGTCGCCGCCGTAGTCCGGGCCGCGCCCGCGCAGGAAATGGTTGAAGCCCACCTCCAGCATCGTTGCCGCCGAGGCATAGGTCGCGATATGGCCCCCAACCCCCTCACCGCTGTCCGCGGCCTGCAGCACCATCGCCATCGCATTCCAGCGGATGATGTTCTCAATCCTGCGCTCGAGTTCGAGATCGCCCGGATACGGAGGCTGTTCGAGGGGCGGGATGGTGTTCACGTAGGGCGTGTTCAGCACGGCATCGTTCAGCGGGACGCCCAACTCGAGGGCGCGTTCCTGCACGAAACGAATGACCTCGCGCACGCCATAGGCACCGAACTCGGCGTGGATGTCGTCCAGCGCATCGACCCAGTCGGGTTTCTCTTTCAGCAGCAGCGCGAGCTGCTCGGCCAGGTTCTGCGAGGCGTTCATGGGCGCGTATCCGTCTCTGGAGTCGATACGCAGTATATGAAGTGACCTCGGCAATTAATGGTCTATTATTTCGCTCAAGAACGCCTACGCGGCATACATGAATGATTTAGGAAACATGGTCTAGCCATTTATGCCCAACACCAGTCTTGACCGCACCGATTACCGTATTCTCCACCACCTGCAGAACGACGGCCGTCTGACCAATCTCGAGCTCGCCGAGCGCGTCGGGCTGTCGCCGTCGCCATGCCTGCGGCGCGTCCGGGCGCTCGAGGAAGCCGGCATCCTCAAGCGCTATGTGGGCATCGTGGACGCGAAAGCCGTCGGTCTGCCAATCAGCGCCTTCATCAACGTGTCGCTGCGCAGCCAGGAAGTCGGCGCGCTGGAAATCTTCCAGCAGCACGTGAGCTCGTTCCCCGAAGTCATGGAGTGCTACCTGATGACGGGCAATTCGGATTATCTGCTGCGCGTGGTGATGCCGGACCTCGAAAGCTACGAGCGTTTCCTGGTCGAGAAGCTGACGAGGATTCCGGGCATCGACAACATCCAGACGAGCTTCGCGCTGAAGCCCGTGGTCGCGAGGACCGAATTGCCACTGGCACAGGCCTCGGCGACGTGAGCGCCCTTTTGTGTTCATAATGTTTATTATGTCAAATAACAAATCTGAATCGATTATGGAATTGCCCCGGCTACTGCCAATCTGACGCCCGCGCCTCGCCTTCCAGCGGGACTGGGCAGATCCCGGATTTCGCCAGGCTACAACCGCGCTACTCGCGCCACGTCGTGGCACTACATGTGTGCGCAAAAGCGGCTCAGCCCGAGACCGTGACGCCAAGGTCCCGCAGAAGCCCATCTCCCAGGCCGTAACACAGGCCGTGGACCGACAAGGCCTGCCCGTGATGCCAGGCATCCTGGACGATAGTGGTGTTCGCGACGTTCTCGACCTGCCTCACCACGTTGAGTTCGCACAGGCGATCGGAACGCGCCACGCCGTCGAGTGAACCAAGTTCCGCCGCGCGCTGATCGGCCAGTTCGCGAATTGGCCGCAGCCAGTTGGAGATCAGGCCGCGCGAGCGTGGCTCCACCGCCGTGTTTACACCGCCGCAACCATAATGCCCGCAGACGATGATGTGGCGGACCTGCAGCACCTCGACCGCATACTGCAGAACCGACAGGCAGTTCATGTCCGAATGCAGCACCAGGTTCGCGACGTTGCGATGCACGAACACCTCGCCCGGCTCGAGTCCAATGATTTCATTGGCCGGCACGCGACTGTCGGAGCACCCAATCCACAGGTACATGGGCGCCTGCTGCGATGCCAGGCGACTGAAGAAGCGCGCATCGTGCCGCAGCTTGTCGGCCGCCCAGCGGCGGTTGTTCTCGAACAGCGGTGCCAGCTTGTCTGCCCTGCTGCCGGGCTGCACTTCGTCGGTCATGGATTGTTCCTGCCTGGTCGCCGGCCGCGATCTCTTCGCCTCTCCCGCCCTGGGAGAGGCCGCACGCAGTGCGGGTGAGGGTCGGTGCCGAATTGGCGTTTTCGTGACATCAATATTCCTTTAAAACAATTTTTTGAACGACTATTTTAAAGCACTACCGAGCTTTTGCGCGGCTGGCGCCCGCGCTAGAAATGCCGCGCCAGCTCCAGCCCGAGATAGTCGTCCTGGTCGACGAAATGCAGCAAGTCGCCCCGCTCCGTGTCGCGGAAGATGCGAAGTTCCGCTTCCAGCCGCCAGCGCTCGCCGAACCGGCGGCTGGCCTCCACGTTGAAGAGATTCCCGTTGCCATGGAGATCCGTCACCACGCCGGCAAGGATGCTGGTGCTTTCGGTATCGTTCAGCGCCAGCCGCGCCCCGACGAAGAGGTCGCGGTTGTAGGGGGTCAGCGCGCGCTCGTCGCGCTCGTCGTAGTGGTACTCGGTAAGCAGGCCAAGGTCCAGGGCGCTGTCGAAGATCCCGACCAGCGTGTACTCGAAACCGGCCACCGCCGCCGCGAAACCCTCGCCCTGCCCCGTGCGATGCAGCGCCTCGAGCTTGAACAGCCAGCTCTGCCAAGTGTAGAGCACATCGAGCCCGGTCTGGTTTATCTGGTCGTAGAGGGGCGTGAGCACCGGCTCGCGGCTGGGCGTCAACGCGGGCAGCAGGCGCGGTTCGCGGCTGGTGCCCCGGAAGTGATAGAGCCCGAGATCCAGGTTGCCGACGCTGTGCGAGTACCGGGCCGCCACATCGACATGCTTGTCGCCGGCCGCGGAGTCGTAGCGCACAGAACTCGTATCCACTCGAGGTTGTGAACGTAACCTGCCTGATTTACCGGGGAAAGTTCTCTCCCTGAAACCCGGCAGAACGAACAGGTCGACAGTCCCCCAGGCGCGGACCAGCGCCAGGTTCAGCATGGGCTGGCCGAGCTTGTCTTCCGTATCCGGGTTTTCGACCAGATCGGTCTGGTTGATGATATCCACCAAGTGATTCGACTCGGCGACGCCCCAGAACACGCGCCGTACCCCGGCCCGGAATTCCCATGCGTCGCGCGCGATCAGCCAGGTCAGCTCGCGGATGTCCGCATGCGAGCGACGGGAGTCCCCCTGGTCCAAGCGCACGAACGGGGTGAACAGCAAGCTCTGCGCGCCCTCTTCCCACGACCAGTAGAAGTCGGGCTGCAAGGCCACCGAGCCATTGAGCCCGTGCTGCCCCGGGTACTGTGCAGGCTCGAAGAACACGCGCGACTCGGCGGTGACGGCGCCCTGCAACTCGAACTCGGCTGCTTCGCTCCTGACGCATGCCAACGCGCCGAACAGGAGGACACCCAGCGATTTTGGGCGAGGAAAGGACATCGGGGCCGACGGTACCTGAACGAGGTTCAGCTTCCAGTTTATTTTATTTATCAGTGGGATGTAACCTGATTCTGATACGCCGCCCAAGAACTTCACCGCGCCGTCCCGGGACAGGCCGGCCACGCAGCGGGCGGTTGCGCCGACAGGTCTGCGCAGTGCGGGGTGGTGCACCCCTCAGCCTGCCATGGCAGGCGGGCGAGGCGCGGAAAGGGGTTTTACGGTTCGGCCAAGCCCGCTTTTACCGGGCCCCCGCTGTCAGACTCAAGCCAGGAGCTGGGCGCGCCCTGCCCGGCGCGACATTCCAAGCAAGCCCGCCACAGCAGGCACGAGCAGCCATAGCGCCGCAGGCACCGGGACGGGCGCCAGGGATACGTTGTCGATGTAGCGATCCTGCGCCGGCAGCGGCATGGCGACGTCCACCGGCGCAAACACCAGTTGATAGTCGCCCTGCGCAAGCTGCAGCAGCGCCTCGCGGGCAGTCCAGAGGCCGTCGACACCCTCGTTGGCGTCGAACTGGGCACCATGATTGACGACGCCGTTCACGGCGAACCGGTACGGAGCCACCTGGAGGAAGGCGGCGGCGTTGTCCGCCCAGGACAGCCGGTACAGGCCGGCCGCCGCGATCGAGAAATCCTGCCGGAGCGCAAAGACCGAGGTGTTTCCGATGTCGACGAATTGCTCGCCGTCGGCCGCAAAGCCCGGCGCATCCGAACTGAACAGGAAACCAATGGGGCCATCCCACGTCCAGCCGACGGGCGTGGTCTGGACCACGGCCCCGTTGGCGACCACCGGCAACTCGAAGCTGCCGTTCTGGAGGATGGCGGCTGACGCCAGCGGGGTCGCGGCAGCGAGTTGCAGTGCAAGAAGGGCCTTCCCAAGCAAGATCGAAGTGTTCATGGACTCTTACCTCATCATCGTGTGCCGTTTGCATCGATGCCGTGGTGAAGCCTAGGGTCAGGCAAGTCGCCACCAATTGATGCAGGTCACGTAGAGGCTCCCAGCCCAGCTAAGCCAAACGACAGGCCCCAGGGACCTTCGCCTCCCCCGCCCGGGAAGAGGCCGCGCGCAAGGGTGTCGCGGAGAAAAGGTGTCAGATTTAAAATCTGACACCTTTTCTGCCCCCGGCCGGAGGCGCTGCGGCAGCGGCGCATCCCCGAACTCACCGTTCTTCTCCACGCCCTCCGGGCTGTCCCTGATGAAAATCCGGCGGCTGGCGCCGCACAGAAAAGGTGTCAGATTTTAAATCTGACACCTTTTCTGGACACCTTTTCTGCGCTGGTTGGGTGTAGGCACCGCGGCGCTGCTTACAGCTTCGCCAGCTCCGCCTTCGCCTGTTCCAGCCCCTTGAACTCGATGTTCGCGTCCACGGCCTGTTTCAGGTTGTCCTTGGCGAGCACCTTGTTGCCGAGCCCCACGTAGGCCATGCCGAGGTGGTAGCGGATGAGCGCGGCGTCTGGCGCGGCCTGGACAGCCTTCTCGAGATACTCGGAGGCCTTCTGGAAGTCGCCGAACTTGTATTCCACCCAGCCCACCGTATCCAGGTAGGCCGCTTCCTTGCTCTCGAGCAGCATCTTCGAAAGCTCCCGCGCGCGCTGGCGGGAAGCGTCGTCCGTCTTGTACTCGATCAGCAGCATCGCGAGATTGTTGGCGGCCAGCTGCGATTTCGGGTTCTCCTTCAGGACCTTCTCGTACTGCGCCACCGCCTGGTCCAGCTTGCCGGCCTTTTCCAGGTAGGTTGCAAGGCCTGTCACCAGCAGCGAGGAGCCGCCGGTCTTCTCAATACCCTCCTCCATGGTCTTCACCGCACCCGCCTCGTCCTTCAGGGCGAGCTTGGTGGTGGCGAGGTTGCGGTAGAGGATGGCCCACTTGTCGTTCGACACCAGCGCGGTCTCGAATGACTTCTTCGCCTCCTCGAAGCGCTTGCTGGTCAGCTGCAGCTCGCCCAGCAGGTTGTTCGCGACGAAGTTCTTCGGATTGCGCTCCAACACCTCGGCCAGGCGTTTCTCGGCGACGTCACGCTTGTCCATCGCAAGGTGGCTCTTCACGAGCTGGGACAGCGGCTGCACGGCGTCCGGCGCCACGGCCAGCGCGGACTCGAACTGCTCGATGCTTTCCGGCAGCTTCTGCTCCGCCTGGTGCACGAGGCCCGCGAAGTAGAAGCCAACCGGGTCGTTCGGCAGGAGCGTCTTCAGCTGGTCCGCAAGCTCCATCGCCTTGGTCCAGTTCTTCTGGTAGACGTAGGTCTTGAACTTGCCCTCGAGGGCCGGACGGTTGTCCGGATCCTGCTTCAGCACTTCGTCCAGCTGCCCGATCACCGCATCGAGGTTCTGCTGCTGCGAGTACAGGTTCGCCAGGTCACCGCGCAGCTGCAGCGCGGCCGGGTTGGCCTCCGCCGCCTTCAGCAGGGTGTCGATGGCGAGCTGCGGTTCCTTGTTCGCCTGGTGGGCGCGCGCCAGCAGGCGCGAGACGTCCGGCGAATTCGGGTTGTCCTTCAGCGCGGCGCGATAGTCCGCGATGGCCGCACCGGCATCACCGGCGTCCAGCGCCAGCGAGCCTCGCAGCACCAGCGCGTCCTGGTCGCGGGGGTTTTCCTTCAGCACTTCTTCCACCAGCGACTTCGCGCCGGCGGCGTCGCCCTTGCGGGCCAGCACCATCGCTTTGCGCGTCCTGGCGCTCAGCGCCTGCGGCGCGTTCGGCTCTTCCGCCGCCTCGATGATGCTGTCGTAGGTGGCAATCGCGTCATCCGGCTTCTGCGCGGCTTCATACAGTTTCGCCAGGGCGGCGCGCAGCTCGGAATTCTTCGGCTCCTTGTCGACCATGCCCTTCAGCGTGGCAATGGCCTTGTCCGCGCTGCGTGCCTTGGCCTGGAACTCGACGAGGCTGAGTTTCGCGGTAACCGCGTCCTTCGGCACCTTGGTGATGTCGTCGACGGCCTTGGTGAGTACGGCCTCGGCGTCGTCGAGCTTCTCACCGTCGACGAGGAACTGCGCGAGACGCAGGCGATGCCCCAGGGTGTCGGGCTCGGCGGCGATGATGTCCCGGAAGAGCTGCTCGGCCTCGTCCTTCTTGCCGAGCTGGGTGTAGACCCGCGCCAGCAGGGCCTGCACCGTGGTGTTCTTCGGATCCTTTTCCAGCGCCGTCTTCAATACCTCGATGCTCTCGTCCGGCTTGCCGGTCTGCAGGTAAAGGGACGCGAGGAGCGCCGACGCATTCACATGGCCGGGCTGCGCCTCCAGCGCCGCCTTGACGTCCGCGAGCGCGCCGTCGACGTCCTTGTTGAGCGCCTTGATGCCGGCCCGGAGCGTGAGGCCGTCCGGATCCTGCGCGTTGAGCGCCAGCAGCTTGTCCGCAAGCTTGCCGGCTTCCTCGGCGTTGCGGCCCAGGAGGTAAATCTGGCCCATGCGGGACAGGGCTTCGCGGTGCGTCGGGTCCGCCTCGATGATGCCGAGGTAATGGCCCGCCGCGCCGCGCCAGTCCTGCAGCTTTTCCAGCGTTTGCGCCAGCATGTAGCGCGACGGGATGTCCTTGGGATCGATTTGCAGGACGTTCTTGAACTCCAGCCGCGCCTTGTCATAGTCGCCGGCGTCGTACAGGGCCTGCCCCTTTTCCATGTAGGCGGCCTTGCGGTCTTCCGCGCCCCCGCATGCGGCGAGCGAAGCGACCAGGAGCATGAACGCAATTTTTTTGAAACGCATGTCGAATCCTGCAGTGCGGGCTGGAAACCGGATTTTACCGGTCATATTGTTAAAAGACTGTAACAGGCTCGCGCAAAAGGGGCTGTCGGCAAGATTCAGGGGAAGCCGCCGCGACGGCCGGCACGGCCTGGCCGACGCCGCTAACGCTTCAGCCCCAGGTCGTCCCACAGGAATTGCCACGACAGCGGCGCAAGCCCCTGCTCGCGCGCGAGCGTCGCGGCCTCTTCCTCGATGGCGAGCAGCAAGCCCTTCACCTGCGGCACATCAGCGCTGGTCCGGACCACCTCGCGTGGGGTCTTCCCGCCGAGCGCCGGGTGGGGCTCGTCGGGCCATTGCCTGAAAAGCTCGAGCAGCCCGCCATCGAGCAGCTGTTCCAGCGCACCGCTGGGCAGCGACTCGATCTCCCGCATGACCTCATCGTCGAGCATTGCGCCGGGCTCCGAGATCTCGCGCGTGAGATAGCGCACGGCATCGCCAACCAGGTTTTCGAACCAGGGGCGCCCCGCGTCGGCCGCGGCCTGTGAGGCGTACTGCACCTCGAGCCTGTCTGGTCGCGCGCCGCGCAGGATTTCGAGTTCGATGTCCTCGGGAGCGTCCGCGTCCCCGGCAAGCAGCAACCAACCCGGGCCGGTCTGGTGATCGAGCGCGGGGCAGTCGTTCAGCGTGCTGACGAGCCGCGCGTCGTCTAGGACCTGGTAATGGTCCGTGATGAAGAGCAGGTCCGGGTTGCCGTCGCGGCTGGCGTGCTGGTCGGCGATGTGGGCGACCGCATGCGCAAGAACCATCTCCAGCCACAACGCGGCGATTTCGATTTCGATGTCGAAGTCGCGTTCACTCTCGTGCTTGTAGTCCTGGGCGGCCAGGTCGCTCACCAGGTTCAGGATTCGGAGGTCATGGGGGGCGGGGAAGTGGAGCATGTCCTCCGTCAGCGCCAGCGAGCCGTTCACATCGAGGGCGCGCCCGGCCATCATCATTCCCGGCTTGATGCCTTCCGCGCCAGGGATTCGCGCCACGAACGGGTCCAGCGTGAGATCGATCGCATCCATCACCCGCCAGGTCTCCTCCCCGGCCGCCTCGATGACGCGATACAGCCGCAGTGGTTGCGTGCCCAGTTGCCGCAGATAGTTGCGCTGGCCTTGCGTCAATGGCGCGCCGTGCGGCGCGCAGACGAGGTCAATCACGCGGCGATACCGGCGGTGCCCTGCTTCGAGATCGCAGCTGGCCAGCCATATCGCCTGCAGGTATTCCGACACTTCGGTGAGGAATGCGTTGTCGAAGGTCTCCGGCGCCGGCGCCTGCTCCGGCCACAGGTCGTCGAGCAGGAAGCCCATGAAAGACTCGCGCATCGCGTCGCCGTGGCGCTGCTCCAGCCAGCGGAAGGCCGTCGCCACGGCGCCCTGCCCGTCGACAAAATTATCCTGGACGACCGCCGGCCGGTCCGCGCCGTGACAGTGCTTGGCTTTCTTGCCACTGCCGCAGGGGCAAGGATCGTTACGGCCTGTTTTTGCGCCCATGCGCTGGACTCCTGTGCGTTTTGACGAGCTCCCGTCGCAGGTGCGGGACAGGCTCGTTCTTGCCCCTCGCCCAAGTGCGGGACAGAGAGCATTCTTGCCCCCTCTGCCGCGCGCGGGGAAGGGCGGGGGTGAGGGGCGCGTCAGCCGGCGCTGCGCCAATCTGAAACCGCCCTCACCCGCGCTGCGCGCGGCCTCTCCCGCAGCGGGAGAGGCGAAGATCGTGCGCGCTGCGCCCGCGTACCGGACAGATTAGATCATGCCCTTCGCCCGAGTGCGGGCTCAATCTTGCCCCCTGTCCCGCGCGAGAGAGAGGGGGGGGGTGAGGGTCGCGTCAGCCGGCGCTGCGCCAATCCTAAAGCCCCCTCACCCGCGCTGCGCGCGGCCTCGCCCGGTGCGGGAGAGGCGAAGGTCTTAGCTCGCTTGCGCGGAGCATTATTTCAAACCGTCGCCACATTCTCCCTGAACCACGCGTACGCCATGCGCACGCCCTCCTCCAGGCCGATTCGCGGGCGCCAGCCAAGGGCGTTGATCTTCGTCGTGTCCACGAGCTTGCGCGGCGTGCCGTCCGGCTTCGAGGCGTCGAACACCAGTTCCCCGGAGTAGCCGACCACGCCCGCGATGAGTTGCGCGAGAGCCAGGATGCTCAGGTCCTGCCCCACCCCGATGTTCACGTGCTCGTCTCCGTCGTAGTGGCGCATCAGAAAGACGCAGGCCTCCGCGCAATCGTCCACGTGCAGGAACTCGCGCAGCGGCTTGCCGGACCCCCAGATCGTGACCGTCGGCTCCCCGCGCACCTTCGCCTCGTGAAACTTGCGGATCAGCGCCGGCATCACGTGTGAGCTTTGCAGGTCGTAATTGTCGTTCGGACCGTAGAGGTTGGTGGGCATGCCGGAGATGAAGTGGCAGCCGTGCTGGCGACGGAAGGCCTGGCACAGCTTGATGCCCGCGATCTTCGCCACCGCGTACCACTCGTTGGTGGGTTCGAGCGGCCCGGACAGCAGGTATTCCTCCTTGAGTGGCTGCGGCGCAAGCTTGGGGTAGATGCAGGTGCTGCCCAGGAACAGCAGCTTGCGCACGCCCGCTTCGTGCGCGGCGTGGATCACGTTGGCCTCGATCATCAGGTTGTCGTACAGGAAGTCGGCGGGGTAGCTGTTGTTCGCGAGGATGCCGCCCACCTTCGCCGCCGCCACGAAGACGTGGTCCGGCTTTTCGCGCGCGAAGAAATCGCTTACGGCAGCGGGCTGTTTAAGGTCCAGGCTGTCGCGACCCGGCGTCAGCAGGCGGCGATGACCCTGCGCCTGCAGGGCCCGCACGATGGCCGAGCCGACCATGCCGCGCGCGCCTGCGATGAAGATTTTGGAATCCAGGTCCATGTTGTTCATTCCCGCCTTGCGAAGGGCCCGGCATAGACCCGGGCGCGGTTGTCACCGGCCTCGTCGCGCGGCTGCCTCATTCGTAATAGTCGAAAACCCGGAAGCCTTCCCGCTTGCAGAGTTCGTCCTTCTCCGCATCGCGCCGGTCCTCCTCGACCATCTCACGCACCATATCTTCGAGCGGGGTTTCCGCTTCCCACCCCAGCTTCGCCTTGGCCTTACCGGGGTCCCCCAGCAGGGTGTCCACTTCCGTCGGACGGAAATAGCGCTGGTCCACCTGCACCAGCACGCGGCCGTTCGCCCGGTCCACGCCCTGTTCGTGCACGCCGCTGCCGCGCCAGTCGATTTCGATGCCGACCTCCCGAAACGCGGCGTTCACGAAATCGCGCACGGAGATCTGCCTGCCGGTGGCCACCACGTAGTCGTCCGGTTCGTCCTGCTGGAGCATGAGCCACATGGCTTTCACGTAATCGCGGGCGTGCCCCCAGTCGCGCAGGGAATCGAGGTTGCCGAGATAGAGACAGTCCTGCAGCCCCAGGCTGATGCGCGCCACCGCGCGCGTGATCTTGCGGGTAACGAAGGTCTCGCCCCGGATGGGCGACTCGTGATTGAACAGGATGCCGTTGCAGCCGAACATGCCGTAGGCCTCGCGGTAGTTCACCACTATCCAGTACGCGTAGACCTTCGCCGCCCCGTACGGGCTGCGCGGGTAGAAGGGCGTGGTTTCCTTCTGCGGAATCTCCTGCACCTTGCCGAACATCTCGCTGGTGGACGCCTGGTAGAAACGCGTTTTCTTCTCGAGGCCCAGGATGCGGATGGCCTCCAGCAGCCGGAGCGTGCCAAGGGCATCGGAGTTCGCGGTGTATTCCGGCGTTTCGAAGGACACCGCCACGTGGCTCTGGGCCGCGAGGTTGTAGATTTCGTCCGGCTGCACCTGCTGCACGATACGGATGAGGTTGGTGGCGTCCGTGAGGTCCCCGTAGTGCAGTACGAAATGACGCCCCTTCTCGTGCGGGTCCTGGTAGATGTGGTCGATGCGGCCCGTGTTGAAACTGGACGAGCGACGCTTGATGCCGTGGACTTCGTAGCCCTTCTTCAGCAGGAACTCGGAGAGATAAGCGCCGTCCTGGCCGGTGACGCCGGTGATGAGGGCTGTTTTCTTCTTCACTCGAAAGGCTCCGGATCCTTGGCGTGATGCCGCCATTTTTTCATGCAAGCCCGCGCGGGGCGAGCGCCGCGCTGCCTGTCTGCTTACACCTGGACCAGGAGCACCCGCGCCACGAACACGGCCAGCACACTCGCCATCGCCACCCTCACCCAGCGGGTACGCCCTGGTAACTGAGAGATGGCCAATTCCACACCGTAGTACAGCAATACCGCCTTGGTGGCGACCTCGCTGAGCCGGGTCTGCGCGATGTCCTGGCCAAGCAGGTTGGGCAGGACCATCACCGCGAAGATGACAAGGAAGTCCATCGAGGAAACCTTGAAGCTGCGGCTCTTCGAATAGCGATACAAGAGGATGATCGCGATGACCAGGCCCACGAACACGGCGTTTTCAATTGTCCGGGCCTGTTCCCCCGGCGATGCTTCAACGCCGTAATACACCCCCGCCGTGATGGTGGTACAAATCACGGTGCGGTCTACCACCGTTATCCAAGGTCGATAGCGATAGGCGAACAACAGCGCGATGGCGATCGCCAGCAGGACCGACAGTGTTATCGCGGCGTCCTGGGGGACGCCTTTGCACTGCCAGATGACGTAGAGCAGGTAACCGGGAATCGCCGCCCCTAGATAGAGCAGTGGCCCACGCACCAGCAACCCTGTGCGCTTGATGCGTTCCGCCATGCGCGCCAGCGCGGACTGGGTAGCCTGGTGGTGGCGCCCGTGGGCCTTCCAGCCGGCACGGTTCGCGATACGAAAGAGCAGCAGCACGGCCGCGCACAGCGCCACGAACCAGATCGCGTTCAGGACATCCGATTCATAGCGCATGAGCACCGCGCTGGTGACCATCACCGCCTGGATCGCATAGATCACCACAACCGCTTCGTACTGGTCGAAGCCCAGCGCGAGCAGCCGATGGTGAATGTGGTTCTTGTCCGGCTTGAAGGGCGAGCGCCCCTCGTAAATGCGCTGCCCCATCACCAGCAGGGTGTCGAGAATCGGCAAGCCCAGGATAAGCAATGGAATCACGGGGCTGATGGCCGGATTGCTCTGCTGGGTCAGGATGATTACCAGCACCCCGGCGGAGAATCCCAGAAACTGGCTGCCGGCGTCTCCCATGAAGACCTGGGCCGGGTGGGTATTGAAGCGCAGGAAACCGACGATGCTGCCCAAAATTGCGGTGCACAACATCAGCAGCGTGGCGTCGTCGGCCATAAAGGCCAGCAGCGCAATCACGGCGATGCTGATGAAGGTGGTGCCGCCGGCCAGCCCGTCCAGGCCGTCGGCGAGGTTGATCGCGTTTGTAATGCCCAGGAGGGCGAACACCGTGAGGGGGATCGACACCCAGTTGGGCACGGCTTCCACCCCAAGGAAAGGCAGGAAGTGGATGGAAATGTCTCCCCCCAGGACCACGCACAGGGTGGCCAGCAACTGGCCCAGGAACTTAAGGCGGTAATTCAGCGGGCTGCGGTCGTCCCAGACGCCAAACACTGCAATCACCCCCACGCCCGCCAGATACCACAGCACGGTATCGGTACGCGGCGCCCACAGCAGGATCAGCGCCACCGCGGCGACAATCATCGCAATGCCGCCGATACGCGGCACCGGGAAGGCGTGGACCTTGCGGGGGTCGGGCAGGTCCACGATTTTGAAGCGCACGGCCATGCGCATGAGCGGCGGGATCAGCAACATGGTGCTGAACATCGCCACGATGAATGACAGGCTGGCCAGCACCCCGGTCGCCCTGGACGGCTAGTTCGGGATGTAAGCGGGGAGCAACCCGCTTATGTCATTGGCGAAGCGCGACAGCGCGTTATCCAGTTCATCCACATTCTGCCCCTCCCTGAGCGGAATGGTCAGCCGCACGAGCGCGCCGTCCGTTCGATTGCGCGCGATGGCATCCACGAGCATGTTCCATTTGACCAGGTATTCGTTGGTCATCACCCGGCCACGCTGCTGGAACCAGTAGTAGACCACCTGCTTCTGCTCGCCATAGCTGATGAGCACCCGATTCACCCGCAGCGGCACGCCCCCAACCTCCACCCCGGGAATGTCCCGCTGGGTCAGGGACTGGATCTCCCAGCCCCCGCCCGGCAGGCAGGAGCGCGGCGAGTGAACGGATTCACCCTTGCGCTGCGATGCATAGTAGGCGGAGTAGAAGTTCACCACGTGGCCGGCGTCGTCCTGGTAGTTTGCAAGGGCATAGTCCGTGAACTTGAGGGCATCGATGTAGACCTGCTCCATCGGCTCCGCCTTGCCCTGCCAGTTGCCCAGCGCGAGCGGGAATTCGCTGAACTCCTTGCGCGGCTGGGCCACCTCCACGCGCTCCGGCAGCGCGGCACCCGCCGCGACGGCAAGTCCCAGCACCGCCAGCGAGGCAATGAACGGCAGCGGAATCTTGCGTTGCAGTGGGACGCCCTCTTCCGCGGACGGCGCCGTGGGCGCCTCCAGCCCGAAAACCGCCACCAGCGGGCGGCGGTCCCCGGTGATGCGCATAAGAAACCACATTTCAAGGAACAGAACCGCGAAGCAGGCCATGAAAATGACCCAGCCTTCGAAGTCGTGCAGGAACCCTTCCGCCATGGACTGGCCCCAGCGGTCGACCATCACCCCAATGACCCCGATGCGGAAGCTGTTCATGAGCACCGTGATGGGCATGGTGGAGAGGAAAATGATCGCCCGCTTCCAGAACGCCGCCCGGTAGAGGTAGGCCACGATGAAGCCGAGGGTCATCAACGGGAAGAGATAGCGCAGCCCGTTGCAGGCCTCGACCACCTGCAGCTTGTAGGTGCCGAGGTCGATGACGTTGCCTTCCAGGAACACGCTGATGCCGAAGCCGCGGATGACCGCCACCCCGATTTCGGAAGACAGCAGTTGCAGCTTCGCCGAGAGGTTGTTGTAGAGGAAATTCGGCAGCGGGATCATGAAGCTCAGCACCAGCAGCGGGATCGCCACGATGACGAAGGCGCGCCAGCCGGTGAGGCTCAGCACCAGGCCGTAGAGCAGAATAAGGAAGCCGTACTGGACAATGGTATACAGGGAGCTGAGTTCACCGGCGTAGTACACGGCAAGCCCGATCAGCGTGAGCGCAAGGCCGGACCAGGCGCCGGGGAACGGGAGACGCGCAAGTTCGGGTTGCTTCTGCCAGATGAGGTAGAGGGCGATGAAAGGAATGAGGATGCCGTGGCTGTATTCTTCGCGGTCGAGCCAGTAGTCGATCATGTAGCTGATGCCGTCAAACGACAGCGCAATCGCAAGCATGATCCCTATCAGCAACACACCCCAGAGCGCCGGCGCCATTCGCCACTCGCCATTGGCAATACGCGGAACATCGGGTTTCATAGGAAACGCTCATGCATGGCAGGCATTCCCCGGCCATGAAAATTTCTTACTCGCCTATCTGAATGATTCTTTCGTATCAATGTCGTCTTCACATCCGCAGAAACCAAAGCGGTTCTCCCAACTCGCTGTCGAGCAGCATTAAATCCTGCCTCTGTGGCCAATCAAGCATGAGCTAAAGCGAATTCGGCCACTGGGGCTTGATAAGACTTGAGCACGAAGCACCGCCAACACCGTGTTGCTATTGCCACTTTGACACCTCGCGCCCGACCAACAACAGCCGCATCCTCGCCCGATTAAATTACAGGCTACGTACCTCAAGCTCTCCCAGTCTTCGAACTTTAGGTCGACCCTATTTTGGAACGCTTTCACGATGTTTTAACTTGTTCGACTCGGAGAAACGCTTGGTTTCTTGCCACCACGCGGCGTTCGGATCCCACTTTGCTGGCCTATTGCGCTCAAAATCCCAACCGCCCCAGACAACCACGCCATCGGCCACAGCGCGCACTTCGTCTAGTTGAAAGCGCCAAAATTCACCGTCCATATATTTTAGCCAAAGCTCAGGATCTGCCGGCGCATGGTCGAAATACTGAGGCCAAATGAATACGTAAACCGCCCCCCCAAACAAACGCCGAGCTTCTGAAACCTGGGCGCGCAAAGACCTCTTCCATAACGACCTGTCAGCGGAATACGTGTAAACCGAAGGAAAAGCTATGTCTATTTCATTGGCAATTGCTTTAACTAAATTATTATCTCTAATCCACTGCTGGTACCGCCTACTGGAAGGCTCTGCAATGGTCGCAAGATAGTCGCTGGGCGGAACTATTCCGAAGAATCCGACCTTAATTTTTGGCACATCGCTTTTCACCCAGCGCAACACATTTACGTACTTTTCTGCGCTACGAGACATGACCCACGGCATATTTGAGTAGCCCATAACAGGCCATGACTCAAAATCAAGCACGATCACGCCGCTACTTCTCGCTTCTTTTTTTACGCGAGCAGCTAGCATGGCACGGTCGGGCAGGTTTTCCTTTTTGTACTTAGCCGATCGGTCATTGTATGCCCACTGATCGTATAGAACGGGCATCGGCATGATGCCATACCGCCTAAGATCTGGTTTGTGTTCGTATTGAGTTGCGTCATAAACGATAAATTCTTTGGCTTGCGCAAAAGCACTACCCAATAAGAAAACACACGCCACGAGCGCTTTATTACTGAACATTCGAATCACACTGTGATAACGATCCCGCAATGCGCTTAACCCCAAATCGAAAACAGAATCTCTCCCATAGAGACGCCTTTCCTGAGCCGGCTGGCGTTCTGTGCCACCGCAGGACCTGAATCACCTCCGGCTTAATCATTCTTTGGACAGTCGGGCGGCTGAGAAGAGTGACCAACTTCTCCGCCGTAAAACTGATATCGAATTGGCGAATGAACCTCTCGCGAGCCTTTAACGACATTTCCGCCAAAACGTCTGGGTTGCTCTTGAGGAACTTAAGGCAATTAAGCGACTCTGCAGGCCAATTGTTGAGAGAGCAGACGAAACCATCTACACCACTGTCAACCATCCATCGCATCGCGCCGACACCGTCGGAGACAACCGGCACCACGCCCCTGCTAATTGCTTCTAGCATAGCCATGGGGCAGCCTTCCGCCCTCGAAGGAAGAAGCAGAATGTCCGCGCTTTTAAGTGCTTCTTCAAACTCAGAACGCGGCACTTTCCCCTCAAGTCGTAGGCTGGGTGTCGCCTGCTTTAAGCTAGACCCAAGCTTCTCCGGGATATTTCCAAACCAACTAAGCTCGATACCATCCCAAGCCGTAGCATTCATGCGAAGGCTTGAGGCAACCAAATCCATGCCTTTTCGCTTGGTGTCTCCAACGAATACTACGCGTAACGCACGTCGCGTTGCCTGGTCACGCACGTTGAGTCCCGGATCACGCACGCCGTTGTATATAACAGGACATTTATATGCGGCTACGCCTCGCGCAATAAACGTTTTGCGCATGTCGTAGGAAATTGCAACTACATAGTCCGCCCAATCACTTTCATGACAAGCAACTGTTGCAATAGAGAACTGGTCCATATGGCCGATCACGATTAATGGAATATTTAGCCACGGAGCCACGCTCTGAAGAACTGAATTGTCATTATTGATAGCGGCCTCGATTTTGTTATCTGAGATGAACTTCAATAATGACCGACATCTCTCCGCCTGATCGTCGCGCGGCGACGTACCCAGGAAACCGGAAGCGTGCGCATTAACCCAAGAAAAATCGTTTGGCTTGGGCGACGCGTAAAAAACCGCCTTCCCCTGGCGAACCAAGGCCTCAGTGAGTTCTTTCGAATACGAGCAAATTCCCCCATCTCGGTCAGGAGGCGAGGAGCAAGCGATTAATATTTTTTTTAAACTCATGGCATCAAATTGGCGAAGTTTCTGTTCCCTGCTCGCAAATTACTTTTGTAGGTTGCTTGCTCACCCAATTTTCGCTTTCTTTGAATCCTCTCCATTGTGGCCACACCGGCCCCAGCCCAAATCCATATGTATTTCTGAACCGCCACGTCTAGCGACATCTGCGTAACCCAAACAATTACCAAGGCACACCAAACTAACGTGGCCGCTGAGTCTAATTGCCGCTTAAGAAACATTTTGGTCAGAACAATTAGCGGATAGCACACCACAGCTAACCATCCGGCAAGACCAAGAAGTCCACCATTCAGAAACATGGACGTAATATTCGAGTGGGCGAAATCCCCCGTTCGATCGATAAACTCCTGACTTCCCCGCGGCAACCACCACATGGGGTCCCATAGGTGCTCAAACAGGTAAAGAAAGCTAATCAAGCGACCGCGCCCCGTCCCATAGTCATCATTCGAAAAGCGGTACAGGAGTAGCTCAGCCCAGCTCAGAATTATTGGCGCAACAAAAAACAGCCCACTGACTCCCACCGCAATAAAAAACAATATTTTCTTGCGTCCCAATTCAGGCGTCCACAAAGGAGAGACAGCTGCCAACAGGACGCCCCCAGCAAATGCCGCCACTCCGCTCCGCGTTTGAACTTGCGCAAGAATGTAATAGGTCGAAATAATTAAAATACTTACGAATAAAAACCGGATTGCTTTGAATGGCAGCGCGATTAATACGGCGCAAGGAAATAAGTAGAAAATTTGGAAATTCTGATTGGTTGTCACCGCCGGCCGAGGCTGTGGGACTCCTTCTAGGGACCAGTATTCAACATCTAATGGGAAGTAGTTTGGTGCCGCCTTCCACAACGCGAGCAAACATACGACGACGTACACACCAACTATCGATATAAAAAGCTTCGCAATCCAGTCCTCGCTCGAAAGCCACCTGAAGGCCAAATAGCCGCCGAAATAAGCGGCGAGCATGCCCAGTGCCTGATTTATTCTAATAAGACCAATATCAGGTGCTGTCAAAATACCGATCACGAACGATAGCGAGATTGAAGTCATCCACCAGGTAAATACGGACTTGATCGGGAGAACTTTTAGGCCGTACTTAAATAGCGCCCCCAGAATTAGAAGGAGCGAAAAGAAATTAACCGGCAAGGGCGGACCGCTTCTAACTAGGAAGTAATTAATAAGGGAATCGAAAAAAATACTAATAAACGGCAATACCAGCATCACTGGGATGCTATTGACCCGCAAATTGTTATTCACATCCATATCAGAACCTTTTCAGCACGGCTTTGGCCGAGACTTCGCCAGATTAATCGCGAAGCCAGGCAAACAGCCTAAGCCTGACCCCTACTTCGCGTGCGCTTACTTTCACGGCGAACGCGTTTCTCAGAAGCAGCGCGGCAGTCCATGCTAATGCAGCCGCCTCTGCCCCGTATTCTTGAAGAGTTAAGCCAATAACAAACACCTGAAGAGCAAGACTACATATCCACGAGCGCAGAACAGCGCGCTCCTTGCCGGCCATAAGCAGCAAGTACCCCACCGACCCACAGGCAAGCATTCCTAACTGACCCAGCGCGAGAATTCGTAATGCGGTTGCGCCAGGAACAAAGCCCTGCCCGAAGAGACTCAAGGTCCAGGACGGAAACGCAAACATAAAAAGTAGGGGACCTGCGCCAAACAGTAGGTTAAAGGCCATCGCTTTGCTCGCAAGCAACTCAATTTCTCGAAGCTTTCCTTGCTCAAAAAGAACGGCGAACTTTGGAGCGTTAATTCCATCAGTTACAGAAACAGCAAGCCCAGTAAGGATCACGAGCCGCAGGCACAAATTAAAAATACCCACTTGCTCGAGGGTCGCGTACGCAGTGAGCACGTACGTAGAGACTGACTCAGTAAGATGCCCAATCAGGGAAATCAACAGAAGATTCTGCGCGACCCGCCACATGGCTCGTTGCGGAACGCCGCCGATGCCATCACTCCAGGAAAGCTTACGCGCAACCGCAATAGCCGCCGTAGAACTTGTGATTGCGCAAGCAATCACAAAAGCTGAAACGACATGGAGACCAGCACTGCCCAATGGCTTGAGCAGTTCGAACACCAAAAGCGTGATAGTAGTAGCTGGCGTCAGCACAGTTTCCAGAACAACAGCGGTTGTCTGACAGTGCAAACACCTTAGGGCACCAAAGTTGATGTTTTGCAGCGCCATGAACGGCACGCACAGCATGAGACAAATTTTGAAGGAGCTTGCCTCTGCCCCCAGAGTCCGAGCTAGAATGGGTTCTCCCCATATTCCGATGCCAGCAGAGATAGTCAAAGCCAAGAGAATTGTAATTCCGCTGCAATAGAGCCAAATGCTATTGGCCTGAGCGCGCTTCTGATTAGATAGAGCCTTTGAGAAGGACTTCGTCAAGGCGCCATCGAGACCTAGCCTCGACAGCATTGCGCCAGCTGTAGTGATCGCCAGAAACAGATAATAAGCTCCCGAAGTCTCGGCACCATATTGCCTAGCTATGTACAGCCCAACGAGAAAGGACGCGCCCGCCCCTAGAATTCGAACGACAAGTAAGCGCAATGCCATACTGTTTTCAATCGGCATTAACGATCTCAAGGATGGCATTCTCACTGGTCGCTTTGCAGTCATCGCCACATTCGAAAGTTGGCTGGTCATTGTCGGTTGAGAAATTGTCAAAACCCAAAGATGTTACTCATCTCTGCTGTACACGAGATGGCGAATTAAATGCTCGTTAGGAGAGAGCACGAAACAAGTCTTCCCATTTTTTAAGAGAGTACTGAGAAGCGAAGTTTTCCTCGAATAGTTTTCGACTCGAGATCCCCATCGCGCGTGCCATGTCACGGCGTTCATATAAGTCACGAAGAAATTGCGCAAGGCTTCGTCCTTGGTCCCAGTCGGCTACCTGAGCGCCGCATTTATGCGTGGATATCAAATTTGAGAGTTGCTGATCAATTCGCCCCACGAATATCACTGGTCTTCCCGCCGCTAAAATTCCATAAATCTTGCTTGGCACTATCAACCCTTCAGCTTCGGATAGTAGAGTCACTAAATGAACATCCGCAGCAGAAAGACTCTGACTAAGACGCTTTTCGGACTGGTATGGCTTGAAAATGAACCCACCTAGATTGCGAGTGCGTAGCTCGCTTTTTAGCTTATCGACTGACGCCCCCCCACCGATGATCAAAAAGCGTAAATCCGATAAGTCGCGCAATTGCTCGGCAGCGTCCACTATTGTTTGGTAGTTATGTGCTCGACCTAAGTTTCCTGAATATCCAATAACAAAATATGGATTCAACCCCCACGTTTTGCGCAGCTCGTTGTATTCATGCGGCACTGAAGTGACGGCGTCTCCTTGCACCCAGTTTTCAATTGTTTCAACTGATGAGCGCCCAGCAAGCAAACAGTTGACACGCGCTTCCATTGCTTTGCCTATGACTACATTCACAGTTGCGGCGCGCAAGCTTTTGTTTCTAAGCTCGAAGAGCAAGGAAAAAATGGCGCCTTGCACAAGCTTCACGCCCAGCGCACGCGCAACCTCTGGGAACAAGTCCTGAAGCCAATTGACAAGCGTCGCGCGTTTTATCCGTGCAGCAAACCACGCAACGACTGATATGAGGGGAGGGTCGGTTTTGGCCACAACAACGTCGCCGTAGCTACAGTTAGCTAGCAGCCATATCAACGTCGAGAAATAAAACGTCAAATAATCTGTACTTCGACCGAAGAGGTTCCCGCGGCCGAATTGTGTTGTCCATAGACGATGGACCTCTACTCCGGCTTCATTGCTTTCTGCGGGCAAATTCGCCGCCGGATCCTCATACAGATGGCGCGAACAGACGACATGAACCTCAAACTCATCAAGTGCGGCAATGTGAAACGCCAGGTCAGTGAGCACACGAGAGGTGGCGGACTGGTCTGGCCAGAAGAACCGATTGACAAACAATACTCTTCGCACCCTTGCACCTTTCATTGGCCGCGGGCGAACGTTTTCGCCTTCCGACGTCAAAACGCCGCCCTCATGCGAGTGCCAAGCGATAGCCCGCTAAAAGTTCTTCTGCGCTTTTTTGCGTAGAGTATTCGAGGACACGCTGGCGTCCAGAGGCAATTTGCTCGCTACGCCGCGCTCCTACATTCTCCAGGGCATGTGCCCATGCATCACCTTCCAGTGGCAGCACAAGTCCAGCGTTACCAACCACCTCCGGAAGGCTTCCGCAGGCACTTGAAATTAGTGGCGTTCGGAGGGCCATTGCCTCAAGCGCAGGGGCACCCGATCCCTCATATTCACTTGGGAATGCAACGCCAAGCGCCATTTTGATGAGTCCATCACGGTCGGCTGCCGGAACTCGGCCTGGACGCACAATCTTGCATCGCCCACTAACCAGCCAGAGGGTATGGGAGATTCTGTTCATGCTGTTTTCCGCGCAATGGACGATGCCTTGCCGGGCCGGTCCGCATCTACCGGGGTGCCGGACCCGGCGCCGTCCAGAATGCTGGCGAGTACGCGGTCGAAGCGTTCCGCCGAGAAGCGGGCGCGGGCCGCGGCCGCGCCGTGCTCCAGCGCCCGCCTCCCTGGGTGTGAAGGTGACAGCCGCGACAGCGCTGCCGCCACCGAGGCGGCATCGATCGACTCGACGATCTCGCACGGGTAGTCGCCAACGGTGGCCGACAGCGCCGGGGAGTTCGATACGACGAGCTGCCGGCCAGCACACATCGCTTCGATCACCGCGAGGGGCTGGCATTCGGACACGTAGCGAGACGGCAGACAGACGACATCGGCCTGGTTCAGCAGTCGGGTCAAACTTTCGCGACCGACCGGCCCGCGCAGTTCGATCCAGGGCCGGCCGCTGAGACTGTTCAATACCTGTCGAACCTGCTCGATCGACATTTCACAGTCTGGCATGGGCGAACCGATGGCAACCAGCTTGATCGCGCGCCCGTCGCGATGCAGCATTTCCACGGCTCCGGCCACGGCGAAGAAGCCCTTGCTGGCGAGGATGTTCGAGTTCCACAGCACGCTCAGGCCGGCGTTGTGCGATCCCGGTGGAGAGGCCCAGCCGCCGTCCGCGGCACTGGGCTGCACACCGAACGCGAAGTTTTCGCACAGATGAAGCCTCGCGATGCCGCATGCTGTCAACGGCTGCAACAGGTGCGCGGACGGCACGATAAGTTCGCAGCGCTTCAACAGGCTGCGAGCGAATGCGCCCCACAGCGGACGGTGCATCAGGTCGACGATGTCCGAGCCGTGGGCGTGGACCAGTACTCGAACCCCGAAGAAGGTCACCAAGTAGGCCGGCAGGTCGCGAAGGAATCCCGCGTTGGAGCGCGAGCACACTAGATAGAGCGTTTTCACACGGTTGCGCAATACCGCCGACCACAAGCCGACCGCGCAGCGCAGCCAAGTCTGAAGCATCGCCAGGCCGGGCCCGCGGTAGATGAACTCGCAAACCTGCCGCTGTCGCATCAGCGCCGCGGCACGTGCGGTAACGAAGGCCTGTCCCGTCACCATGCTGAAATCATGGCTCCACAGCCCGAAAGCAGCCGTGTCCGAAACTGAGGATCGCGTCTTCATGACTTCAGACGCACAGCGCCTGAAAGGCGTTCCATTGGCGATCGCGCGAGTACTCGCTGCGGCTCATGCGGCCGGCCAGCGAGTTCGGGGTTAGACTTTGCGAAACCAGGCAGCACATACGCAGCCACGTCAAAATCGTGGGTCAATTTGCCTAACCCAAGCAACTGGCGGACGAAATAATACTCGCTTCCACCGACGCATCCCGGGCGCGCCGAAAGCCTATTGATTCCAACCCTTTTCATTTGAAGGACAGGCCACGTTTGATGCCTTCGATACTGCTGCGCAAGTGCCGCACGCTGGCACTCTTATCGTGCCGCGCACACTCTCTCATCCAAATATCGATGTTCAGCCGCGCTAAACACATGATTCCGCTTTTCCCCCGGTATCGCGCTCTGCTGCCGTCATGCACATCTCGCCGAATCGCTTGGCCATGATGCGCGTGTTGAATCGTTCAACTGCAGTCTGCTTGGCACAATCACTTAACTTCGCAGACTCCGAGATTGTCCGGAGAAGTGACCGTATCAAGTCTTGCGCGTCACCGAATTCATAGACATATCCGTTTTTTCCTACTTCGAGTGCTGCATATTCGGGCATATGCTGCTCCGACTTATCATGCGTAACTACGGGCAACCCATATCCGAAGGCATGTAGAAGACTGAGCCCAATAGATCCAGGATGGACAAACGCCTTTGCACTGAGAAACCAAGGTGCGAGGTCTTTTTCATCATAAACCGCACCTAACCAACAGACCGAATTTCTCATGCCCAACTCTTCAGCCGCGGCATGAAGCGCATCCCGCTCTTGGCCGTCACCAATCACGCACCACAACAAATTAGGCTGAAGCTTGGTCAGTTTCGGTAGACATTCAACCATAAGATTGAACCGATTCTTCGGTTCGAGGCGTGCGCATGAAAGCACCACGATTTTTCCGTCAAGATTCTTAGCTTTCTGCCAAGCACCGAGTTTATCCGCCGGCCATATCTTTATGGCTGCCTCAATTAATTCCTGGTTCAGGCCATTGTTCATTCCTACGATTATTTTTTTCTGGAACCCCTTTCTCTCGGCTAGGGCCAATACCTCATGATCGTTATACAAGTAAATGTATTGAAACGCGCGCCACCAAAGCAGACGAAGATTCTCCAGGAACTTAACGCTTCCACTGGTGTGAAGTTGGCCTTGGATGACTACCTTTCTGCCTATCAGAAGCAATAAGAGAGAAATGAGGACGTTCGAAAACACTCGAGGATTACCAAGCACAAAATAGACATCGTATCCGCGCAATAGCTCTAGCCAAGGCAAATTTTGCCAACCGAAAGCTTCGCGTTTTGCACCGTGAAACGGGACCTCTACGACCTGATTGCCTAGTTCACGGTGGACGGACGGAAGATTCATTCCAGGTATTGCCGATTGACAGTAAACCGTTATGTCAAGGCGACCATCGTTGAAAAGCCTTAGATAGTAATCCCGGCGATATTCCGGAATTATGTTTGTCAAAACGGCAACACGAACTTTTCTGCCGACCACGCGAAGGGTTCCTATTGGTTTCGAATCAGGTATTCAACCGCTTCGACATTTATTAAACAGTGGATTAGTCGTTCATGTCGGAACAGGGCGGGACCAAGCTGCTTCAATTCTGACCACCGGCAGGGATAAGCACAGTCATCATTCTTGACGCCGCATTCCCATCCCAGAACTCAGGAATTCGTCGCTTTTGAGTTGGGGGTGAATGAATCGTCTCCAATGTCAGCCTGAGGATTTCTTGGGGGTTCGTTCCTGCGATGATGTTAGAGCCTTCTAACACTGTTACCGGGCGCTCAGTATTGCTCCTCATCGTAATGCATGGAATGCCAAGCGCGGTGGTCTCTTCTTGGAGCCCTCCACTGTCCGTTAAAACAATTAGTGCATCCTTCCAGAGATTCAAGAACTCCATGTATGGTAGCGGGCTGAGGCGTTCGATTCGGTCGCTCGTCTTAAGACTGAACTTCTCCAGGTTTGCCGCTGTCCTTGGATGGATGGGAAATATGAGCGGAAGGGTCTGAGAGATCTCGTTCAAAGCATCGACAATTCCCTTGAGCGTAGGATAGTGATCCACGTTAGCAGGTCTATGCATCGTCACTACGCCGTAACGTTCGTACCGTTTTTTTAGAGAATCTGTTTCCAGGCTTTTCGCGCCTTCTTCATTCAGACGCCTTAATTGAAAAAAAAGGTTGTCGATCATTACGTGACCGATGAAGAAAATATCTCGCTCCGAGTGCCCCTCCTTGAGCAAGTTGCTTTGACCACTAGGTTCGGTAACGAAAAAGAGATCTGAGATTGAGTCGGTAACGATTCGGTTTATTTCTTCTGGCATGCTCATATCGCCGCTTCTAAGGCCTGCTTCCACATGAGCCACTCGGCATCCTTGTTTCTTGGCAACAATTGAGCACGCCAAGGTCGAATTAACGTCCCCAACGACCATGACGAGCGCGGGCTTTTCTTCGGCGCAGTACCTCTCGAATTCGATCATGATCCGCGCCGTCTGCTCAGCGTGGCTGCCGCCACCCGCGCCCATGTGAAAGTGCGGCTGCGGGATGCCCAGTTCTTCAAAGAACACGTCGCTCATGCCATGGTCGTAGTGCTGGCCGGTGTGAACCAGCCGCCAGTCGAAGACGTCTTCGTGCTTCCTGAACTCGCGAATGATCGGGGCCACCTTCATGAAGTTGGGGCGGGCGCCCGCCACCAGCACGATTTTCATTCTTTCCTGGGTCATGACTCTGGCGATCCTTGTTCCGTTTCCTCGGCGTAACGCAGCTTCCCCGCGCCGAAGAGGTTCTTTGCTTTCTTTTCCTCGATCATCTCCATCACCAGCTTGCCCGTTACGCGTTGCCGGCCTTCGGCGAAGGCATACACCAGCGCTGTATCGCACAGGGAGTTGATGAGGCGCGGCACGCCTTCCGAATGCTTGAATATTTCGAGGATGGCGTCCGGCTGGAAGATGTTCTTGCTGCCGCCGGCAAATTCCAGCCGGTGCTGGATGTACTCGCGCGCTTCCTTGAAGTCCAGGGCATCCAGGTGGTAGTCCACCGCGATGCGCTGCGCGAACTGCTCAAGCCGCTTCAGACGCAGGGTATCGCGCAGCTCGGGCTGGCCCACCAGCACCAGCTGAAGCACCAGGTTCTTGTCCGCGTTGATGTTGGAGATCACGCGCAGCTCCTCCAGCGTCTCCGCGTCCATGTTCTGGGCTTCGTCCACTATCAGCACCGTGCGCTTACCCTTCGCGTACTCCGCTATCAGGAAATCGACGAAAGCCCGGTAGAGCGACACCTTGTCCCGGCCCTCATGGGGCAGCCCGTAGGCCATGGCCACCCACTGGATAAGTTCGCCGAAAGCCTTGTGGGTATTCGAAATGAGGCCGACAGAGGTCCGGTCGTCCATCTGGTTCAGCAGCTGGCGGATCAGCGTGGTTTTGCCGGCGCCGATTTCACCGGTGATGACGATGATGGGCGCGTCGTTGACGAGCCCGTATTCCAGCATGGTCAGGGCCATGCCGTGCTTGCGGCTGCGGTAGAGAAACGCCGGGTCCGGGCTCAGTGCGAAGGGCCGCTCGCGGAAACCGAAGTGTTTCTCGTACATGGCGGCTAGTAGTACGGGGAGATCTTTTCGTCTGAAGCGTTCAGCACCGTGCCGATGATGGTCGCCTCTTTCATGATCTCCATCGTGTGTTCCAGTTCCTTGCTGGTGTTCTTGCCGTCACGCAGCACCAGCAGGAAGGCGTCCACGAAGGGCGCGAAAGACAGCGCATCATCCGCGGACAGCACCGGCGGCATGTCGAACACGACCATGCGCGACGGGTACCGCGTCTTCAGTTCCTGCACCAGGCTGCCCATCGCCGGGGAGGCCAGGATTTCGGAGGAGTTCTCTATCGCGTTGCGCCCCGGCATCACCACCAGGCGCTCGATGCCGGGGTTCACCAGCACATCGCTCATCGGCGCCCTGCCCTGCAGGTAGTCACCGATGCCCTGCGCCGGCTTGAAGCCGAAGTACCGATGGATGCTGGGATTGCGGAGATCCATGTCCACCAGCAGCACGGTCTGGTGCAGTTCACGCGCGAGGCTGATGGCGAGGTTGATGGCCGTCAGCGTCTTGCCGTCCTCCGGCGCGGGGCTGGTCACGGCCAGGGCGTTCCACCCGCGGGCTGTCATCCGCTGCAGCACCTGGGTGCGCAGCATCTTGTAGGCCGTGAGGCCCACACGGTCCGCGTCGCCGTAGATCACGTGCATGGCCTGCAGGTGGCGCGGGTCCAGCTGCGCTATCTTGGTCTGCGAATACTGGATGGTGGTCTCGGCCAGGGGCGGCCCGTCACCACGCGGCGCGGCGTGTGCGGGTGCCGCGTATCCGGCGGGGCCTTCCTGTGTGCCACGCTCCGCCTTCGCTTTTTCCAGTGCCTGCTTTATTCGTTCCATTGATCCACCGCCTGCTTTGGGCCGTTTACCGCCCCCTCACGGGAGCACCAGGGATTTTTGCGCGCTGGCTGCCTACGAAAGGCCCACGAAGCGCAGCGCGCGGAAGAAGAAGACGTCCAGCGGGCCCATCGTCAGGTGTATGACCAGCACGCCCAGCAGGGCCAGCACCAGCGCCGCCGCCGCCAGCTTGAGCCACGCGCCCTGGTACCAGGCCCTGTTCACCGTTGCGTCCAGGTTCGGGATGACGGCCAGGGGCGGCACGCCCAGCAGCCGCGACACCCCGGTGCGGCCGTAAATCCTGGAGTCCAGGTTCTCAGCCAGCGCGCCGCCGCCCACGCTGCAGGCCATGGACAGCAGAACGCCCAGCAGCGCGATGGCCATGCGGTTCGGGCTGGAAGGTGCTTCCGGAATCATCGGCGGTTCAATCAGCGTGAAGCGTTCGCCGCGCTGCTTGGTTTCCAGGCTGCTGGCGAGTTCCGCTTCCTGCCGCTTCGCCAGCACCTCCTGGTATTTGGCCTGGGCAATCTCGTAGTCACGCATCAACATGCGGTACTGGCGCTCGACTTCGGGCGAGTTGGTGATGCGGTCTTCCAGTTCGGCAAGTTTTGCGCGCAGGGTCGCCTGCTGTGAGCGCACAGAGGCAATGTCGGAATCCGTCGCGGACAGTCGCGCCTGCAGCTGGATGTAGGCCGGGTTGTCCGGTGTGGCTGCCGGCGCCGGCATTGGCGCCGCGTTGCCCATGCCGGCCAGCTGGGTCCTCAGGGATTCCACTTCGCGCGCCAGGCGCTTCACGTCCGGGTGCTCCGGCGCATACTTCTTGCTGGCTTGGGCGTAGTCCGCCTGGGCCTGCTGCAATTTCAGGGACAGTTCGCTGCCGGCATTGCCGCCACCCACCTGCGCGCGCAGGGCTTCAATCTCGCGGCGCATGCTCACCACGTCCGGATGGTTCGCGCCGTAGCGGGCGGCCAGCGGCGTGAACTCGCTTTCCATCACCTTCAGCCGGTCCGCCGGGCCCAGGATGCGTTCGCCGGTTTCCGAAATCATCTGCGTGCTGGGCTTCTGCTGCGCCAGTTCGGACTCCAGGTACACGCGCTGCTGCTGCAGGGACTGCAGCTGGGTTTCCAGCTGGTTCAGCTGAACTTCGGTGCGGTTCATCAGCTCGAGGTTGAGGTTGGTGAGTTCAGGCAGCCGTTCCACGTTGCCCTTCTTGAACTCCGCGAGCTTGCTTTCCAGTTCACCCACGGTGTCGCGCAGCTTCTCGGATTCGCTGCTCAGGAAGGACAGCGTGTCTGCCGAAGCCTCGGTGCGCTGTTTAAGGTTCTCGTTGAGGAAGAGGCTGGCAATCTCGTTCGCCACCCGCTGCGCCATTTGCGGAGACTCGCTTTCGTAGGCCAGCTCGAAGGCGATGGTCGCCTGCACGGCGCGCCCCTGCTTCGGGTCCACCACGTCGGCGCTGATTGGCAGCATGCTGATATCGCCGCGCATCCGCTCCAGCACGGTTTCCAGCGCTTCGCGCTCGCGTATGTCCGCGTAGAGGTCGTACTTCTGGATGATCTCGCCCAGGTTCGCGTTGGTCAGCACGCGCTGCGCGATGGTCTGCATGCGCTGGTCGGCGAAGCTCGTCACCAGGGAGCGCACGAGGTCCTGCGGGATCTCCTGCGCTTCAATCAGAATGACCGCGCGCGACTTGTAGACCGACGGCAGGCCGAAGGCCAGCCCCAGGGTCAGCAGCAGCAGGGTCAGGCCTATCGCCAGTGACAGCGGCAGGCGCCGCTTGATGACTTCGCCGTAGTTCGGGCGGAATGTAAGGGCTTCTTCCATGGCTTGGTCCTGGTTCTGCTCGTTGCCTTGTGTAATCAGTAGCCGCGCAGGAAGCGCGGTTCGCCGTCGTAGTTCAGCGTCACGAAGAAGCTGTGGTTATATACGGAGTCCTGCAGCTCGTTCGAGAAAGTGTTGTAGGAAAACCGGTATTCGCCGCGCATCGAGATTTCGTTCGTGAACCGGTAAGACACGTTACCGGACACCATCGCCTGGTCGCGGTTGAGGTCGTCCACGCGAAACCGGTTGAGGCCTACCGCCACGTCTTCACCCTCCGCGCTGCGCATGTTGTAGCCGCCCCGGAACCCCAGCCGCCACTCGCGGCTGAGGTCACGGTCCAACGTCACCATGATGTCGTCTTCCAACTGCTGGCTGCCACGGATGCTGGGCGTCACGCGCCGCACGTAGTCGAGGCGGGTGCGCAGATTCTCGAAACTCTTCTGGACACTGGCGCTGGCGATGGGCCCGCTGGTGGAGGTCTCGTCCTGCTCCGTCACCAGCACGATGCGTGGCGGCGGCCCCAGGTCCAGCGCGAGGAAGCTGGTCTGGAATTCGATGTCGCTGCTGACATAGCCCACTGCGCCTTCCACGCTGAAGTCTTCCGTGAACTGGTAGGCCGCGCCGCCCTGGCCTCCGTAGGTGCGCGTCTTGCCATTGGTGTCCGGCGTTTCGAACTCGCTGGCGAAGGCGGTGGCGAACAGGCGGATGTCGTCTGTAAGCAGGTGCGTGCCGCCCAGCGTGAACTGCTGGAAGGTGAAGTCCACCAGCTGGCCGTTGCCGCTGTTGTCGAAGCTGACATCCTGGTAGAGATAGCTGCCATTCACGGAGGTGCGGTCATCCACCAGGAAGGTGAGGCTGGGCTGCGCCGTCAGCGTGTCGCGGTTCGACACGATGTTCCTGGCGCCGGCGTCCGCCAGTTCCGTCGTGAGCGTGGAGTCGCGCACGTAGTCGAGGTTCAAGCCGGCCTGCAGGCGGTCCGTCGCCAGCCACTGGTGCTGTGACCTGGCGCCATATTCGTCCGCATCCAGATCTTCCCCGATCGCGAAGCGGCGGAAATTGAAGTTCGGGGTGATGGTCGACTTCCAGTCCATGGACTCCACTTTCACGACGGCTCCGCCGCCGTTGTCGAAGCCGAGCGCGGCTTCCTCGTTTGCGGAACTCCACCGCACGTTATCAGTAGCCCTGGTGCCCAGGCGCACCTGCGGCTGGAACGAGAGGTCCAGCGCCAAAGCCGCCTGCCCGGCAACGGCCATCAGCGGTGCAAGCGCGGCGCAGGCACGCGCACCGTTCCGTGCCCTGTTCGACCGTCGCATGAAGAACAACGTTCTCTGTCCTGTCGCCTACGGCACCACCACCACGTCGCCCGGCTGCAACACGATGTTCTGCGCCAGGTTCTCGCCGCTCTCCACTTCGTTGTAGTTGAAGGGGATGGCGCTTTGGCTGCCGCCCTGCCCGCGCAGGATGAGGATTTTCTTCAGCCCCGCAAACTGCGCAGTGCCGCCGGCGAAGGACAGGGCCTGCATCACGTTGGTTTCGTCCGTCATCAGGATGGGGCCGGGGCGGTTGACCTTGCCCACCACGTAAGCCTTGTTGCCGGCGATTTCCTTGACCATCACCGTGGCGACGACATCCGGGATGTAGCCCTCGATTTTCTTGATGAGGTCCTGCCGCACGTCTTCGACGGAGCGGCCCGTGGCCTGCACGTCGCCGGCCAGCGGGAAGCTGAACTTGCCGTCCGGGCGCACCAGCACTTCCATGGTGAGGTCAGGCTCTTTCCACACGGAGACGATCAGCAGGTCGCCGGGCTTGACCTGGTAGTCCGCGCCGGCTTCCTGGGCGCCGGCGACGCTGGCGCAGGCTAGAAGCGCGAGGGCGGCGAGTAGACGGATGGCAAACGTGTTGGGGAAGGTCATCAAGGGTTCTCCGGATGAATGCGCTGCGATTCGTTCTAGGGTGTGTTCGCGAGTTCAGGCGAACATCAGGCGACCGCGGGGTTCAGGGACGGCGCGGCCAATCTGCCGGGCCGTTTCGACCCATTCGTCGATCGCGACTTCGATTGCCGCCACGGCCTCCTGGTAGCTCGCGCCGTCGGCCATGCAACCCGGCAGTTCGGGCGCTTCGGCGACAAAGGCCTGATCCTCGCCGCTCCAGTAGATGATGATTTCGTATTTGGCGCCCATGCTACATATGCAACCTGTACTTGATGATGACATTGCGAACCTGCTTCACTTGGTACGGCTTGGCTTTTGAGCCTGCCGGCTGCAGGTTCAGAATCTCGTCCACGCCGGCCTTCCAGAATATATGGTGCGAACCCTTGATTCGCATCACAAATCCGAATTGCGCAAGAAGGTACACCAAGTCGGCAAAGTCGGTGCTGGCGTCGGCTCTCGCTCCCAAAAGCGCCGTGAGAATCCGTTCTTTTCGACCCATCAGCCGCCCAATCGCGTTGCGGCCGCGTGTAAGACCAAACGCGCGCACTGCTCGAATTGCGCCTGCAGCCGCAGTTCCATGGGCGACAGGGTCACAGGTGGACTCCCTGTGCGCGCGCGACCTCGAAAATCGGCAGCTGCCGCTGGTCGCCCCGCCGCATCACCACCACGTCTATCTTCTGTTCGCCCAGCGCCAGGTAGAGCGCACCGAGAAAGCGGCGCTCCGCGTCCCAGCTGGCTTCCGGCGTGTCGAGGTCGGTCTCGATGTAGAGATCGATGTCACCACCGCGCCGCGTATCGTCCACCCGCGAGCCGAACAGCCACACGTCGGCGTCCTGCCCGAAACAGCGTCGGGCGGTGTCGCGGATGGTGTCGACCTGGGTTGGCGTGAGGCGCACTGGCTTTTGGTTCGGCGCTATCGTGAATGAGCTTCGCCTCTCCCGCTCCGGGAGAGGCCGGCCGCGCAGCGGACGGGTGAGGGTCGCATCGGACTGGCGCCGCGCCAACTGAAGCTCCCCTCACCCGCCGGCTTCGCCGTCGACCTCTCCCGCAGGCGGGAGAGGTGAGGATGTTCGCCGCTCCCGCACGCGGGCGTGGTGAAGGATGTTGGGCTTCCTGCGTCAGCCCAACCTACGAGAATGGCGCCGCGCTGAAGGAGGCGTCCCTCACCCACAGGCTTAGCCGTCGACCTCTCCCACAGGCGGGAGAGGTGAGAACCGTCGCCTCTCCCGCCCCGGGAGAGGCCGGCCGCGCAGCGGACGGGTGAGGGTTGTTCCAGAGTGGCGCCGCACCAACTGGGGCGCCCCTCACCCGCCGGCCTCGCCGTCGACCTCTCCCGCAGGCGGGAAAGGTGGAAACCGTCGCCGCTCCCGCCTGCGGGAGAGGTGAAAAGACGTCCGGTCTGCTGGGAAGTCATCGGCCTCAGGCCCGCTTGTACTTGTCTTCGAAACGCACGATGTCGTCTTCGCCCAGGTAGGCGCCGGACTGGACTTCAATGATCTCGAGCGGGATGGAGCCCGGGTTCTCCAGCCGGTGCGTTTCGCCCAGCGGGATATAGCAACTCTGGTTCTCGCTGAGCAGGAAGGTCTTCTCGCCGCTCGTCACCTTCGCCGTGCCCTTCACGACGATCCAGTGCTCCGCCCGGTGGTGATGCATCTGCAGCGACAGGGAAGCGCCCGGCTTCACCGCGATGCGCTTCACCTGGAAGCGTTCGCCGGCGTCCACGCCCTCGTAGGTACCCCACGGACGGTACACGCGCCGGTGCATCAGGCGCTCCTCGCGGCCCTGCTGCGCCAGCCAGTCGACGATGGCCTTCACGTCCTGCGCGCGATTCTTCGGCGCGACCATCACGGCGTCCGGCGTTTCCACGATCACCATGTCCTCGCAGCCCACCGCCGCCACGAGGCGCGATTCGGCGAAGATGAGGTTGTCGTGGCTGTCGATGGCGCAGACGTCACCGCGGGTGACGTTGCGGCTGTCGGATTTCTCCGAAACCTCCCAGATGCTCGACCACGAGCCGACGTCGCTCCAGCCGGCATCCAGCGAGACCACGGCGCAACTGGCCGGGTCCGCCGCGGCGATGCGCTCCATGACGGCGTAGTCGATGGAATCGCTGGGGCAGGCGGCGAAGGCTTCCTTGTCCAGGCGGTAGAACTCGCCGTCGAGGCTGCCGGCCGCCACCGCCTTGCGGCAGGCGGCGAGGATTTCGGGCTGGAAACGTTCGATGGCGGCGAGCCACACGCTCGCCTTCATCAGGAAGATGCCGGCGTTCCAGCGGTACTGGCCGCTGGCGAGATACTGCTCGGCGACGGCCTGGTTCGGCTTTTCCTTGAACGCCGCGATTGCGTTCACCGCCGGGTCATCCTTGCCCAGCGCGTCGCCGAGCTGGATGTAGCCGTAGCCGGTCTCGGGATTCGTGGGGACCACGCCGAAGGTCACGAGCTTGCCGGCCTGGGCATGGTTGCTGCCCGCAAGCACCGCGCGCTGGAAGGCGGCCGCGTCCTGCACGAGGTGGTCCGCCGGCATCATCAGCAGCAGCGGGTCCGCGCCGTCCTGCGAATAGCACAGCGCGGCGCAGGTCAGCGCGGGCGCCGTGTTGCGGCCGATGGGCTCGAGGATGATGCGCTCGAAAGGCCGCCCGATCTGGCGCGCCTGCTCACCGACCAGGAAGCGGTGTTCCTCGTTGCAGACGACCACCGGGGGCTGCAGCCCGGCCAGCGCGTCCTTGCCCACGCGCTGCAGGGTACCCTGCAGCAGCGTGGCGCCGGGCGTCACCGCCAGGAACTGTTTCGGATAATGCCCACGGGACAGCGGCCACAAGCGGGTGCCACCACCGCCGGCCAGGATGAGAGGGATGATTTGCATGGTTGCTGAGTGTTTCACTGATCCTGTTGAGGAAAGTCACCGGGCGAGCCCGGGGTTGCGATACATGTATATGTATGTCCCGGGGGATGGCCGATGCGCATTACCAATCATAGGGCCGAATGAAGAAATACACTGCAACTATCTAATAAAACGTGACTTCTGCACAGCGCCCGCGAATTTCGAGCGCTTATAGCGAAGCGCGGCCGGAAGCGCGCACCGCCTTCCCGCCGGATTGTCCCGTCACCTTCGGGCACCATTGGAACCCGGACACATGACATGTCTGTGACGATACTCCTCAATGCAAGACACGCCAGCTTCCAGCACCTGTCAGTCAGGAGAAATTCGTCACACCCCGAAACATCCCCTCGTCATGCCGATGTAAGGCGGGGGGAAGACACTGTGTCCACCTGATTGCTTTCCGGCCACAAGCGCATGCGTATCCTGCCCGCCCTGCTCACGACCCTTGCGATATCGAATCCGGCGCTTGCCGCCGACGACTGCGCGAAGCAGATGGCCCTGTGGCAGGAAATCAACCTGAGCTCAGGGCTTTACACCGAGCGGGCCGTGGTCAACGTGCCGTTGAAGATCAGGATTCCGGCGGGCGTGGATGCCGGGGCGATGATGGAGTGCCTGCGATTGGAAGGTTTCGATCCACCGGCCGAACTTGCGGCAGAGGTGGAGCGCGCCGCGGCGTGCCGGGCATCTGCGCGGCGCCTGCGGCTGACGGCCAGGGACGGTGCGGCCGGAGCGGCCGGAGCGGCCCGCATCGGCGGCGAGATGGATGGCGCCCGCTACCGCGCCTGCCTCGAGGGGGAAATCGCGGTCGACGTGCTGCCGCCCGAATGAGGCCGGCCGTTCAGATGGCCGCGCCCGGGGCCTGGTATTTCATCAGCAGGTAATCGTGCAGCACGCCGCGCAGCTCATGCTCGTTGACCGGCCGGCCGCGGAACTCCGCGAGGCGGCTCTGGACCATGCGGGGATGCGTACCCGCAAGGTCCACCAGTTCGAGGTCGGTCTCGTCAAAGGCCGGCGCATCCTTGCCGGTGAACGCGCTCAGCAGACTCACGAACTCGCGCGCGGACACGTCGAAATTGGCGGCGAGATCCGGTCCCAGGTCCACCAGCGTGCGCAGGAAGGCCTGGTCGTCGAGTTCGGCGCCCAGCAGCGGCCCGAGTTTGTTGAGCCCCACCTGCAGCAGGTAGCGGAAGATATCCGCCTCCTTGGCGTGCAGTCGCCGCGCCGCCACCTTGATTCGCCCATAGTCGGACGTGTTGATGCGGATGGAAACGCTGCGCCGCGCGTTGTCGTGTATGCCCGCACCGTCGCCGGCGGGCGCGGAACGCGGTTCGCCCGCTTCGCCAGAGCCGTTCAGCCGAGATCCCATGTTCAACTCCTGTTCTCAATGGGCATTGCGGGCCGACTGCGCCGCAAGCGCGGCGCCCGTCGCCCGGGCCGGGAAGCCATCGGCGCGGTTGTCGGTAATGCCTTCTTTTGTCAATTCGCGCCGGGTTCCGACAGCTTTTCGAGGCTGTCACCGCGGAGCTGATCGCGCATCCTGTCTTCGTACTCCTGCACCAGGTTCTCGATTTCAACCTGTTTGAAGCCGGTCACCGGTTCTTTACGCAGCAGGCCGTCCCATGGACCTTCCTGCTCGAACTCGGCGAGGACGTCCCGGTTGATCTGGTACAGCGCGAGATTCTTGCGCTCGGCGTCTTCCAGCTGCCTGCTCGTCGCCTCCAGGTTCGCCTGCAGTTCGTTGCGCTGCGCCTCGGTCTCGCGCAGCTTCAGCGCCTGTTCCTTGTACTTCGCCACGACCTCGCGCAGTTGGCCGGTGGTGCGTTCCAGGCGCTTTTCCGTCCCGCCGAGCTTCGTGCGCACGCTAGTGGCTTCGCGGGTGCTGGATTCCAGGCTCGCTTGCGACTCGGCAAGTTGCGCCTCGGTTCGGCCAACGCTCTTCTTCAGCTTCGCATTCTCGGCGCGAAGCTGGGCGAGTTCGGTGTCCACTGCCGCCTTTTCCTGCGCCAGTTGTCGCAGCAACCCCTGCGCGCGAGCAAGGGCCTGCGCCGTTTGCTCGTTCCCCTGCTGTGCCGGCGCGCCGCCCGCCACGAGCAACAGGCCGCAGGCCACCAGCAATCCGAGGCGCGTCGTCATCAGAACCTCGTGCTCAGTTCGAGATGGATGTTGTCGATGCCGAGCGGCGCGAGGTCGATCTCGTCCACGCTGTAGTAGCGCATGCGCAGCCAGGTGTTGCTGGCGATGCCGTACTCACCGATGAGCGCGAAGCCCTTGGCGTCGGTGCCGCCCAGATGGAAGTTGGAGTCCGTGTAGCCGTCGAGCACGGCATCGCGCTGCAGGTGGCGGTAGAAGGCGCCGAGGTGCCAGTCGCCCAGTTTCCTGATCTCCGGATACCCAACGTCGAACTGCAGGGTCCAGGCATTCGTCTTCTCGTCGACGGCGACGCCGGTGCGGTCGAGGATGTCGCCTCCGTCATATCCGATGTTCTTCGCAAGATCGACCGTCAGCCAGATGTCCACGGGGCTGAAGTGCGAGTAACGGAATTCGGCGTTCAGGTTGACGATCGTGAAGTCCGACGCCAGGCCGAACAGCGTGGGGTCGCCCGCGACGTTGAACTTGATCGGGTACATCGTGTTGCCCTTCACGAGCTGGCCGGGCGCGGTCCAATCGAAAAGCGTGCTGCCGGCGGGGCCGTTCGGGTTGAACTTGCCGACCACGTTCGTGTAGTCGAAGAGCGCGAGGCCGGCCTTGGCCGACCACGGGCTCTTGAAACGGTGCTCGAGGCCGAGCTGCCCACCCAGCAGCCACTTGTCGTTCGAGGAGCCATCATCGAAGGCCAGTTCGTCGTCCAGCATGGGCAGCGCGGCCAGCGTCATCCAGACACCGGTGTCGCGCGTGATCCCGCCGGACTCGCTGCCGTCGAGGTTGAAACGGTAGGTGCCGGTCGTGCTCAGGCCTTCGACCTGCAGGTCGTTGTCCCAGACCATTTCGGTCAGCGTCATGAACGGCACCGGGAAGCGGCCGATCTGCGCCGACAGCCACTCGTAGTTGCTGTCCGTCATGTCCCGCCAGCGGATATATCCGCGGTCGAGACCGATCGTGTAGCGGTTGAAATCGTTGCCCGCGTTCTGCTGCATCGTCAGCGGGTTCTCGAGATTGCCGGTCGAGATGCGGGCGATGGCCTGGATGTCCTCGTTCACCTGCGCCGTGAAGCCGTAGCGGAAACGGAAGCGCACGCGGTCGCGGTCTTCGGTGGTATTGAGGAAGGTGTTCGGCCCCGTGATGCTGCCCGCGTCGTTGATCGAGCGGAAATCCGGGTAGGAAAACGGCTGGTTCTCGTCTGCGTACATGTCGTGCTGGTAACGCACGCGGAAGTCGCCGTTCAGCGTGAAGCGGTTGACCCAGTCAGGCAGCGCGTCCTTGGTGCCCCACTTCTCCTCCTTCGCCGTCGCGACCACGTCCTGCATGACTTCGTGGCGCAGTTCGGCCTTCACCTCCTTGCGGATTTCGTCCTTCACGAACTCCGGCACGTAGGGAACGCGCACCACCGTCTTGCCGGCGGCGGCGCCCGGCGCAGGCTCCGTGAGCACCTGCGCAGGCTCGGTCGCGGCCTGCACGCGCGCCTTCGCGGCGGCTTCCTTCTTGAGCTTGTCGGCCTGCTCCGGGCTCAGCACCTTCTGCTCCACCAGCGCATCGACGAGATTGACGATCGTGTTCTTCAGTTCCAGCAATTCCGTGCGCTGGTCGGGCGCGGTGTTCGCCAGCGCGCTGCCGCTCGCGAGCGCAAGGCTGAGCGCAAGCGCAAGGGGTCGGGGCTGCGGCAAACGAGGGTTCATCTGTGTCTTCACTGGCTGTCCGTGGGGAGAATGTTGTTTTTGATCGCTCAGGAGCGCGACGTGATCTGAAGCCTGATCGGCTGCGGCAAATCGGCCGGCGGCGCTTCAGACATCCGCACGCCGGCGGCGAGTGCGCGCTCGATGGCGGCATCGACTCCCGCATTGCCACTGCCGCGCACGATCTCGCTGTCCTTGATGCTGCCGTCCTCGGCCACCCAGATGCGCACGACCACCGCGTAGCGCCCGCTGCGGACTTCCTTGACGCCCGACAGCAGGCGCTGCAGTTCGCGTGACAGCACCCCGGCATACCAGGCCTGCGGGTCGCCAGAACCGCCAATGAGGCCACGCCCGCCTTTCTTTGCACGCAGCCCGAAGCCGTCCGCGCCGGCCACGCCTTCCGCATCGAGACCGAGATCCTCTCCGGGCGGCGGTTCGTCGCTTTCCGGTGTATCCGCGACGGGCTCCGGCTCCGGTTCGGGCACGTCGACTTCCTCCTCGGGCTCCGGCGGCGTCTCTTCCATCTCGGGCGGCGGCGGCGGGGGCGGCGGCGGCTGCACGATGGAGATCTGCTGGACCTTCGGCGGCTCGGGCGCCTTGGTGCCGGACAGCGACGACACGGCGAACCAGATCACGGCCGCAAAGCCTGCCAGGATGACGCCGGCGCCCACCCAGGGCACCCAGCGGCGGCCGCCGCTGTCGATATCGTCGTCTTCGTTGCGCACGGCCTTACTTCACGAGCTTCTGGGTGACGAGGCCGACCTGGGTGATGTTGAGACGGCCGAGCAGATCGAGCACGTCCATCACCATCTGGTACTGCACCGTCGAGTCGCCCTTCACCACCACCGGCAACTCCGGATCCGCCGCGCGGAAACCCGCCAGGCGGGACTCGAGTTCCTGCATCGTCACCGGGTAGGTATCCAGGAACACCTGGCCCTGCGCCGTGATGGTCACGGCCTTGGTCTTCGGCTCCGCCAGGCTCGGCGCGTTGCTCGCCTTCGGCAGGTTGACCTTCACGCCCTGCACGGAGGCGGTGGTCATGATGATGAAGATGATCAACAGCACGTACGCCAGATCGAGCATAGGCGTGATGTTGATGTCGTCGTATGGTTCGTTGTCTTCTTTCGACGCGCCGGCCATCGCTGCTTCCCCCGGCCTAGTGGCCGAATTCCTCGACGACTCGCGCGGTCAGTTCGTCCGCGTACACGTGCATGTCCGCGGAGAGTTCCTTGACCTTCGAACCGAGGTAGTTGTAGCCGAACAGCGCCGGGATCGCGACGCCGAGACCGGCCACCGTCGCGAGCAGCGCGGCGGCCATGCCGGGCGCGATGGCGTTGATGTTCACGTCGCCGCTCGCGGCGATCGAGGCGAAGGTGACCATCACGCCCACCACCGTGCCGAAGAGCCCGATGAACGGCCCGCCTGAAATGGCGATGGTCAGCAACACCATCAGCGCATTCATCTTCTGCTGCTGGCGCACCATCACGGCGTCCATCGCGGCCCGAATGGAGCCCATGGCCTTCTCGTCCAGCCCGGCGGGCGCGTTGCCGGTGGCCGTCGACATGCGCTTGCGCACCTCGGCGAGGGCCTGGCGATAGACCTGGAACAGCGGCGAGATGCCGTAGCGCTTCTCCTTGTCGAGCAGCGCCATGATGCCCTCGTTGCCCTGCCCGCCTATCGCGAGCTGGCCGTAGGCGCGCAGGAAGCGCGTCGAGGCCGCGCGGGCCCGCGACAGGAACAGCGCCTTGCTGAACATCACCAGCATCGCCACCAGCGCCATGAACGCGCAGACCCCGATCACCACCTGCTCGACGATCGCGTCCTCGGAGCCGAACACGAACTGGAAAATGGTGCCGAAGTAACCGCCCTTTTCCTCACCCTCTCCTTCACCGGCGGCATCAGCGGCCTGGTCCGCGCCATAGGTCACGATCGCATCATTGCGTTCGCCCTGGATCGCCGCCTCGAACAACACCCACTCCGGGCTGCGCGCGACGGTGGAAACCTTCAGTTCGTCGAGATCGGCCGCGAGCAGGCCGCTGCCGTCGGCGCCACCGCCGACGCTGATCGCACCGGCCATGTCCACGCCGGTGATCGCGGCCGCGCCGGCCTGGACACCGTTGACGAAAAGCTTCGCTTCGCTGGCACCGAACGTGACGGCGACGTGCGCCCAGGTGCCCGCCGTGAGGGGCACGCCGCCGGCGATTTCGACGTCGCCATAGCGCGCAACCAGGTTGGCGCCGTTGACGAGCAGCGACGCCCTGCCACCCGGCGTCTGCCTGTCCATGAGGTAGGCCGCGGCCTCGGTCGGCGCGGCAAGCCGCACCCACGTCGAGAAGGTCCAGCCGTTGGCGGCCGTGGCTGCAAGCGCGCCGTTGTCGGCAATCGCCAGCGCCTGCGTGCCGGGCAGCGTGACGCCGGCGCCGATGATCGACGCAGGATTCGGAAAGACTTCACCGGCCGTGACGCTCGTCGCGTAGGCCGTGCTGTCGACCGGCAGCCCCTGCGCTTCGTTGAAATGAAAGCTCGCGGCGGTCGCGACGTCATAGGTCTGTCCCGGCTCGTCGGCTTTGACCGCCGCGCCGTTACCGAAATAGAGATAGAGCTTTTCCTCGGTGGACTGGGGGTTGAGCACCGGGAGCTTGACCCACAGGAACGCCATCTGGCTGATCGGATCGAAGCGGTCGACGTGGTACTTCAGCGGGGTCTTGTCGTCCCCCAACATCACCCGGAAGTCCGCGCCGCCGTCGCGCACGTTCAGGAACTGCGGAAAATTTCCCTGGTGCAGGCGCACGAGCACGGTGGGCTCGGTCAGCGCAGATTTGAGGTCAACCCCCGCCGCCGTGGTGTTCAGCTTCAGTTCCTTGCGGGCCGTCCAGTCCGGCGACCACCAGGCATGAGCGGTGAGCGTGGCCAAAAGCAGGCTGGCCGTGCACACGATGCGCGACTTCAGTTTCATGTTTCCCTTGTATCTTTGAACGGTGGCGCGCGGGCCCTGCCATGTGAGCCCCGTCACGTTATCCACCAATTATTTCAATCCTGTGAACGCGAATGCGTTCGCCTACTTGTCATCAACTGCCGAAGCCGAGCACCTCGACCGAAATCACCGACATCTGCGTCTGATCACCCGCGGAGGCCGCCGCAGCCGCCTCCGCCGCTGCCGCGGCCTCGGCCGCCTTGGCGGTGGATTGGGTGGCGCTGGCGGCAACGTCGCCGATGCCGGCGAGGCCCGCCGCGATACCGCCCGTGTCGGTGGTCGGCACGCCCACCGCGACCCCACCGATGTCGATGTTGTCCGCGCCGATGACCTGCGTCGCGCCGAGCACCACGTTGCCGGCCGAGCCGATACCCGCGTCGCCGGCGTTGATCACGCCCTGCGGCGCGAACAGGTAGAGCGTGCCGGCTTCCACGCCCGGCGGCGCGAAGTTGCGGATACCGCTGCCGGACACCGCGAGTGGCGGCTCGGCGACGAAGTTGCCGAATTCGTCGAACACCGGGTCCACGAGCGGAATGGAGGCCGCGCTCTTCGCGCCGCGGCCCGCGTCGATGTCCCCTTCCGACGACCAGATCAGGATGTCGCCACCGGATTGCGCGAAGACGCGCGTGCTGTTGACGTTGAAGCTGTCGCGCACGAACGCGTTGATGCTGCCGCTGCGGAAGGCGATGTAGCCGAGTTCAATCGCTTCCTTGAATTCCCCGCTGCCGGCGAGCCCCGCGGTGGAGGTGAGGCCCGCGTCAATCAGACCGCCCGGCACCGCGAGGTTGATGTCACCGCCATCCTGCGTCTGCACCGTGCTGAGCGCAGTCGTGATGTCGCCGGCGAAGTCGCCGGGGAACAAGGTGCCCAGCGCGTCGAAACCGGCCGAGTAATCGTTGAAGCCGCTGCCGGCGGGGTCGGAGGCCGCAAGCCCCGCTTGCTTCAGTTCGGCGAACAGGACCTGCAGCAGCAGTTCGCGTTGATCGGCGGCGGTCAACTGCGCGAAGCGCGCCTCGGGCACCCCCGCCGGCACGCCGCGGGCGTCGAGGAACGCGGCGAGTGTCGCGGCGTAAGCCGGTTCGAACAGGTATTCGTCCGCGAAAGCGGCCCAGTCCGGCGCGTTTCCAACACCCGCAAGCAGGGTCAGGTCGGCCCCCTGGTCGGCCAGCGCGGGATTCGCGAAATCGCCAATCGAGCGCAAGCCGACCGACGTGCCGAGCCCGATGTCGCGGCCGGCGACGAACTGCGCCGTGCCCGGCCCGGCGATGTCGACGCCGATGCCGCTGGTCGTCGTGATGCGACCGACGCCCGGCACGCGCGGCGCGTTCATCATGAAGTCGCGACCGGCCAGGAAGAGGCTCATGTCCGTCGCTTCGACGTTCTGCACGGCCGCGATGATCTGCGTGATGTCGCGGCCGGCGGTGAACCAGGACTGCTTGGCGAGCACGAACTCGGTGTCGGCGATGTCGCCGTCGCGGCTCAGCACGAGATTGGGCACGCGGTCCCCCGTGTGAACGGGCGTCGCCGCGTGGTCGGTGAGACGGCGATCGTTCTCGTCCCGCTCGAGTTCGAAGCGCTCGTAGAGCGCCAGCGTGAACGCGTTCTGCGCGCCGGCGTTGACCGGGTGCGCGAAGCCGTTGCCAAGCGCCGGCATAAGCGCCGGATCGCTGTCCATCTGCACGATCTGCCCGACCGCAGCGCCCGCCTCGGACAGGCCGATGTCATCGGCCGCGACGAGGCGCAGGGTGCCGTTCTGCGTCGGGAACAGGTTCATGCGCTGCGCGATCCCGATCCGGCCGCTCGCGGCATACACGCCGACTTCGCCCGGGTAGAGGTTCACCAGCGGGTCGCCCGCGATGTTGATCCCGCTGGTGCCGGCCGCGTCGTTAGCAAGCAGCACGTCGCCGGCGCTGCTCATGAGGTTCAACGCGGAATTCTGCGTGTACGTGAAATAGAAGGTCTCGAAGCGCGTGTTGACCGGCTGCGGGTTCGCGACCGGCGCGACCGCGAGCAACAGCGTGTTGGGGTCTATCACGGTCCCGAGATCGATGTCGCGGGCCGCCTCCAGCGTGAGCCGCGCGTCGCCGACGAAGAGCCGTGCGAGCTGGTTCGCGAGCCCGGTGTCATTGCCGACGATGCCCTGCCCCGACTTCACGAAACCTTCGCCGCGGGTCACGTGAAGGTCGAGCCCGGCCACGTCGCCGCCTGCGCGCAGGTCCACCCGCCCGCCACCGAGTTCGTTGACGACGTTCGAGGTGACGGTCCACACGCGCGTTGCACGGTTGTACTCGTTCACACCCTCCTGCCGGCCGGTGCTGAAGTTGCTGAGTTGCACGCCCGCGACGCTGCCGCCGGCGTCGAGGCTCACATTGCCGCCGCCAAAGGTCGCAATGTTGCCGGCGTACTGGCCGAGCTGCACGCCCCAGGCGTCCGGCGCGTTGCCGACGTCACCGCCGATGTCCGAACCGCCGATGCGCGTGGCCCACTGCGAGAGCTGCTGCGTCGGGCGCGTCGCCGTCACGTTGCCGGACGAGCGGAGCCGGATGTCGCCGGCAGCCTCGGGGAAGGACACGCCCGGCAGGAAGCGGCGCACGGCCGTCTGCTGGATGTTGTCGTTCGGACCGGTGAAGGCGTCCGAGATCGTGCCGCGGAAATTCGCCGACAGGTGGCGGCCGATGGCCTGCACCGTCGCATTGCTGCCGAAGGTGAGGTCGCCGCCGCTCGCGAGCGTGATGTCACCGGAGCCCGTGATGAGGTCGATGCCGCTGTTGAACACGACACCGCCGGCGCCCGCTGTCACGGCTGCCAGATCGGCCGCGGCGAGGTCGGCGCCGCCGGCAAAGACATAGCCCCAGCTGAAGTTCTGATCCGCGACACGCCGGCCGAAGCGGTCGTTGACGGTGCCGTCGATGATGTCGGTGTTGAGCGTCAGCGTGCCGGTCGTGCGCACGGTGAGAAGACCTGGTCGCACGTTCGTCGCGTTGAAGAGGTTGGTGAGATTGAGCCCTAGCGCGGTGAAGCTCAAGTCCCCGTTCGTGCGCACCTCGACGCCCGGTGCGACGCGCGCCGCCGTGTTGCCGCCGAGACCGAGATCGTTCTGGATGGCCGCCGCGTTGCCGCTGAAGGCCGTGGCGTCCGCAAGGATGCTTCCGAACTGCCCGGTCGTGTAACGCTGGTTGCCGAAGATTTCGATCTGGCGCGCGCCGTTGAAGCCGGTCGCGATGAGGTCGGCGTCGATGGCCGAGGACGAGGTGCGGCGCGCCATCAGCTGCACGCGGCCGCTCGCCTCGCTGACGAGATTGCCGTTCACGTCGACCATCGTGCCGTGCACGTCGATTGTGCCGCCGTCGAGTTCGAGCCGACCGTCCGCAGCGAACAGCGCCACGGTGCCGCCCGCGCGTCCGTCGTCGTAGACGGGATTGCCCGGCGTGCCGTTGGGCGCGAGGAAACCGCCGGTCGCGAAAGCATCGAGCCGGGCACCGGCGCCGACCGTCAGCGCGCCGCCGGCCGCGACGTCGATGCGGCCGGCCCACTCGCCGCTCGCATCGAGCGTGCCGAGCAGCGCCACATCGCCCTGGTCCGCCGCGAGCATGAGATTGCGCGCCGCGAGTGTGCTGCCGGCCGTGAGCGTCAACGCCTCACCCGCGCCCCGCACGCGAACGGCCTTCGTCTCACTGAAGCCGGCGTTCGCCAGCGTGCCGGCAAGTCCCGCGAGGCCACCGCCGAGGCTGCCCGCGTCCACGAACAGCCGCGCGCCGGTCTGCGACACGTCCGCGCCGCCGAGCAGGCTCGCGCCGGGCGCGAGCGCGAGGCTGCCATCCGGCGCTTCGAGCGTGAGGTCGCCGCCGCTGCCGGCGCGCTCGCCCTGGCCGCCGGAGACGTCAAGCCGTGCACCCGCCAGCAGTTCGAGATCCCCGCCCACGGCGGACAGCCGGACTCGACCGCCCGGCGTGCCGAGGCTGGTGAGGCCGAAATCAAGGTTCGAGAGCCCCGCCGCGTTCACTTCGCCGGCCACCTGCAGGTCGCCTGCGGTAGTCCGCAACGTGATGCTGCCGCCCGGCGCGAGCACCAGCGCACCATGCGTCAGCGTTGCGCCGGTGAGGGTGACCTGGCCGCCGAGCAGCCCGGGCGCCAGTGCCGCGACATCCGTGCCGGGGCGCGTCAGGGTCGTCAGCTGTCCGGTCGATGACAGGCCCAGCGAGGCGCCCGACCGGCTGCCGATCACGCCGCTCGTGATCTGGAACATGCCGGCATCCACGTCGAAGCCGTGCTCGGCGAGCCCGAGCACCGAGCCGGCGTCGATTTCCACGCGGCCGAAACCCGTCACGTCGAAGTCACCACCGTCTACCAGCCCGTCATCCGCGCCCGCCGCCGCGCCGAAATTCAGCACGAGACCGTCGACACCGGCACTGCGGCCGGCGAAACGCAGCAACGTGCCCGCCGCGCCCGGGTCGGCCGCGACGAGGCCGCGCGTGTTCTGCACCGTGAGGGTGTTGGCGCGCAGTTCGACCGTCGCGCCATTGGTCTGTCCGGCGAGCCCAGGCGCGTCGAACAGCAGCGAGTCGACCTCGAGCGCGAAGCTGCCGAACAGCGCGAGCGTGGTGCCCGAGGCGAGTTCCAGCTCGGCAACGCCGAGCTGCTGCAGGCGCCCCGCATCGAGCGCGAGACCGGCAAAAGCGCCCGGCACGCTGCCGAGCCCGATGCTGTCGGCGCCGAGGCGCAAACCACCGCCACTGCCCACCTCGAGCGTGCCGTCGATGAGTCCCGTGCCGGTGCTGTCGAGTACGAGGCTGCCGGCCCCGAAGAGGCTTGCGCTCGCGTCCACGCTGAGGCTGGCGTTCGGGTTGGCGCCGATGTTCGAGCGCTGGACCTGCGGCAGGCGATCGCTGCCCGCGACGAGCAGCGCATTGTCACCCTCGATCGCGAGCGTGCCGCGCGTGGTGCCGCGCGGACCGCCCTCCCCGCGCAGGCCGACATTCGCGCCGACGTCCAGGCTGTCCGCCGCGACCAGGATCAGTTCAGGGACGGACAGCGCCGTGCCCGGCGCGACGCGCAGACTGCGGGCGTCGACGCGCTCTATCGTCGTGAGACTGCCGGCGACGCTGCGCGCACCGCCGATCAGCAGGCTGTCGGCGCCGAGCGCCGCGAGGTCCCCGGCGACGAGTTCGACCGTCCCCGGGGTGCCGGCCGCGGCCGCGACGATCGTGATGTCCTCCGCGCCGATATCGACGCGCGCGCCGCGACCGGCGCCGCTGTCGCGCACGATGCTCGCGCCCAGCGACAGTGCGCGGTTCGCGTTCAGCGACAGCGCGCCGGCATCGCGCGGCAGCAGCGGCGTCGGCACCGCTTTCGCGACGGCCTGGGCGCTGAAGAAATCGTTGGCATCCGTGACGCGATATTCCGCGCGCGTGTCCAGCGCGGTGCGGTCCTCGACGATGTAACGCTGTTCGAACAGCGTGGGCCTGCCGCTGGCGTGGGCCTGCAGGCTGCCGGTGACGATGGGCCGACCGTCGGTGGTGGTGAGCGGCAGCGGGTTGTTTGCGATGATGGCGCCGCCCGCACTGTCCGGCGTCAGCAGCACCGCGCCGGGCAGCAGGGCGTAACGCGGGGGCAGCACCGTGTAGCTGCCGGGCGCGAGGCCGCTGCTCGAGGTGTTGTCGATGGTCAGCACGCTGCCGATGGCGAATTCGAAATCCGGCGACCAGAGCGGGTCGAACGGTGCGATGCCGTCCGGGAGCGTCGGCAGCAGCGCGAAACTGCCGTTCCGCGCCGCGCTGTCGAGCAGATCGACCGTGCCCTTCGGCCCCGGCAGGAATTCGCTTGCGAGCAGGCTGCCGCCGCTGCGCGTGTCGATGCGCGCGCCGCGCGCGAGCGAGAGTTCGCCGACCGGTTGCGCGCCGTTCGTGCCGTCGGCGACGAGGCGGATGCGCTTCTGCGGCAGCAACTCGCCGACGTCCGGCTCGGGATCCGCGTCGAACACCCGGGTCGGCCGCTCGACGCCGCTGAACGCGAAGACCCACTCGCCGATCTGGGTTTCGCCGAAGAGCACGGCGCTGCCGGCGGCGGTCACCGAGGTCAGGCTGGACGGCCCGAGCACGAGGCTGGTCTCCGCGTCCAGTGTGATGTCACCCAGCGGCGCCATCAGCGTGCCGAGTTGTTCGATACGGTCGGACACCACGGTCAGGCGGCTGCCGGCACTGAGCGGCAGCGCTTCGTTGCCGCCACCCTGGAAGCGCACCAAGCTGCCGGTGGCCTCGTTGAGGATCGAGAAGTCGCTCAGCGTGCTGGTATAGACGCGCGCCGCGTCGAGCACGAGGTCGCCGGCCAGCGTGAACGTGCCTTCGACCTTCCGCGACTGGGCGCTCGGGGCCCGCACACCGCGCAGGCGGATGTCGCCCGCCGAGGCGAGCGTGACGTGCCGGCCACCGAAGCCGCGCAGCGCGGTGAAGCCGACGAGGTCGATGAAGCCCGCATCGACGGCAAGACCGCCGGCGCCCGCACTTGGCGTGAACCATTTGACGGTCGGCTCATCCGTGCCCGGCAGCGGGGTGTCAGATGTGACCAGGGCTTCGTACTGGAAGCCGAGTGCGACGTAGTCGGCCCCGAGCCGTGCCAGGCCGCCGTCCGACTGCAGGATCGGCGCATCCAGGCTGAGACTGTCGGCCAGCGTGAGCGTCACGTCGCCGAGCAGTTCGATGCGCGATTCCATCAGCGGATCCGGTCCGATGTTCGGGCCGCGCTGCGCCTGCGACGGACGCGCGGCGAGTTCCAGCGAGGTGAAGCCACCCCGGACGAGTCCGGCCTGGTCGAAGCGGCCGATGCCGACGAAGCCATCCGCAATCGGCGCGGCGGCCGTACCGCCGAAGGACTGCGGTGTCGCCGCGAGCTGCAGGCGCAGCGGCTGCTCGGGAAACAGCGCCCCGCCCTGGTTGAAAACCGACAGATTCGAACGTCGCAGTTCGCCGTCGAGCGTCAGCGCGAGCGCGCCGCCCGCGGCACCGAGTCCACGCTCGGCGCCCCCCTCCAGCGTCGAGAACAGCGAAAAGCCGTTCGAGCTCGCGATCGCCACGCGGCCGGCGTCGAGCGCGACGGTCTGCTGCGTGAAACTCGCGCCGCGCAGGCCGCCGCCGGTGGCGACATCGAGCGAGAACGTGGTACCGGATACATCGAGTACGGATCCGGCCAGCCCCATCACATAGCCTTCGCTGGCGGTGAATTCGATCGCGCCACCGGCGTAGCGCGCGTATTCGGTCACGCGCCCGGCATCGTCAGCCGGTGCGGCAACGGCCACCGCCGAGGCGTCCAGCACGGCCGTGGGCTCCAGCCAGATCGCGCGTCCCGCGTCGTAGCCGAAGTCGGTGTTGACCGCGAGTTCGGCCGCGATGCGGCCACCCGGCGCGACGAGGCTGCCGGCGATGACGATTGGCGTGCGACTCTGAAGCTCGATGGATCCGCCGGGCGTGACTTCGAGCGAAGCCCCCTGGCCGATGCGCAGCAGGTCGTCGTTGCCCATCGCAAGCGACTGGTCGGCGAGTACGGGATTTGCCGTGAGCGAAAGCCGCGTGGACTGCCTGAAATACGGGTCGACGAGCGTCGGGCGGGTGAAGTCCGCGAGCGGCGTGCCCGTCGGCGGCAGCGTGCCGGCGGTCGCGAGCGGGCCCGCGGTGGTGGCCCCGCGCACGAGGTTGTGCGCCAGCAGATCGATTGCCGTGCCATCGGCGACGGACAGGCCGCGCTCATTGCTCGCGAGCGACACCCGGCCGAAGCCGGCGTCGCTGAACAGGGCGAGCGGCATCTGCCAGGTGCCGCGTTCGCCGTCTGCCGGGCCGCCGAGCGCGATTTCGGGGAAGGTGGCGCTGAAGCTCGAGACGGCAGCGCCCTGGAAGGTGTGCGCGCGCAATCCGCTGCCGATGAGCACCGCCGGCGAACCACCGGCGATGAGCGGATCGGCACTGGCGGCGAGCGTGATCGAACCGCCGGCGCCGGGTTCGATATTGCCTTCGACGTCGGCGACGGCGCCGGCCGTGACATCGAGCACGCTGCCCTCGGCGAGCAGCAGGTCGCCACGGCTGTCGAGCGTGATGCGGCCGCCGGCGACATGGCGGGGTGCGAGCTGCTGCGGGTTGCCGACATTCGGCAGCTCGTCGCGGATCCAGCCGCCGCTGACGTCGATGCGGGCCGCGCTGCCCAGGGCCAACTCGCCGCTGCCGTCGGTCAGGCCGGCACCGGACAGCAGCGCGACCGCGCCCGAGCGGGCGGTGATTGCGCCGTCGATGCGTACCGGCCCAATGGCCTCCACCGCCAGTTCACCGCCCGCACCGAGATCCAGCGTCACGCCGGCCGCAAGCTCGAAGGCGCCCAGCGCGAAGTCATAGCGCTGCACCCCGAGCGCGGCAAACGGCAGCCCCGATGCGCCAACCGTGAGACTGTCTCCAGTCGCCGACAGCGAGACACTGCCGCCGCGTGGCAGTTCCTGCCAGGGACGGAGAAAACCGCCGCTCGCGCCGGGCACGAGGTACTGGTTGAGGCCGGCCGTCGTACGCGCGATGAGTGTGCCGGCGACGTTCGCGTGCAGCGCTGCAATCGCGATATTTCCGGCGTCCTTGCCCTCGACGTAGCCCGGCATGAACTGGCGCAGACTGCCCTGCATGCCGATGCCGAACGCATTGAAATATTGCGTGGTCTGCGGCCCCCACTTGCGGTGCGTGAACTCGAGTGTGTCCAGCACCGCGTCGTAGCGCACCAGCGGGTCGGCATCCGCGATGTCGACGAGCCGGCCCTGGAACACGAGCTTGGTCGTGTCCAGGAAGCCCGGCAGGTACTCCACGGCGCCGCCGCTGACGTCGAGCGTCGCACCGGCCTCGACCGTCACCGAGTCGAAGGCGTTCAGATCGATGCTGCCGCCCGGCGTCGCGCGTTCTTCGCCGCCGCGCTGGACGTTTGCAACACCCGCCGCGAGGTTCGCGATCGTCGGCAGGGGCTTGCGCACGTCGAAGCTGACCTTGCGCCCGAACAGCACGCCGTCGCGCTGCACAGGAGAGCCGGCGAGCTCGTTGCCGCGGACTTCGACCGTGGCGAGGTTGCGCGACATCGGGACTTCCACGCGCTCGACGCCGCTCGCGTCGAGCACCGCGCCCGATTTGATCGTGAGCGTGCCGGCGCTCGGCGCGCCGAGCAGCGACGGTGCATCGTCCGCATCGATGTCGATGCGTCCGCCCGTCGCGCGGACCACGGCGCCGCCCTCGACGGTGACGTCGCGGCCGTCGATCGCGACGAGCGAGGATCTCGATTGCTGATCGTCGATCGCGGTGCCGGTGTCGTCAGGATCCGGGATGACTTCGGTGGTGCTGCCGGCCGCGAGCGTGACGGCGCCCGCGCGCGAAGCCTGCGGGGTCTGCCGCCCGTCGAGCTGCAGCACCTGGTTCACGCTGTCGCGCGCCTGCAGGCGCACCGAGCCATTGACGTCGACCGCCGTCGTCGCGCGCACCAGGCCCTTCTGGTTGACGGTGAGTCCGGCGAGCGTGATGGCGCCCTGCCGCGCGACAATCTGGCCGAGGTTTTCCACCGTGCCGCCGTCGCCGAGTTCGACGCCGAGGCCGCGCAGATCGGGGTCGTCGGGGAAGAACAGGAACACCTCGTCGTTCGCCGCCGCGAGGATGACCTGGCCACCGGGTCCGCTCGCCTGAAGGGTGCCCGCGTTCGTCACCTCGCCACCGATGAGGATCACGCGGCCGTTCTCCTGCGCGGTGATCCGCGCGCCGGCCTCCACCTCGACGCTGCCCGGCGTGTTGCCGGTGGTGTTGCGGAACGGGGGCAGGCGCGTCTCCTGCACCGCGTTCATCACGCCGATCTGCTCGAACAGGTTCGCAATGGCCGGATTGAGATCGATGGTCGAGGCCAGCAGCGTGTTGACGTCGACCTTCGAGCCGGGCCCGAACAGGATGCCGTTCTGGTTGATGAGGTAGACCTGGCCGTTCGCGCGCAATGCGCCCTGGATGCGCGAGGGATCGCCGTCGAAGATGCGGTTCAGCGCAATCGAACGGCTGGAGGGCTGCTGGAATTCAACGCTGTTGCCGGCGCCGATGTTGAACTGCTGCCAGTTGAAGGTCTCGTTCTGCAGTGCCTGCCGCACCACCGCGTCAGGCCCGTTGACGATGTACTGGCTGGCCGACCCGGCAGCCTTCCAGCTGAAGGCCTGTGCGCCGACGTTGCAGGGCGCGCAGGGCACCGGCAGCTCGGCGCGCGCAGCGCCGCAGGCGCCGAACGCGGACCACAGCGCGGCGGCGAGCAGCGTCGGCCGCGGCGGCGCCTGCCGGGAGAAACTGGACTTGCGTGTCTGGCGAGTGGTGCGGCGTGCCATGGCGGTCAGAACTCGTAGCCGAAGCTGAAGTGGAAGCGGGATTCGAAGGCCTCGATTTCGCTGTTCTCGATGAGCGGAAAGGCCCAGTCGATTGAGGAACTGAGGCCGTGCGGCGCCTGCAGCCGCAGGCCGATGCCGGTCGACGCGAGCGAAAACGCCTCGTCCTGGCCGGGCAGCGGATCGGCGGTGCGGCCGTGCCCCGCCTCGACGAAGGTCACGCCGCGCAGGTCCTTGAACAACTCGAAATCGAGGTCGCCGATGACCGAGGGCGACTGCAGCTCGAAACGCCCGCGTACACCGTGGTCGACGAGTCCCTGGGTCTGGAAGTAGCCGCGCACACTGTCGCGGCCGCCGAGGCTGAACTGCTCGTTGCCGATGATGGGCCCCGAGGACACCTGGCCTTCGAAGTCGACGAGCAGCTTGATGCCCGCGAACAGCGTGCCGTCGAAGGGCTGGCCTTCCCACGCCGCGTTGCCCCGCAGGTACATGTAGCTGGGCTTCGCCTGGAAGCGCTTGTTCTCGAATTCCTTCTCGGTGTTGCCCATGCCGCGCACGCCGAAATTGTTCTCGAGATTGAAGCGGACCGTGCGGGTCTCCCCGATCAGGAAGCCGCCGTAGCCGACGACGAACTTCGTGTAGCTGATCGGCGTCTCGAAACCGGAGCCGTCGACCGGGGACACGGTGTCGCTGAAGTCCTTGTAGTCCAGACCGGCGGTCAGGTTGTGGTAGACGCTGCCCACCGCCGGCAGCGCCTTGATCACGCGCGCCCCGCCGATGTAGCCGTTGCCGAGCACGCCAACGGAGCTGCCACCGCCGGTGGAGGTGATGTCACTGTTCGAATTCACGCCGTAGAGCACGACGAGCAGGTCCCAGATATCCGGCCTGAACATGTAAGTGCCGGACCAGACCTTCACTTCGTCCGGATCCTCTGGGGTCAGCTGGAACGAGAAGCCCGCGCTGTGCTCGCGCTGCCAGAGGTTGTCGTAGCGGACCGAGCCGTTCAGGCGCAGGCGCGAACTGTCGCGGATATTGTCGTCGTTCAGCTCGAGCGAGCCGTGCAGCGGCAGGGTGTCTTCGACCTGCAGGTCGACATCCACCGAGCCCGGCGTGCGGCCCGGCCGCAGTACCGGAGAAATCCTGCGGTCCATGCTCGCCCTGTTGAGCGCGGACAGTTCCTTCTGCACCTGCGAGAGATTCGGGGTCTGCCCGCTTGCGAGTGCGGGCACGCCGGCCTTGATGCGGCCCAGCGAGAAATAGCGCGAGCCCGTCACGCGCAGGCGTTCAACACGGCCTTCGAGCACTTCGAGCCGCACGATGCCGTTGTCGACGTCCTGCTCCGGAATGTTCACGAGGACCGTGCCGTAGCCGGCGGCGCGGAAGGCCTCTTCCACCGCCGCGCGGGCGGCTTCGACATCGTCGATGTCGCGTTCGGGGCCGAGATGCGGATAGACCGCCTTCTCGATCGCGGTGGCCGGGATCAGATCGCTGCCCTCCACCTGGATTTCCCAGATATCGAACACCGGCTGGGGCGCCTGCTCGACCGGCGCGGCGGCGACCTCGACGGCCAGGAGCAGCATAAGGAGCAGGCGGCACGAGGCCGCCCGGAAATTGGGATTAGTTTCTTGCATAAGAGTCCGCGGCGGCATTGCGCCGCCGCGGTGGAAGGACAAGGACAAGTTATTCGACGCTCACACCCTCGACGGCGATAGGGCCGAAGCAGGAGTTCTGCGCGCCGCCCGCATTCGGGTTGGCGTGCGTCAGCGTCGCAATCGGGCTCGCCGGGTTGTACGTGAAGCTGGTCGGCACGCCGCGCGCCAGAAAGCCCGAGTCACCGAAGGGGTGACGGAAGGTGTTCGAGGCGTTCAGCGCGATCACGTTTGCCGCGGAGGACAGCTCGGCGACGATGGTCGCCCAGTTGTTCTTCGCGTTCGTACGCTCGGCGACCGGCACGTTGGCCGGGGTGTAGTCGGCGGAGTTGTCCTGCTGGCGCGACTGCGCAGTCACTTCACCGAAGACCGGGTAGGTGCCGGCGACCATATTCTTCAGCGTCGGGGCGGAGCCGTCGACCTTCACGAAGCGCATGGCGCTGCCGAGGTTCGAGTTCGACTCGAGCGAGGAGTAGCCGACCGCCCAGAAGCCGTCCGTATTCGCCTTGTTCACGCAGGACACCACGCCACTGGAACCCGTGCTCTCGAGCGTCGCGTCGCAGATCGTGTTGCCGCAGTCGGTCGCGAAGTTCGCGCCGGAAGCCATCAGCTGGCCGCCCGAGGACTCGCCCGCACCACACTGGGTCTGCAGGAAGTGGATCGAGGTCACAGCGTGCGTGCCGGAACCGGACGTGCGGCGGCACAGGATCTTCGAGCTGTCGACCGGCGCCCAGGCATAAGCCGAATTCAGCGTGACGAGGTCCTGGCCCTTGGCCTTGAACTCGTCCCAGGTCGACACGCCCTGCGCGCTGTCCATCAGCAGCGAGCGGATCTGCGCGGTGGTCAGCGAGGGCATGCAGGCCTCGGTGTCACCCTTCTTGTGGTTCGCAATCTGCGAGCCGCTGCCGGTGGAATCCGTCGCGGCCACCTCGTAGGCGTCCTTGATCCCGTTGCTGTTGGTGTCGACCGTCGGTACCGGGCTGCAGACGTCCGCGTCGTCGAACTGGGCGACCTGCAGGGCCTTGTACAGGTTCGAGCTGACAGCCACGCCGAACGCGAGCCCGGCGGTCGAACTGACTTTCATGTTGGACACGTTCTTGAACGGGCCCTGGCTCGGCGCGAGCGCGCCGACGAACTTGCTCGGCTCAATGTCGGACAGGCCGAAGTCCGGCACGCGGTTGGCGAGCAGCGCGGTATTGGTCGAGCCGCAGTTGTGGTCGGTGTAGCTCGTGCCGAACGGACTAACGGTGGCCGTACCGGCGCCGCAGGCGGCGTTCGTCGGCGCGTCCAGCACGGACACGGCGATCTTCTGGTCGACCGGCGAGGTACCGGTGCCCGAGCCGCCGTCTTCCTTCAAGAACATCACGTTCTTGCCGGCGGTCGTGGTGCAGGCAATCGTGTAACGGCCGGTGGACGCCGGGTAGCGATAGAGATCGCGGTTCGACGCGCAGACGTCGCGCAGAATGACGTCACGCAGCGTGACGGTGGTGGCAGTGGCGCCGGAAATCACGATGCGGTAGTCGGTCGTGGTCGTGGCCGGGTTGTAAGCCTGCGCGGCACCCGCCGCGCAGACGGCGGCGACGGCCGCGGCAATCTTCGTGAACTTGGACATGATTCGACTCCTGACTCTGAATGTTTTGTCCTGCTCGCGGGCCGTTGCAGGGAAGCGCATGTCGCTTTCCCTTCACAGTCGTGCGCCGCGGCGCAAGCGGCTCTGAATACGGTCGTTGTCTCAGGCCTTCCGGCGACGTGTCGCGGCAAGGCCGGCCAGCGCGCTGCCCATCAGCCACACTGCGGCCGGAACCGGCACGGGTGCAGCAGCCGCGTAGGTGAGGTCGCCATTGGCGGCGAAGGTGAAGGCGAACGGATTGCCCTGGGCGTCCAGCACCTGCGAGAAGATCGCCGGGCGGCCCTTCGCGTTGGTCGGGCTGGCGCTGAGGCCGCGCGCGACAGTGTCGTCGATCAGAATCGTCCAGAAGCCGAGGGTGTCCCCGACCAGGCCGGTCGCGTTCTGGCTGGCGATGAAGGCGCTGTGCGTGGAACCCGCATTGAATTGCCACGGGTCTGCGGCCCCGGCTTCGATGGTGCCGTTGTCGGTAAGACCGGCCGCGTTGGCAGCGGCGATCCACTGCGCGTTGTTGACCATCGCGCCTTCAACCACGCCGCCGTTGACGGCGACGGTGTCCGCAGCATTCGCGAGGCCGTCAGCGCCCATGTTGATCGTCAGCGCGTAACCGCCGTCGTTCCAGACCATGGTGCTCTGGTTCACGTTGCCGGACTTGCGGGTGTTCGTGAGGCCGAAGAGGTTCCAGCGACCGCCCGGATTGGCTGCCACGAAAGCAGTGACCGCGGCGTTGTTGATCGTGAACGCCGGCGAAGTGAGGACGCTGGCGAAGGTGAGATCATCCGCACCGTTCGAGAGGTCCCACAGAATGGACTTCGGCGCGCCTTCGGCATCTTTGGCCTCGTAGGCAAACATGAGGTCGCCAACGCCGGTGCCGTTACCAAACCGAGTGACGTTGTCGACCACTACACTGTCGTTTGACGCCGCAAGGGCGCTCATCGACCCGGCCGCCAGCAAGACGGCTGCGCTCAGGGATTTCACTGCAAAGTTCATGGGTATGTCTCCACTTTCTAGAAAGTTAACTGTTCGGGTCATCCTGACCCGGACGCCGGGGAGTGCCTGACACGCAGAGACACCCGTAGGCACGCTCTTCTTCCGCAGCTTGGCAACCCGGCCACCCCGGCTCGCACCTGGGCCCGTAGGCTTTGTGGCCCTGCCTTGCGACAGGTGTACCCGTGACTTCCGCGAGATGCGTCGTATCTTGTTTTTCCGCATCGAGCCTCGACTGGCACGATGCGGGGCTTCCGTTGCGGGAGTTTGTCGCTCCCGTGATCCTTCCGTGACATGTGCGACACACGTCACAACCCTGGTCGGCCCGCAGCGTAGTGGCGGGTTGTGAAATTTTCGTGACAGTTGAATGACAGCGAACGTATGCGCTGCATCGAACCAGGAACCCGATCGGCGGCAGCCGATGGCCAACGGAATGCGTGAAGATTGCGTTAAGGCGCTTTGCCTGCCCGCAGCGGGCAGGTAACGTAGCCACCCATATGAAGGGTCTATGGCAAACGGACGGGTACCGGGCAGCGCTGCCGGGCGCGGTTTTCGTCCTGGTGGGGGCGGCAGCACTGGCGGTCGGTTGGGCGGACTTGCAGCGCGTACGCGCGGTTTCGGCGCTCGGCACGCCCGCGACCACGCTTGCACCGGCGGCGGAATTCGCCGGTGCCGACCGGGATCAGCCCGATCCCGCGGCGCGCGTGGCGCAACTGCCCATGGCGAACCTGTTCGGTATGGCCGCGGATGCCGACGCCGGGCCAGCAGGCGCTGCCCAGCCGCCGCCCATTGACGAAGCGTCCATGCCGGCTTCGACCGCGAGCTTCCAGGTATTCGGCATCATCGACGCCGACCAGCCCGCCGCGGCGCGCGCGATTCTCGGCAGCGGCGACGCCGACCAGCAGGAGTTCAGGGTGGGCGACACCGCGCCTGACGGGTCGCGAATCCACGCCGTGCGCCCGCGCGCCCTCGTGCTCGAACGGGACGGGCGGCTCGAATTGATGAAGTTGCCCGAAGCCAGCCTCGGCGACGGCGCCGCGCCGACCGTGCGACCGCGCTTCCAGCCGCGCCCGGTGGCGAGACTGGCGCCGCCACCTGCGGTCTTGGCGCACCCCGGGGACAGCGTGATGGCGCCCGGGGACGCCGTACCGCCACTACCCGAAGCCGCCGCGGACGCGGCGCCCCCGACACCGCTGCCCGGCGCCTTCGACCCGGCGTCGCTGCCGGCCACGGCGCCCACCGCGGTCACTCGCCCCGACGACGAACCCCACATCGACTGAGGTCCCGGCTCAGGACAGGGCTCGTCCCGACCGATATGCTGCATACGGCCAACTTGTAACAATTCGCTGGTTTAGTGGCGGGCCGCTCACGGCCGTGGCTCGGGCCATGGCCTGGCATGCACCGACAATCGAGGAAATTCGTGTGACGTTATTCCAAGGCGGACCGGGGCAGCCTTTCACGGCACGCTTGTCCATCCTGCTGCTGGCAGCATGCCTGGCGCTCGCCGCCCAGGCTCAGGCCCCGGCCGACAGCGTGCCGCCGCCCGGGGAAGAGTCCCCGACCGGCGAGCAATCGCTGACCCTGAACTTCAAGGATGCGGACATTCGCGCGTTCATCGGCGCGGTGGCCGACCTGACGCAGCGGAATTTCATCGTCGACCCCCGCGTGCAGGGCCGCGTGACGGTCATCTCCGCCGCGCCCACCGATCCGAACGACCTGTACGAGGTTTTCCTGTCGATCCTCAAGGTGCACGGCTTTTCCGCCGTCGAAAAAGACGGCGTGACGAAAATCGTGCCCGAGATGGTCGCCAAGCAGGACGCCACGCCGACCGTCTCGCCCGGCAGCCGCCGCGACGGCGAGGAAATCGTCACCGGCGTGATCCCGGTGAATTTCGTGTCTGCGGCGGAACTGGTGCCGATCCTGCGGCCCCTGCTGCCGCAGGACGCCCACATGGCGGCGACCGTCGGCACCAACGTGCTGGTGGTCGCGGACTCCGCCGCGAACGTCAAGCGCATGGTCGACATCATCACCAAGCTCGACATCGACACGACGCACGGCATCGACGTCGTCAGGCTCGAGCACGCCGCGGCGGCCGACGTCGCACCGCTGCTCGAGACGCTGTCGACGAAGGCGCGCGGCGCCAATGCGGCGGGCGCCGAGAGCACGGCCGCCTTCGTCGCCGACGAGCGCACGAACAGCATTCTGCTCGCCGGCACGCCGCAGATGAAGCTGCGCTACCGCGCCCTGCTCTCCCGCCTCGATGCGCCCCAGGGCGAGAGTGAAACAATCAAGGTCATCTACCTGCGCTACGCGAACGCGGAGGACCTGGTGTCGGTGCTGCAGGAAGTCATCAGCGGCGCTTCGTCCGGCGGCAAGCCGGCGACGGGCGAGACCACTGGCACGAGCGGCCGGCCGCGCCGGCAGCTGCAGGCTGCGCTCGGCGGCGGCAGCGGCAGCTTCGGCAATGTCGGCATCACGGCCGACGAGACGACCAACGCGCTGGTGATCCAGGGTCCTCCGCGCGACGTGCGGCGCGTGCTTGACGTCATCACGCAGCTCGACGTGCGCCGCGCCCAGGTGCTGGTCGAAGGCATCGTCGCCGAAGTCTCGAACGCGCAGGACGACGAACTCGGGATCCAGTGGAAGACCAACCTGCCGGACACCGGCGTCGTTGCCGGCACGCGCTTCCCGGGCGGCGCCTCGGGCGGCATCGACAGTCCCTTCGATCCGGAGGACGGCCCGAGCTTCCTGACCGGCCTCACGCTCGGCTACCTGTCGAGCGGGGACCTGCGGGCGCTGGTGCGCGCGCTGCAGGGCGACCAGTACACGAACGTGCTGTCGACACCGAGCCTGATGACGCTGGACAACGCGGAGGCCGAGATCGTCGTCGGCCAGAACGTGCCCTTCGTGACCGGCCAGTTCACCAACAACACGACAACCCCGGACCAGCCCTTCCAGACCATCCAGCGCCAGGACGTCGGCATCAAGCTGCGCGTCAAACCGCAGATCAACGACGGCAACACCGTGACGATGGAAATCGAGCAGGAAGTCTCGAGCGTCGACGAGAGCACCCAGGGCGCGGACCTCATCACCAACAAGCGTTCGATCAAGACGAACGTGCAGGTCGACAACGGCGCGATCGTCGTGCTCGGCGGGCTCATAGGCGACGACGCGCGCACCAACGAAGACAAGGTGCCCCTGCTCGGCGACATCCCGCTGGTCGGCAACCTGTTCAAGAACACCCGTCGCAGCACCACCAAGACCAATCTCATGGTGTTCCTGCGGCCGCAGATCGTGCGCGACCGCGAAACCGCCACCGAGTTGTCGCTCGATCGCTACGAGGACATCCGCATCAAGCAGCAGCAACAGAACAGCAGCGGCAAGGACGTGCTCCTGCCCCATCGCGGCCCGGTGCTGCCGCAGGGCATCGCCGAGTGAACGTGCCCTTCGCGTTCGCGAAGCGGCACGGCGTGCTGCTCGAGGCCGACACCGACGGCGCGCCGGTCATCGTCTACAACGCGTCGACCCCGGCGATTATCCTGCAGGAACTGCAGCGCGCCTGCGGGGGGCCACTGCGCTTCGAACGTTACGACGGCACCGATTTCAGCCGCCGCATCCAGGCCGCCTACGAGCAGGACGCGTCGCGCTCGGACGAGATGATGGCGGACCTCAACGGCGCCTTCGACCTCACCGCGCTCGCCCACGAACTGAACGAACCGGCGGATCTGCTCGAGAGCGCGGACGATGCGCCGATCATCAGGCTCATCAATGCGCTGCTCGGCGAGGCCATCGTCGAGGGCGCGTCGGACATCCACATCGAACCCTTCGAGCAGCGCCTCGCCATCCGCCTGCGCGTGGACGGCGTGATGCGCGAGATCATGCAGCCGCCGGTCGCGGTCGCGCCGCTCGTCGTCTCGCGCATCAAGATCATGGCCAAGCTCGACATCGCCGAGAAGCGGCTCCCGCAGGATGGACGCATCTCCCTGAAGATTGCCAACCGCCCGGTCGACGTGCGCGTATCGACGATCCCCTGCGGCCACGGTGAGCGGGTCGTGATGCGCCTGCTCGACAAGCAGGCCGGCCGGCTCAGCCTCGAGCAGATCGGCATGGATGCACAGACCACCGCGCGCCTCGACGAACTGATCCACCGCCCGCACGGCATCTTCCTCGTGACCGGCCCGACCGGCTCCGGCAAGACAACGACGCTTTACGCCGCGCTGTCGCGCCTGAACGATCGCAGCCGGAACATCATGACCGTCGAGGACCCGATCGAGTACCTCATCGACGGCATTGCCCAGACCCAGGTCAACATGAAGGTCGACATGAGCTTCGCGCGCGGCCTGCGCGCGATCCTCCGCCAGGATCCGGATGTCGTGATGGTCGGCGAAATCCGCGATTTCGAAACGGCGCAGATCGCGATCCAGGCGGGCCTCACCGGTCACCTGGTGCTGTCGACGCTGCACACCAACACCGCGATCGGTGCGGTCACCCGCCTGCGCGACATGGGCACCGAGCCCTTCCTGCTGTCGTCGAGCGTGATTGGCGTGCTTGCGCAGCGTCTGGTGCGTACCTTGTGCCGGCTTTGCATGCAGCCGAAAGCGCCCGACGCAGTCACCCGCGAATGGCTGGGCATCGACGACAATCCGTCCGTGATGCTCTACGAGGCGGTGGGCTGCGACGCATGCAAACGCATGGGTTATCGCGGGCGCACCGCACTCTACGAACTGGTGATCGTCGACGACACCCTGCGACGCCTCATCCACGACGGCGCATCCGAACAGGCGCTGGAGGCTCACGTTCGCGCGCACGCCCGAAGTCTTGCCGAGATGGGCCGACGCGCAGTGCTTGCCGGGCTGACGACGCCGGAAGAGCTGCTGCGCGTGACGCAGCTGGCGTGACGCGCGTGTCCGCCGCTCCTCGTCCGGGCGCTTTCGCGGTTCGTGGCGCCGGCAAACGCGGCAATGCCGTCCGCCGTCCGTCGTCGGTTTCGTCCTTCCCATGAGCGCCTTCGAATACACCGCACTCGCCGCGAATGGCCGCAAGACCCGCGGCCTGACGGAAGCCGAATCGGACCGCCATGCCCGCCGGCTGCTGCGCGAGCGTGGGCTCGTCCCCCTGTCGGTGCAGGCCGTCAACGGACCTGTCAAAACCGCGTCGACCAATCCCCGCGCGGCGCCGCGCCTGCGCCTGGGCGCTACCGATGTCGTACTGTTCACGCGGCTGCTCGGCGCGCTGCTCGAATCGGGACTTCCGCTCGACGACGCGCTGTCGGCCATCGCCAAGCAGAGCACCGATGCGGGCCTGCGGCGCGTCGTGCTGGACGTGCGCGCCAGCGTGCTGGAGGGTCGCAGCCTGGCCGATGCGCTGGGCCAGTTCCCCCGGACGTTCCCGGAGGTCTATCTCGCCACCGTCGGCGCAGGCGAGCAGACCCGGCTCCTGCCCGTGGTGCTTCAGCGCGTCGCGGACTACCTGGAGCGAAGACAGGAGGTGCAGCAGAAGGTCCGGCTCGCGATGATTTACCCGGCCGTCCTCACGCTGGTATCCGTGCTGGTGGTCGCCGGCCTGCTGACCTTCGTCGTGCCGGAAATCGTCAAGGTCTTCGAGCACAGCTCGCAACGCCTACCGTCAATCACCCTGGCCCTGCTCGCGGTCAGCGCCGCATTCAAGGCCTATGGCCTCGTGTCGGCCGGCGTGCTCACGGGGACGGTGATCGTTTTGCGCACCCTGCTGCGCCGGCCGGCAGCGCGCCTCGTGTGGCATCGACTGCTGCTGCACGTACCGGTGCTCGGTCAGTTCTATCGCGAGAACGACGCCGGCCGCTTCGCCCGCACGCTGGGCATACTGCTGAACAGCGGCCTCGGCATGCTCGACGCGCTTGCCATCGCCGGGAAATCGGTCGTGAACCTCGTGCTGAGGGCGGAACTGGACCACGCCGCGGCGCGCGTGCGTGAAGGCGAGTCGCTGGCGGGCGCGCTGTCGCGAGCGCCGAACCTTCCGCCGCTGGTGGTGCATCTGGCGGCAAGCGGCGAGAGCGCCGGCGAACTGCCGCGCATGCTCGAAACCGCCGCGAACTCGTCGGAGCGCGCCGTGCAACTGCGGCTGGCGGTCGGCCTCAACCTGCTGGAACCGGCGTTGATTCTGACCATGGGCCTCGTGGTGCTGGCGATAGTGCTCGCCATCCTGCTGCCCATTTTCGAGATGAACCAGCTCGTCTAGCGTCCAGCCTCTCCGGGCGGCGACGGACTCGGTCTTGCGCCCGGGAAGGCACGGGCGCTCACCTCAGAACAACAGTGACATCTCGACGTCGACGGAGCCCGGGGCCTCTCCCTGCGCCATCTGGATACGCTCGACCGTCACCCCGTGGCGCTCGTCGAGCGCGAGCAGCCAGCGCATGAACGAGGCATAGGGCACCGCGGTGAAGTTCAGGCTCGCACCGCGCGCGGTGGTCGGCGTAACCCGCGTAAGCTGTCCAACGACGCCGCTGTCGCTGGCCGACGCGTTGATCGCGGCAAGTAACGACGCGCCTTCCGGCAGGCGCTCGCGCGCCGGACTGACCGGAGCCCGTTGCGCGCGCGGGCGCTGCTCCTCGAGCCAGTGCTGCAACTCGACTTCGGCCGCGAGCGACTTGCGCAAACGCGCTTCCCGCGCCGTCAACGGCTCGATGACAGCGACGAAATAAAGCGTCAGTGCCACTGCCACGCCGCAGACGACGAGCAGCGCCCGCTCGCGCGCCTGCAGACCGTTCCACCATTCACTCAGCGCGCTCATGGCCGTTCTCCGATTCGCAGCAGCCCCACCGCACCGTCGTCCCGCGTTTCGACCGACATGAGCTGCACGGGCTGGCCGGCACCGGCCAGTGCCTGCTGGTAGCGTTCGAGGGCGGCCATGTCGCGCGCTCCGACCCGGAGTTCGAGCGCACCGTCGCCATAGGCAACGCTTTCGAAACGAGGTGCGGCGTCGCCCGGCAGCGCGCCGGCCGCCGCCGCGAGCAACTCCAGGAACGGCGCGCCACCGGCCTGTTGCGCGTCGAGTTCGGCAAGTGCCTGCATGGCCTGAACGCGGACGTCCTCGACCCTGGTGATCTGCGGAAAGAGCACATGGAAAGTCTCGAGGGTCTGCGCCTGCGTGCTGGCAAGTTGCTCGCTGAGCGCTGCCGTGTGCCACCCCATGAATGCGGCGTGCCCGATTGCCGCGCTGGCAATCAGCGCGGCCGTGGCCAGCCACCATCGGTGCGCGCGGCCGTGGCCGGCCTGAACCCGCCGCGGCAGGGCCTGCAGCAGATCGATCGTGAGTCCCTGGTGATAGCCGTCCGCAAAATACTCGAGCGTCTCCCGGCCCGGCGGTTGTGCGTCGACGGCCAGAACGGGCATCGCCGCGGCAAGCGCGTCGAGCAGCGCCGGGTCGGCCCCGAACACCCGCACGTGCTGTTCGCCGGCGACGTCCGTCAGCGACTGCCCGATGAAAGCCGGCCACTGGTCGCGCGCGAAGCGCGAACCGGCATATGGCCCCGTCCGCAACCATGCATCCGGACCGTCGAACAGCAAAGTCCAGGTGCTCTCCTGCCACGGCACGCAGAGCACGTCCGGTATTGCCTGCGCGACCGTGATGCCAGCCGCCGCCAGTTCGTCCAGCGCTGCTTCCAGCACCTTGGTCGTGAAAATCGCGCAGGCGAAGCGTGTCGGCGACACCCGGTGAGCGGCGAACGAGAGTTCCTCGAGCGGCGTCAGCAACTGGTCTTCGAATACGAACGGCAGGGCCTGCGTCTGGACGCGGCGACTGGCTTCCGGTAGCTCGGCTTCGGCGAGCTGAAGCAGGCGCGAGTCGACGAGCCAGACATGGGCGTCCGCGCCGGCGGCGGCGAGTTCAGCGAGTGTTCCGCCACGCAGCGCGCCGCCGCTCAGCCAGCTGGCGCGCCCGCGCGTGGCATCGTGGAAAAAAAGTGCGGCGTTGCGATCAGCCATCGGTATAGAGGTTCTGCCGGCGCAGGATCTGGATGCGTAAGGGTTCGTCCCGCTGCAACAGACTGCGCCTGAAATATGGCAGATCATCGCTGTCGATGCGGGTCTGGAGTTCGAAATGGCGCGTGCTGGTCGCGAGTCCCGTGACCATCACCGGCCGTCCGACCAGCAACGGATGGCGCAGCAGCGCGGCGACATCGGAAAACGGCTGCACACGGCGCGCGGCAATGAGGAGCTCAGCCGACGGCCGATCGATGTTTGGCCCCAGGCTCATCAATATCTCCACTGGCGCCGTGTTCACGTTGATGGGGGTCGCGGCATTCAGCACGGTGACGAAGGGTGACAGTTTCGCATAGTTCTCCTCGCTGAACCCGCGCACGAGCCGCAGTTCGCTCGGGTCGGCGAAGCGCCCATTGGCCGCGCGATAAGGCTGTTCCAGTCGGGAGTAGAACTCGTCCTCGGCGCCGCTCGGAAAACGCGTATCGCTGTCGGGATCCAGCCAGTCCAGCAGCGCAGGCAGCAGTTCGGGCGGCAGATCCAGCGCCCGTAGCAGCAGCGCGAACCGCGCAACCGCGACCTGCTGCCTGGACAACTCGACCGCGCCGGCGTCGCCCGCCGCGGCCGGCTGCCCCGCGGGGGACGCTTCCGCTGCGGGCGACGCTCCCCCGGCGGGCACCCCGATGTCGAGGCCGCGCGCGATCTCGGCCAGCGCCCGGGTGGCTGCGGGGCTGTCCTGCGCGCCGCCCGAGTCCGGTGTCCCGGGCACCCCGGGGGTCTCGGCCGGCCCATCGACCCCGGGTGGCGCATTCGCTTGCAGCTGCGGTGGATCAAACGCGAGGGAATTGAGATTGAAGCGTCGCTGCGCGTCCTCGAGGCGCCCCGTGGCCGCGAGATTGCCCCGTCTGGCCGCGAATCGCACGGCGTGCCAGGACTCGTCCAGACTGTCGTGCTGACCGGCCACCGCATCCGCCGAGAGCGTTCGTGCCGCCTGCACTTCCAGTCCGCGCACGAGGAAGTCCACGGCCGCCAATTCGCGCTGCCGCGTCACAGCCAGGATCGAGAACTGGTCCCGCGAGCTCAGCGCGACGGCGATGCCGGCAATGACTGCGGCGACCAGGATGGCGCCGATCAGTGCGGCGCCCTGCTGCACGCTGCGCCCGGACTCCATCACCCACCTTGTCCCGGCAACAGCAGGCGACGCAGGCTCCGGCCGTCGTCGAGGACCAGCACGAGTTCGACGGCCCGCGGCAGGTTCCCGAGGCCCTCCATTTCCACTGGCCATACCTCGCCCCACTCATTGCCATCGCCGGCAAGGAACCGCACCCGCAAATCGCGAACGCCCGACAACAGGCGCTGTGTCGCGGGTTCCGAGCCCTGCACGGTGTCGATCACCGGCCACGCATCACGCAGCAGATCGCCGTCCCGCAAACGATAGCCGACGCGGTATATGGCCACCGCGTCGAGCAGCGTCGGCCGCCCCGCGTCACTGCGGGAAAACAGCATCACCTCGTCACCCCGGCCACCCTGCAACGCCGGCGCTGGCGCGCCGAACGCGTCGCGCACCGGTCGCGGCACGACCGCCGCGATGTCGCGATCGAGCATGGTCACGGCGTAGCGCAGTTGGGCGGCGGCTTCGTGCCGCGGCAGGAGTTGCGCGTGCCCTTCGAGAATCCTGCGTAAGCCGCCGTAGGCGAGTTGCGCCGCAATGGCAAATATCGCGACCGCAACCAGGATTTCAAGCAGCGTGAAACCGCTGTCCCGGGCATGCAGGGGCGGCTGGCGGGATGCGTCAGCGCTACCGCGCATAGAGGAACTCCACGCTTTCATGCTCGAGTTCGGTCTCGGGCGCCGTGGCGTCGGCGACGCTGATCTCCAGGTTCAGTATCGGCAGCGTCTCGTCCCGCGCGACGAGCGCCGTGATGGCGAAGCTGCGCCCGAGCATGGTTTCGGTGAACCGGTGGCGACCAGGCTCCACAGTCTGCGCCCGCAGGCTGAGATCGTTGACGACGTTGTCGATCGCCCAGCGCGTCAGCGCGGTCTCTTCGACCCGGGCGAGCCGGCGCGCGCTGCCGCTGATTGCACCGAATCCGAGCGTGAGCGCCGTCGCCGCGATGACGAGGGCGATGAGCACCTCGATGAGGGTGAAGCCACGGGCGGCGGCGCGACGCATGCGCTTCAGCGTTCCTGCGTGCGGCGGACCACGCGGTAACGTCCCGCGCCGGTCGACTCGACCGCGAAGGACTCGCCGGAGATGCCGTTCTCGATGACGACCTCGCCGAGATAGTGCGTGCCATCCGGCATGAACACCATCTGCGGTGCCGGCGGCGGCCTGTTTCTCACTGCGTACACCCCGTTGCCGCGCAGGCGATAAGGCGCGTCGAGCCGCCGTCCGACGGCGTCCGCCCCCTCACGTTGCCACGCCTTGCCGTTGAACACGACCATTTCGAAGGCGTCGGGTCCGACATACATTCCGTAGGCACGCCCCGAGAGCACGGCCGATTCGCTGGCATGGTTGAGGGCGTCACATAATTGTCCGGCGTTTGCCTCCAACTGTCGGTCGCCGCGCGCGGAGATCGACAGCACGACCGCGGCGCCGATGATGCCGACGAGCGCGACAACCACCAGCACCTCGAGCAGCGTGAAACCGGCACCGGCGCCCCGCGAGCGCATCCTGCGGCCAGCCCTCAGCGGTCGAGTTCCCAGTTGCCGAGATCCGCGTCGAAGCCGTCGCCGCCAGGCGCGCCGTCGGCGCCCAGTGAATAGAGGTCGTAAGTGCCGTGCTGGCCCGGTTGAAGGTATTTGTAGTCGGCACCCCAGGGGTCTTTCGGCATCGCGTGCAGGTAGCCCTCGGCCCGCCAGTTCGCGCCGGGGTCCAGCCCCGTCGGTTTGCTGACGAGCGCCTCGAGCCCTTGCTGGGTCGTCGGGTAGCGAAAGTTGTCGAGCTTGTAAAGATCGAGGGCGGCGCCAATCGCACGCAGGTCCTGCTGGGCTTTGACGACCCGGGCCTCGTCCGGCCGGCTCATCACGCGCGGCACCACCACGGCGGCCAGAATGCCCAGGATTACCACAACCACCATGACCTCGATCAGCGTGAATCCGTGGTCACGCCGCGCCGGTCTGCACTGAAGCCTCATCATCATTACTCCGTTGGTTTCGGCCGCTGCGGGCGGCCGAGCCTGGCAAGTTTTCTCAATACCGAGCCAAGCACCGGCACCCAGTCGCCAGCCAGTTGCTGCTCGATCAGTTCGACGCTCGGGTACCAGGGGGTTCGGCCCTTGTCCCCGAGCCAGCGCCAGGTGGTTGGCGCCTGCGGCACCAGCACCCAGGTGCGAATCCCCAGCGCGCCCGCAACGTGCGCGACCGCTGTCTGCACCGTGATGACGAGGTCGAGCGCCGAGACCAGGTTGATCGTTGCGTCGAAATCATCGCGGGCGACGTCGAAGCGGACGACCTGCGGGCCACCTGCAGCCTGCAGCGCGGCCCGCTCGTCGCCGGTATCATCGTACTGCAGATCGATCAGCACCAGGTTCGAGGGCCAGCCACGCACCAGGTTCGAGAGCGCAATCGAACGCAGGTCACCGTAGTTTGCGCGCGTCCCGCCGCGCCAGCTGACACCCACCTTGAACCCCGGACCCAGCGCCTCGAGACGCTCCCGCCAGCGAGCCGCGGCGACCCTATCCGGCACCAGGTATGGCGCCTGCGGAAACTGCGCCCGCTCGAGGCGCCGCCACCGCGGCAGGCTCCCGGCGAAACAGACCACGTCGTCCGGCCCGAGTCGCGGCAGCAGTGCCCGCCATGCATCCGGCGTTTCCGCGCACGGCCAGAGTTCGGCGTGCGGGAACGAACGACGGCAGGCTGGCGCGAGACGGGCCGAACACTGGATGACCAGACGCTCCGCAAGCGCCTGCAGTTCACCGTATACGGACGCGAACAGCACTTCGTCGCCGATGCCCTGTTCACGCGCGATGATGAGCCGTTTGCCACGTAATGCCTCACCCCGCCACAAATGCTGTCCGAGCACGCGTTCCGGCTGCTCCGGGTGCGTGTACCAGCGCCCGGCATGCAGCGACCAACCCTCGACATAACGTCCCGCGGCGAGCTGCAGGCAGGCCTGTTCGAGCTCCATGCGCTGGCGCAGCGTGTCCGCCTCCGCGTGGCCTACCGGCGGCCCCGCGTCGAGGAGGCTCAACCCGGTCGTCAGCACGCTGGCCGCCGCCGCGTCTTCCTTCAGCACGCGCAGCGCGGCGCCCAGGTGATAGCGCGACACAGGGTCTTCAGGATGCGCGGCAACAGCCCGCGCGAATGCGTCGCGGGCAGACGCGAATTCACCACGCTCGAAGCAGGTGGCGCCGTAGCCGTTGAGCGCGTCATTGTCAGTCGGGTCGGTCGCGAGGAGTCGCCGGAAGATGGCCAGGGCCTCGTCGTCCCGCTGCTGTTCGCGAAGATGGCGCGCAAGGGCGAGCAGCAGCGGACGTGGCGCCGCACTCCCGGCGGGCCAGCCCGCCACGAGTACACGGGCGGCTTCGTCGAGGCGCGCCGTGGCAAGATAAATTGCGGCCAGGTTCGCCCGTAACTGCAGATCGCCCGCCGCGAGGGCTACCGCTTTTTCGTAGCAGTCGGCGGCGCGGCCGAAGTCTCCACGCCCGAAATGCAGGTTACCCAGGTTCGCAAGCGCCTCCGCGCAGGCCGGGTCGATCCGCAGCGCGTGCTCGAAGCAGGCAAGCGCGGCCGTGTCCTGCCCGGCTTGCCGATGTGCAAGCCCCTTGGCGACGAACACCTGTGGGGTCCTGAGGCCACCCTGGATCGCCCGCTGGTAGCACTTCACGGCGCCGGCATAGTCCTGCTGTCGCCGCTTGATTTCGCCGAGCCAGAAGCGGGTTCTTGCATCGCGCGGCCAGCGGCGCAGCGTATCCTCTGCGAGCCTTGCCGCAAGTGCATCCTCGCCGGCGACGTAGTAATTGATGACTCGGGCCAGTTCGGCACTGGCGGGCGCGGCATCAGCGGGCACGGACATCACGGCACCTCCGTCTGCTACAGTCCGCGCCGCGCGGAAAGAAACGTCCGACGTGCATGACAACGAAACCCTCCATGCGATCGCGATTTCGGTCGACTCGAGCGCTCACCGCGCCACGCTGCGAGGCCGATGCCTATGACGAAGACCTGGTGCTGCGTGTGCCCTGGTTGCTGTGGGCGACGATGATCGACGCGGCGCGCGCGCCCATGGCCCCCGTCGCGTGCGCGACACCTTCAACGAGTTCCCGGCAGCGGTAGACCCCATGCGTTGAACGCAAGTCCGGCGCCGGGGGGCAGGGTCGCAGAATCGTGGCGGCCGTCCGTTCATCGACGCGTTTCCTCCACGTGGTTCGCTCGCGCATGGTAGCGACGCCACACGTCCGCGTACGGCGTGTCCGCGAAGTCGCTGAAATACGGGCCGCCGGTCGTGAAATGCAGCAGCGCGATGTCGGGAACGGGCGGGTCATGGCCCACCAGGAAGTTCCAGCGGGGCGGCAGCGCGCCGATTTCATGTTCGCCCTCCAGCCACTTGAACTGGTGCAGTTCGAGCCCGCTGGCCGAGTTGACGTAGTCCGGGCTCAGGCGCCGGCAGCGCGCATTGTTGAACAGCATGACGCTGGACCAGTTCTTCTTCTCGTAGCGCGTCTGGACCTGGCCCAGGAACTTGGTGTCCTCGCGCGGGTGGTGGGCATGCTTGACCACCTGCAGGGCGTAGCGCGGATCGCGCAGCGACCACAGCGCTGCGAGATCGTGCAGCACCAGCATGTCGCAATCGAGAAACAACGACCATCCCGCGTAGTCGGAAAGGTACGGCACGAGGAAACGGGAGAATGCAAAATCGGTCGACTGCACGGGGCTCCGCGGGCGCTGGAATACGCCCCCCAGCATTGCCAGGCGCAAGGGCATCACCGCGACCGGGACGCTTGTGTGAGCCAGGATACTCTCGACCAGCGCGTGGAAAGCCACGGCTTCGCGGTCGTCGTAACCGATGAAAATTTTCAGCATCCGGGTGGGAGTGGTAAAGGCTGCCAACGGGCCTGAGTATAAGCAGCGATATTTGAAGGATATGTGACAAAAAGACGCATGCGGGGTCAATCCGGTGCACCGGCCGCGCCCGAAATCGCTTTAGAATGGTTCGCCTCGCACTGCGAAGAACGAGTCCCGTCATCCAAAACTGAAGAGCCAGACATGCCCGGCAAATCGGCTGCAGTCCAACTGAAGAATTTCATCAGCGCGCGCATCATCGGCCAGGAACGGCTGATCGACCGCCTGCTGATCGCCCTCCTCGCCGATGGCCACCTGCTGGTCGAAGGCGCGCCGGGCCTGGCGAAGACGCGCGCGATCAAGGTGCTGGGCGAAGGCATCGAGGGCGACTTCCACCGCATCCAGTTCACACCCGACCTGCTGCCGGCGGACCTGACGGGCACCGAGATCTATCGGCCCCAGGACGGCTCGTTCAAGTTCCAGCCGGGACCGCTCTTTCACAACCTCGTGCTCGCCGACGAGATCAACCGGGCGCCGGCCAAGGTCCAGTCGGCGCTGCTCGAGGCGATGGCCGAGCGCCAGATCACGATTGGCCGCGAAACCTACGCGCTGCCGGAACTGTTCCTCGTGATGGCGACGCAGAATCCGCTCGAGCAGGAAGGCACCTATCCCCTGCCGGAAGCCCAGCTCGACCGCTTCCTGATGCACGTGAAGATCACCTACCCCACGCGCGAGGAGGAACGCCGCATCCTTGTGCTGGCGCGCGACGAGGCCGGGCAGCCGATCCCGGTCGACAGCATCAGCCAGCCGGTGGTCGACCAGTCCCAGCTGTTCCAGGCGCGACGCGATGTGCTCGCGGTGCACATGAGCGAGACACTGGAACAATACGTGCTCGAACTCGTGTTCGCGACGCGCGACCCGTCCCCCTACGGCACGGACCTCGCAAGCTGGCTGCAGTACGGTGCGAGCCCGCGGGCGACGATCGCGCTGGACCGCTGCGCGCGCGCCCACGCCTGGCTGGCGGGACGCGACTACGTGAGCCCCGACGACGTGCAGCAGATGGCGCCGGACATCCTGCGCCATCGCGTGATCCTCAACTACGAGGCGGCCGCCGACGGCGTGACCCCCGACACCTTCATCGACACCCTGATGAGCCGCGTGCCGGTGCCCTGATCGTCCATGCGCGAGCGCCTCGAGCAGTTACGCCGGCTGGCGGTGCGCGGCCAGCGCGCGGCCGACGCGGACCACCGCCCGGGCAGCGAGCGCGTGCGCCCGAGCCTCGCCGACCTCGCCGCGCAGAACCGCCG
>CALRPY020000007.1:0-103529 GCA_943370145.1 Hydrogenophaga intermedia | reverse complement strand
CGCCGCTTACGCCTGAGCGGGCGCATTCGATTGGCGCAGCGAAGCGTCCGGCTACCCTCACCCGCCCGCTGCGCGGCTGGCCACTCTTCACCTCTCCCGCTCCGGGAGAGGTCGACGCCGAAGGCGGCAGGTGAGGGGCGGCTCAGCCGGCGCAGCGCAGCGCCGAAGCAGCCGCCGCCAGCGAACCAAAAAAAAACCCCGCTTGCGCGGGGCTTCAGGTTCGTTCTAACGTCTTTGGAGTCGATCGTCAGCGGCTTACTTGTGGGCCGCGAACGGGTGCTCGACGGAACCCTTCTGGGCCACGACCGTCGCGGCCTTCGGCTCGCGGGCCACGGCGCGCTTGATGGACTCTTTCGTCGCCTGGTAGTTGTAGTCCTGGATCTTCTTGTCGTCTTCGGCCAGCCAGTGGATGAACACACCGACGCAGATGAAGATGTCGTCGGCTTCGGCGGCCGGGATCGTGCCGTCTTCGACGCAGTCGGCAACCGCCATCGCGACGCCGCGCTGGGCCGGGCCAAACATCTGCACCGCCTGCTTCGAACCCTTGATGGTCACCTTGTTGAACATGACCGTGCTGGGCTTGGTCGCCAGGTTCGGCGCGACAACGGCGAGGAGGCTGCTGAAGCCGTCCTTGTTGTTGGTCACGCAATTGCAAAACGCCGCTTCGGCGGCACTGCCGCGCGGGCCCATGATCAGGTCGATATGGGCAACTTCGTTGCCATCGCCCACGAGGGATTCACCAACCAGTACTCTGTCAACAACGGCCATGGTTTTTTCTCCTTTTACCTGTCGAGAATCGCGGAAACGGGTTCCGCACGTCGCTAGCTGAAACGCGTGCCCGGCCGCCGCATATGGTGGCGACCCGGGGCATGGACTGATGAGCACACCATCGCATGGGGATGGTGCTTCAGCGGGCCTCCTCCAGCGCCGCCGCCAAATTCATCGCAAATAAGCTCGTAACCGTGAGATCCGCGGTGGTACCCGGATTCACGCCCCCGCGCTTGAGCTCGTCGTCGAAGGCTTCCGCCAGACGGAGACGAGCGTCGGGATCTTCGCATGCTTTATACAGGCTTTCTACCTCGGTCGCCCGCCGCTGCACCTGCGCCGCCACCGGCGCGCCGAGCTTCCGCGACACGTGGCTGTCGGGAACCGCCGCCATGAAGCGCAGGCTGGCCGCGACGACCGCGGCGCACAGGCTGGCCTCGTGGGCAAGCGATTCGCGCAGCGCCGGCACCCCGAGTTCGAAGATATCCGCGTAGTCGTGCACGTAATTCCAGGCGATGCGATCGCGATCCGCGGCCAGCGCCATCGCCGCGCGCAGGCTCTGCGTCGGCGGCGCGCCGACGTCCTCCGCCCCCACCCGCCCCAGACCTGCGGGCTGCGCGAGGCTGATCGCACGAAACGCTTCCGCGGCATCAAGCACGTTCAGCCCGGCCAGCACCTGTGAGAGCCGGGCGCGCAGGTCGCCGGGCGCCGCGCGCTGCGCCGCCTGGGCGAGCGGCACGGCGAGCAGCACGATGCCGAGATTGGTGTTGCAGCCAACGGTGGCCCAGGTGGCCTCGATTGCCTCGCGAATCGCCGTCCCCACCCCCGCCCCGGTGCGGGCGACCAGTGGCGCCGTCACGCGCGCGCTGGCGAGGAAATCCCGTGCCGTCATGCCATGGCCGGCGGCCGTGATGCTGACGTTGCCGGGTTTGGCGGCCAGCACATCGAAGCGGCAGGCGTCCCGGTACAGGGCGGCGACGAGCGACGAGGCCAGCACCGTCATGCCGCCTGCCCCGCGGCGATCATTTTGGCCACGAAGGCCTCGACAAGCGCCTCGGTCACGCCCGTGCCGCAGGCCTGCTGCAGGCCCCACCACGCCGGCACCCCGTTGATCTCGCCGACGCTCCACTGCCCGGTTTCCTCGCGAAACAGATCGACGCCCGCGTAGTCGATGTCGAGCGCGGCGGCCGCGCCCTCGGCCACGCGGCGGAGTTCGTCGTCGAGCACCGCGGCTTCGCAGTGGGCGCCCTGCGCACGGTTCGTGATCCAGTGCGCGCTCGTGCGGCTCATCGCGTGACGCGCGACACCGCCGACCACCAGCACCCGCCAGTCCCGATACGGCGGCCCGCCGCGCTCGACGAAGGCCTGCAGGTACCACACGCCGGCGACGGGCTCGGCCGCGTCGAAGGCCGCGAGACTGTCGAGCAGTTGCAGTCCCTCTCCCTGGGACCCGAACAGCGGCTTCAGCACGAGTCGCCGCCCTGCCGCGAACTCGGCGGCGGCCACCGCGCGCGCGGCGGCGCGCTGTTCGAGCACCCAGGTGCGCGGCGTCCGGATGCCGTGGTGCTTGAGCAGGAAGCTGGTCAGGGCCTTGTCGACGGTGCGCTCGATCGCGCGGCCGGTGTTGAACACCGGCACGCCCTGCAGGGACAGGGCGTGCAGCACGTCGAGGCGGAGCACCACCTCCTCCAGCGTGCCCCCCGGCACGCCGCGCACGAACGCGCCGGCAGGCGGGCCGTGCTCGAAGCCGGGGATGACGATGCGGGCGTGTTCACCCGCGAAATCCAGATGGCAGTCCTTCAGCGACACCATGCTCGCGGCGTAACCGCGCGCCGCGAGCCCGGCGTCCAGCACGCGGCCGTGCCAGCCGGGGTCGTCGGTGAAGATGACGACCCGTGACGCGCCCTCCGGCGCCCTCATGCGCCGAAGGACAGGTCCAGCAGATCCTCGCGCAACGCCCCGCCGTGGAAGGTCTTGCCGCTCTTGACCGCCGTCACGGCGCAGCGCGCCGGCGAGAACAGCATCGGGTCGATCTGGTAGAAGTCGTATTTCACTTCCTTGAACACCTGGCCGAAGGGCTTGCCGAAATCGCGCGAGGCCGCGCTGGGCAGCTTCTCTGCAAGTTCGCGCGCCTCGTCGTCGCTCGCGTCGACGTAGAGCTGCACCGCGCCGCCGAACAGGATCGCGTCGTTGGTGCGGCCCATCGCCGTGATGAAGTCGGCGGACGGCGGCGGCACCGGCGCCGTGCCCGCGCCGTCGACGAGCTTCTCGAGCGGGAAATGCAGCGCGTGCACCTTGTGCAGCGCCACTTCCAGCACGCGGCCGACGATCTGCACGCCGCCGGCAAGGCTCGAGGTCGGCGTGAGGATCAGCGTGAGCTGCCCGGGCGCGATGCCGCAGCGGGCGAGCACCTTGTCGACGATCTCCTGCGGCGGCAGCTTGTCGACCTCGAGCACGAGGCAGGTGTCGCCGGCGGGATTGCGGTAGGCGAGTTCATCGAAGAGTTCCTCTTTGCTGCCGATCGAGCGCGCCGGCCCCGAGCCCAGCGCGTGAAACGCGCCCTTGCCCTCGCCGAAGGAGAGGCTCCAGCCGGCGTACTGCGAGCCGAGGCAGGCGATCACCGGATCGGCCGCGTGCACGTCGACCTGCCAGCGCCAGTGCCTGAACTCGCTGCCCGCGCGGAGCGCGACCGTGCCGAGGCCGCCCATGCAGATCTCGGCAATCAGGCGCCCGGCTTCCAGGCCGCCCGGCGCCTTGATGCCGGCGTCGACGATGCGCGTGCCGTTGTCGAGCCGGCTGACGCCGACCCGCAGACGATCTGCGTCGTCGATGAGGCGGTTCACCAGCGCGCGGCTGGCAAGACTGACGTCGGCGCGTTTGAGAGTCGAAGATGCTGTCATCGCGGGTCCCCTGAAACGGGCCGGCCGGTGACGGCGGCCCCGGTTGATCTGGTGGCGGCCGGCATGCGGCCGCTCGTGATTGTGTCTTGCTCGTCGCGTGGTCGTCTCACGCCGGGCGCCGGAACACCGGAACGGTCGGGTCCTCGATGCCCAGAAGTCTCCTCAGCCGCTGCACGCGTCGCGTGAGCGCGGCCAAGGCGTCCGCAGGCGAGATCCCGTCCGCCCGCACCGTGCACAGGGGCGCGCCCCGCGGCAACCGCGCCCCTCCACAGGGTCGGTCGGCGACCCAGGCCGGCCAGTCTAACGAGTTCGGTATTTGAATGGGATCGGGCGCATGGCAGATCGCGTGCGCATGCACGCGGGACCGCGGCCGGGGCCTCGCCCAGGTGCCGCCGCTGCACGCCGCGACATGCGCCCGGAACGCGCTGGCGGGCGTCACCAGCAAATCGAAGGTCGCGGTGGGTCGCGCATTGATCTCTAGCAGGTGCCAGCTGCCGTCGGGCGCGACGATGAAGTCGCAGCCGCAGAGGCCGCGCAGGCCGAAAGCGCGCGCGAGGCGCGGCAGCGCGGCCGTGACGTCGCGGCGCATGGCGGCGGGCAAGCTGATACCGCCGACCGCCCCCGCATAGCCGAAGCTTGCGGCCGTGCCCGACCACCCCAGGTGCTCGCTGTAGCCGAGCACGACCACCCGACGCGCATCGGCGACGAAGGCCACCGACAGGGAACGGCCGGGGACAAAGGCCTGCGCGTATTCGACGTCCGCCAGGTCTTCGCGCGGCGCGCCCGCGCGCACGTGCCAGCCGCCCGCCTCCCCGCGTCGCTTGACTAGCCAGCGGCCACGCGCCGGCACGTGCGCGAAGGCCAGGGCCGGATGCGGCAGGCCGAGGGACGCGAGACGCGTCGCGAAACTGCGCGGCGCCGCGAGTTCCGCGAGCCCGGCCGGCGCGCTGCCGAGCACGGCGTGGCGCGCGGCCAGCGCCAGCAGCAGTTCGGGCCTGGCCTCGAAGCCCGCGCCCCACACAAGCGGCATGTCCTGCCCGGCAGGCGCGATGGCGGCGAGATCGGCGAGCAGACGCTGCGGGCGAAACCCGAAGCCTGGGCCAGCCGGCGTCACGCGCAGGCGCTCGGCGCACTGCCGCGTGTCCTCGTCGCCGAACAGATCGACGACGAACGGACGGTAGCCGGCCGCAGCCGCCGCGGCCGCCAGCTGCCGGGCCGCGCGGGCGACGATCAGAACCGGGCCGCGCGCGCGCGGGCTGGGCGCGCTTCCCTCTGCGGCTTGCTGGGCTGGAAGTGGGGGACTCTGCGGCGCGCGTGGCGCCGACGGACGCGCGCCCTCACCCAGCCGCTGCGCGGCCGGCCTCTCCCGGGGCGGGAGAGGCGAAGTGCGGCGTTCGCGCATGCGTCAGGCGCCCCTTCGCTCGTATTGTGGAGAGGGCTGGGGTGACCACTGTTCACCGCTCCCGTTCCGGAAGACGTTGCGCCGGCGCTGCGCCAAACGGAGACGCCCCTCACCCGCCCGCTGCGCGGTCGGCCTCTCCCGGAACGGGAGAGGCGAAAAGCGTGCGTCTCGTGCGTGTGCGCCGGAGTGGTGATTGGAGCTCGAGCGTAGGTTGCCGTGAACGGGGCGTGATTGAGCGATCGGATCTTCACCTCTCCCGACTCGGGAGAGGTCGACGCCGTAGGCGGCGGGTGAGGGAGGCCTGCGCCGGCGCTGCGCCAAACGGAGACGCCCCTCACCCGCCCGCTGCCCGGCCGGCCTCTCCCGGAACGGGAGAGGCGAAAAGCGTCTGTGCGCGCTCAGCACGACCGTAGCCCAATGCTTGCCGCCTCTTCCGCGAGCGGGAGACGACTGGGGTGAGGGGCACATCAATGGTCGCGGCTGCACGCCATCCGACCGCACAGCGCGCGGCGTCTCAGCGCTGGGCAACAATCGTGCGCGCCAGCGCGAAGGCTTCCTCGTGCGCGAGGTAGATCGGCTCCGACGACTCGTACATGCGCGCGAGCAGGCCGGTGTGCACGCGATATTTCACGTCGCCGATCGCCAGCGCGCCGAGACCGCGCGCGACGCCGCCCGCGGTCTGCAGCTCCACCCCGTTGTCCTTCGCGCCGACCCCCTCGATGCCGCTCGGCGGCACGGCGTTCGCGTCGGCCGCGATCTTCAGGCAGCGCGCCCGCGCAATGGCCTGCCTGTCGAGCACGCGCACGCCGGCCTTCGCTGCGTTGAAGACGATTTCGGCGTCGTCGAGGATTGCGGCGAGCGCCTCGGGCTTGCCGCCGTCGACGCCGCGCATCGCGATGTCGTACCGCGAATTGCACGCGTCGGCGCTGACCTGCGCTTCTGCTGCGCCGCGGTTACTGACGAGGTGAACCTGCGCGCCGTGCTTCGCCGCGAGCAGGCCCACGCAGTTGCCGACCGGACCGGTGCCGCCGAACACGTACACCCGGCGGCCTTCCAGCGTCGAGCCGTCGATCTTGCCGAGCCAGCGCTCGGCCAGCGCGACCATCGCCGCGGCGGTGGTGATTGCGCCGCTGGGATCGGCGAGCACCGACACCGCGAACGGCGGCACCATCGCCCTGCGCGCGGCGTTCAGCATCTCGATCGCAAGGTGGAATTCGCGGCCACCGATGAAGATACCGGTGCGGCGCACGCCTTCGGGGCTGCGCGAGAAGATGGTGTCCTGCGTCAGCGGGTGGATTTCGTCCAGCGTGACGTTGCAGTACGGGATGACCGCGTCGTAGCGCGCCTCGTACGCCATGTTGATGTCGAAGGGGCTGACGTACTTGGTCGGGCTAAAGACGTGCAGCAGATACGGATCTTTCATCGTCGGTATCCTTGTCGTTGGAGCGGATGAACTGGACCGGCCCGTCGGACGCGTGCGCATCGTCCAGGTTGTCGCAGGCGCCGCTGCGGGCGCCCGAATTGTTGCCGGTCACGATCTGACACCGCAGCCCATCTGCCTTGCGCGCGTCAATTGCAGCGGCGACCGCCGCGGCCGAAGCCGCGTCGGGCGTGAAAATGAATCCGGTCGGCCCCCAGGAACTCTGCCCGATGCCGGGCAGGCCGAACTCGCGGGAGAGCGCTTCGAGCATGGCGCCAACGCGGCGGCTCGTATAGCGGCCGCCCTGCGCCGGCGCGAAATAATCGCCGTTCGCGACCTGCACGGTCGCGACGCTGCGCGAGAAGCCGTCGAAATCCCCTTCCGCGAGCGCGGGCAGCAGCCCCACCAGGACCGCGCGCGACAGCCGCGCGGCGTCGTCTTCGGCCATGCGCGGCAACGCGGTGAATGCCGCACGCTCACGCTGGCCGGAAAGTCCCGCCATCTGCTCGTCGAACAGCAGCACGCAGCGCCAGTCGGCGGGAAACGCCAGCCGGGCGATGAGCGGCGGCGTCGACGAGTTCGGGCCGCGCCCGCCATCGACGAGGAAGCCACCGCCTTCGAACGCACCGATGCCGATGCCCGAGCGCAGGCCGCGCCCGGCGAGCGCCGCGAGTTCCCGCGCGCTTGCCGTCACCCCGAGCGCCCGCGCGGCCGCAGCGGCGACGGCCAGTGCGAGTTGCGTGCCCGAACCGAGGCCCGCATGGGCCGGTACGCGCTGCGCGACGACGACTTCCACGGCGCGTGACGGCGCGTAGCGCGCGCAGATGCGTTCGAGAATCGGCAGCACGCGCGCGGGCTCCGCGCCCTGCACGCCAAAGCGTTCGGCCGGGCGGGCGGCGGCGCGGGCATCCATGCCGTCTATCGCGAGCCCGATGCTGCCGAAGCTGCGGCCGAGGCCGCCGTTCAGATCGACGAAACCGAGATGCAGCCGTGCCGGCGCATGGACGGTGACGAAGGAATCGATGACGGCGTGGCGATTGGGCATCGGCGGTGGATCGGTTCGCGGGATATCAGAGGCGCATCATAGTAACCGAAGCCTCCAGTGATGCGGATCGGCGCGCGCGCCGGGTGTTCGCGCTGGGTCGCGTGTGTTAGTTTATCCAGACCCTCCACGGCCGCTGCGAGCGTGGCTGGCAAACCCGAAAGTCCAGTTCACCCGAACTTGCAGTTCGTAATGCCGTGCCTGATCAACTCGCCCAGAATCCCGAAGAAAAAACCCTGCATCGCGCGGTGACCTGTCCGTTCTGCGGACTGCTGTGCGACAAGCTCACCGTCGAGGAGCTGCGCGGCGAACTGCGCGCGACCGACAATGCGTGCCCGAAGGCGAAACGCGCCTATGCGCGCACGCTGCCGGCCGCGTCGCCAGGCGTGAACGGCAAGCCGGTCGAACTCGACACCGCGCTCGCCGCTGCCGCGCGCTTGCTCAAGCGCAGCCGCCAGCCGCTCATCGGCGGGCTCGGCACGGACGTCGACGGCGCCCGCGCGGCGCTTGCCCTCGCTGAACGCTGTGGCGGCATCGTCGATCACCTGCACGGCCGCGCGCTTGCGCGCAACGTCCGCGTGCTGCAGACGCGGGGCTTCGCCACGACCACGCTAGCCGAGGTCCGCAACCGCGCCGATCTCATCGTGCTTTGCGGCGTGGACATCAACGACGACTTCCACAATTTCGCGAGCACCTGCCTGCGTCCGGCGGACGCGCTGGTCCCGGAGCGCCTGGCCACGCGGCGGGTCTTCCACCTGGGGCCCGCGAAGCAGGCGCCGCGCCACGCAGGGCTGGCGGTCGAGAACCTCGCCTGCGGCGCGGATGAACTGCTCGAGACGGTGAACACGCTGCGCGCGCTGCACGGCGGGCGGCAGGTGCGCCTGAAGGGCAGGCGCCTGCAGGCCCTCGGCGCCCTGGCCGAAGCGGTCGCCGCGAGCGAGTACGCCGTGTTCGTCTGGGCGCCCGGCCAGCTGGGCGACGACGGCGACCTCGTCATCAGCGCGGTGTGCGAATTCGTCAATGACATCAATCGCACCAAGCGCGCCGCGGGGCTTGCCCTTGGCGGCAACGACGGCGGCCAGAGCGCGCTGGCGACCTGCGCCTGGCAGACCGGTTACCCGCTGCACGTGTCCTACGCGGGCGCCACCCTGGACTACGATCCCGTCCGCCACGACACCGCCCGCCTGCTCGCGAGCGGCGAGGTCGATGCGCTGTTATGGGTGAGCACATTCAACCCGGTGCAGCCGCCCGACAGCGAGCTGCCGCTCATCGTGATCGGCACGCCCGGCACACCGGTGCGGCCGACAAACAGCGTCTTTCTCCCGGCCGGCACGCCCGGCCTCGACCACCGAGGCCAACTCATCCGCACCGACGCCGTCGTGGCGCTGCCGCTGCCGCAGTTGCGTGACAGCGCGCTGCCCGCCGCCGCGACCCTGCTCCACGAACTCCTGACACGGTTGGACTGACCCATGGCAGGCACCATCATCGAATTGCGCGGCGGCCGCGTCTACGACCCCACCCACGGCATCGACGGCGAGGTCCGCTCGATCTACCTGCGTGACGGCCAGATTGTCGCGGCACCGGCGGACCCGTCGGACATCCGCGAAACCTACGATGTCACCGGCTGCGTCGTGATGGCGGGCGGCGTCGACATCCACACGCACATCGGCGGCGGCAAGGTGAATCTCGCGCGCATGATGCTGCCCGAGGACCATCGCGGCGACCTCGTCCCGCGCGGGCGCCACCCACGCATGGGCTGCGGCCACGCCGCGCCGTCCACGCACACCGTCGGCTACCGCTATGCGGAGATGGGCTACACGGCCTGCTTCGAGCCGGCGATGCTCGCCGCGAACGCGCGCCAGGCCCACATGGAAATGGCCGATACGCCCATCGTCGACAAGGGCGCCTACGTGCTGCTCGGCAGCGACGACCTGTTGCTGCGCATGCTGGCGGGCAAGGAAGCCGGCGCGAAGGTCCGCGACTACGTCGCCTGGACCCTGCAGGCCGCGCAGGCGATGGCGATCAAGGTCGTCAACCCGGGCGGCATCAACGCGTTCAAGTTCAACCAGCGCAAGCTCGACCTCGACGAGCAGAACGCCTACTACGGCGTCACGCCGCGCCAGGTGCTGCTGTCGCTGGCCGATGCGATCCGCGAACTGGGCCTGCCCCACCCGCTGCACATCCACGGCTGCAACCTCGGCGTGCCCGGCAACAAGGACACGACGCTCGCGACCATCGCGGCGCTGGACGGCCTGCCGGCGCACCTGACGCACGTGCAGTTCCACAGCTACGGCGCCGAGGGCGATCGCAAGTTCTCGTCCGGCGCGGCGGAGATTGCCGAGGCCGTCAACCGCAGCCCGAACATCTCGATGGACGTCGGCCAGATCCTCTTCGGGCAGACGGTGACCGAGTCCGGCGACAGCATGCGGCAGTACGCGGGCAGCGCCTTCGGCAGCCCGAAGAAGAGCGTGCTGATGGACATCGAGTGCGACGCCGGCTGCGGCGTCGTGCCGTTCAAGTACAAGGACAAGAACTTCGTCAACGCGCTGCAGTGGGCAATCGGCCTCGAACTGTTCCTGCTGGTGCAGGATCCCTGGCGCCTGTTCCTGACCACCGATCACCCGAACGGCGCGCCGTTCACGAGCTACCCGCACCTCATCCGGCTGCTGATGGACCGCTCCTTCCGCAACGACATGCTGAAGACCATCAACCCGGACGCGGCGGCCGCGAGCACGCTCGCGTCGCTGGAGCGCGAGTACACGCTCTACGAAATCGCGATCATGACCCGCGCCGGCCCCGCGCGCAGCCTCGGCCTCCACAACCTGGGCCATCTCGGCGTCGGCGCGCGGGGCGATGTCGCGGTCTACGCGGACCATCCCGATCGCGAGCGCATGTTCGCGACGCCGCGCTACGTGTTCAAGGCCGGGGAGCTCATCGTGCGCGACGGGCGCGTGATCGCGGCGCCCACCGGCGCCACCCACGTCGTGCGCGTCGATTACGACCACAGCATCGAGAAGACCATCGCCGACTACTTCGAGCGCTACATGACGGTGAGCCCCGGCAACCTCGCGGTGGCCGATACCGAACTGGAGGACGCCGGGCGGGGCAGCATCATCCGGCACGGGGCGCGGCGGACATCATGAAGATCAACGGCGTTTTCATCGAAGACACCTTTGCCGAAGCCTTCCCGATGAAGGCGACGCGGCTCATCATCACCGCCTACAACAGCACCTGGGCGAACCACGCGGCGAACGCGCTGACCGGTTTCGCGACCTCCGTGATCGCCTGCGGCTGCGAAGCGGGCATCGAACGACAGCTGAAGCCGTCGGAAACGCCTGACGGCCGGCCCGGCGTGTCTGTGCTGCTGTTCGCGATGAGCAACAAGGAACTGACGAAGCAGCTGCAGAACCGCGTCGGCCAGTGCGTGCTGACCTCGCCGACCAGCGCCTGCTATGCGGGCATCGACGAAGGCGATCCGCTGCCGCTCGGCAAGACCCTGCGCTTCTTCGGCGACGGCTACCAGATTGCGAAGAAGCTCGGCCGCAAGCGCTACTGGCGCGTGCCGGTGATGGACGGCGAGTTCCTGTGCGAGGACGTCACGCGGGTGACGAAGGCGGTCGGCGGCGGCAATTTCCTGATCCTCGCCGGGAACCAGGCGCAGGCGCTGGCGGCCAGCGAACGCGCCATCACCGCGATGCGCAAGATACCGGACGTCATCATGCCCTTCCCCGGTGGGGTGGTGCGCTCGGGCTCAAAGGTCGGCTCGAAGTACAAGACGCTGCCGGCCTCGACGAACCATCGCTACTGCCCGACGCTGCGCGGCGTGGTCGACTCCGCGCTGTCGGACAAGGTCGGCGCGGTGCTCGAAATCGTGATCGACGGGCTGACGTCGGCGGCCATCGACGAAGCCACGCGCGTCGGCATCCGCGCCGCGTGCACCCTCGGCGCGAAGCGCGGCATCCTCGCGATCAGCGCCGGCAACTACGGCGGCAACCTCGGCCCCTTCCATTTCAAACTGCGGCAGATCCTGAAATGAGCGCGCTTTCCCTACGCCTCGCCGCGGCGCCCGACTTCGACATCGACATGAGTGGCATCACGCCGGACGCGCTGAAGCCCCTGCGCCTGGCCGAGATCAAGCGCCTGCGCCTGCGCCAGGGCGCGCGTGCGGTGCCGCTGGGCGACCTGTTCGAGATCGACGGCGCGGCGGGTGGCGACGAACTCGAGATCCACGACGCCACGCCGCGCCTGCAACGTGTGGGCTCAGGCATGGCCGCCGGGTTGCTCCGCGTGCAGGGCGACTGCGGGCACTGGCTGGGCGCCGACATGCGCGGTGGCACGCTGCTGGTCAAAGGCGACGCGGGCGATGGCGTCGCGGCCAGCATGCGCGGCGGGCTCATCGACGTCGTCGGCAGCATCGGCGATTTCGCGGCCTCGGCAGTTCCCGGCGCGGTGTCCGGCATGAAGGGCGGCACGCTGCTCGTCGGCAGGCACGCCGGCGCGCGCGTTGGCGACCGCATGCGGCGCGGCCTCATCGTGATCGGCGGCAACGCCGGGCGCTACTGCGGCAGCCAGATGATCGCCGGCAGCATCGTCGTGCTGGGCGAGGTCGCGTCCGGCATCGGCAGCGGCATGCGCCGTGGCACGATCGCACTGCTGGCGGCACCGGCCGATCTCGGCGGGAACTTCGTCTCGACAGGCCGCTACGAGCTCGCCTTCACGCAACTGCTGGTCCGGCACGTTGCCGGCCTGAAGAGCGCGTGGCGCAAACGACTCGCGCAGGTCGGCGCGGTCGAACGCTGGGTTGGCGACGCGGGCGCCGCCGGGCTCGGCGAAATCCTCGTTCTGGGTTGACGCACATGGCTGAACATCGACGCAAGGGAAGAGCACGGGGCCGGCAGGTCGAGGAGACCGCCGCGGCCGACATCACGGCATTGCTGGGCACTATGCCGCGCCGGCGAGACCTGCTCATCGAATACCTGCACCTCGTGCAGGACCGCTACGGCTGCATCCATTCCTCGCACGTCGTCGCGCTCGCCGCGGAACTGAAGCTCGCGCCGACAGAGGTCTACGAAGTCGCGACCTTCTACCACCACTTCGATGTCATCAAGGACGACGCGCCGCGGCCTCCGCGGCTGACCGTGCGCGTCTGCGAATCCGTCAGCTGTGAGATGTTCGGCGCCGCGGCACTGATCGAGGCGCTGGAAGGCAGGGTCGGCGCGGATGTGCGCATCCAGCGCGTGCCCTGCGTGGGCCGCTGCCATGCGGCGCCGGTGGCGGTGGTCGGCCAGAAGCCGCTTGAACGCGCAACGGTGGATGTGGTGCTCGACGCGGTGGAACGCACCGACACCGGCCCCGGCGCAACCGCCCACCTCGACTACGCGACGTATCGCGAGGCCGGCGGCTATCGCCTTTTCGAGGAATGCGTCGACGGCAAGCGCACGCGCGACGACATCGTCAAGGAACTGCAGGACTCGAAGCTGCGCGGCCTCGGCGGCGCCGGCTTCCCCGCCGGCAACAAGTGGGGGATCCTGCGCCAGCAGCCCGCGCCGCGCCTGCTTGCGGTGAACATCGACGAGGGCGAGCCCGGCACCTTCAAGGACCGCCACTACCTCGAGCGCGATCCGCACCGCTTCCTGGAAGGCATGCTGATCGCCGCCTGGGCCATCGAAGCCGAGACCTGTTACATCTACCTGCGCGACGAGTACGCGGCGATCCGCGAGACGCTGCTGAACGAAATCTCGGCGCTGCAGGCGAATGCGCCCTGCGCGCTGCCGGCCATCGAACTGCGCCGCGGCGCCGGCGCCTACATCTGCGGCGAAGAGTCCGCGATGATCGAATCGATCGAGGGCAAGCGCGGCATGCCGCGGCTGCGGCCGCCCTACGTCGCGCAGGTCGGTCTCTTTGGCCGGCCGACCCTCGAACACAACATGGAAACCCTGTACTGGGTGCGCGAGATTGTCGAGCGCGGCGCGGCCTGGTTCGCGTCGCATGGCAGGCGCGAGCGCAAGGGCCTGCGCTCCTTCTCGGTCAGCGGGCGCGTGGCGAAGCCGGGCGTGCATCTCGCGCCGGCCGGCATCTCGGTGCGTGAACTCATCGACGAATACTGCGGCGGCATGCTGCCCGGCCACGAGTTCTACGGCTACTTCCCGGGCGGCGCCTCCGGCGGCATCCTGCCGGCCTCGCTGGGCGACCTGCCGCTGGATTTCGACACCCTGCAACCGCACGGCTGCTTCATCGGCTCGGCCGCGGTGATCGTGCTGTCGAACCAGGACAGCGCGCGCGACGCCGCGCTGAACGCGATGCGCTTCTTCAAGCACGAGTCCTGCGGCCAGTGCACGCCCTGCCGCGTCGGCACCGACAAGGCCGTGACCCTGATGGAAGCGCCGGTGTGGGACCAGCCCCTGTTGCAAGACCTCGCACGCGCGATGGAGGACGCCTCCATCTGCGGGCTCGGCCAAGCCGCGCCCAACCCCCTCCGCTGCGCGATGCGCTATTTCCCGCAGGAGTTCGAATGAACAAGCCACTCGGCACCGTTCGCTTCTCGCTGGACGGCAAGGCCATCGATGCACTCGAAGGTGAAACGATCCTGCAGGCCGCGAAACGCGTCGGCATCGACATCCCGCACCTCTGCTACAAGGACGGCTACCGCCCCGATGGCAACTGCCGCGCCTGTGTCGTCGAGATCAAGGGCGAGCGCGTGCTGGCGCCATCCTGCTGCCGGGCGCCGACGCCGGACATGGAAGTGCAGGCCAAGAGCGAACGCGCGCGCCACTCGCAGCGCATGGTGCTGGAACTGCTGAAGTCGGACATGCCGGCCGGCGGGCATTCCCCGTTCACGCCGCGCTCGGAACTCGACCACTGGGTATCCGAACTCGAGGTCGGCCTCAGCCGCTTCGCGCGGCGCGCGGAGCCCGCGTGCGATCTCACGAACCCGGCGATTGCGGTGAACCTCTCCGCCTGCATCCAGTGCACGCGCTGCGTGCGCGCCTGCCGCGAGGAGCAGGTCAACGACGTCATCGGCTACGCTTTCCGCGGCTCGCATTCGGCGATCGTCTTCGACCTCGACGACCCGATGGGCGACAGCAGCTGCGTCAGCTGTGGCGAGTGCGTGCAGGCCTGCCCCACCGGCGCGCTGATGCCGGCCCAACCGCTGGCCGATGTCGTGCCGGACCGCGCGGTCGAATCCGCCTGCCCCTACTGCGGCGTGGGTTGCCTCCTGAAATTCAACGTCAAGGACGAACGCATCGTCTACGTCGATGGCCGCGACGGCCCGTCGAACCACAGCCGCCTGTGCGTGAAGGGCCGTTACGGCTTCGACTACGTGCACCACGAAGACCGGCTGACGGTGCCGCTCATCCGCCGCGACGACGCGCCGAAATCGGCCGCGCTGATCCCGCCCGCCGAGCGCATGCAGCACTTCCGCGTCGCGACCTGGGAGGAAGCGCTGGCGCGCGCCGGCGAAGGCCTGCGCCGCATCCGCGACCAGCACGGCCCGAATGCGCTCGCCGGCTTCGGCTCCGCGAAAGGCTCGAACGAAGAGGCCTATCTCTTCCAGAAACTGGTGCGCACGGGTTTCGGCACCAACAACGTCGACCACTGCACGCGGCTGTGCCATGCGTCCTCCGTCGCCGCCCTGCTCGAGACCATCGGCTCGGGCGCGGTGTCGAACCAGGTCGAAGACGTCGCGGAGGCCGAGGTCATCGTCATCATCGGCGCCCGGCCCACGGTCAACCACCCGGTGGCCGCGACCTTCATGAAGAACGCGACCAAGGCCGGCAAGAAGCTGGTGCTGATGGACCCCTACGGTTCCGATCTCGCACGCCACGCCACGCACTTCCTTCAATTCCGGCCGGACACCGACGTGCCGATGCTGAACGCGATGATGCACACGATCATCGAGGAAGGGCTGCAGGACCAGGCCTACATCGAGCGCAACACCGAAGGCTTCGATGAGCTCAAGCAGTGTGTCGCGGACTACCCGCCCGAGAAGGTCGCGGCAATCTGCGGCATTCCGGCGGACACGCTGCGCGAGGTTGCGCGGCTGTACGCGACCTCACGCGGCTCGATGATCTTCTGGGGCATGGGGATCTCCCAGCACATCCACGGCACCGACAACGCGCGCTGCCTGATCTCGCTCGCGCTGCTGTGCGGGCAGATCGGCCGCCCCGGCACCGGCCTGCATCCGCTGCGCGGGCAGAACAACGTGCAGGGCGCGTCCGACGTAGGCCTCATCCCGATGGTCTACCCGGACTACCAGCGCGTCGACGACGACCGCGTGCGCGCGAAGTTCGAGGCGCTGTGGGGCACGAAGCTCGACCCGAAGCCCGGCCTCACCGTCGTCGAAATCATGCACGCGATCCACGAGCACAAGGTGCGCGGCATGTACATCATGGGCGAGAACCCCGCGATGTCGGACCCGAACCTGAACCACGCGCGCGCCGCGCTCGCCGCGCTTGAACATCTTGTCGTGCAGGACATCTTCTTCACCGAGACCGCCGGCTTCGCCGACGTCATCCTGCCGGCCTCGGCCTTCCCCGAGAAGACCGGCACCTTCACCAACACCGACCGCCGCGTGCAGCTGGGCCGCCAAGCCATCAAGCCGCCGGGCGCCGCGCGCGAGGACCTGTGGATCATCCAGGCGCTGGCCCGCGAACTGGGTCTCGACTGGCACTACGCCCATCCGCGCGAGGTCTTTGATGAAATGCGCAAGGCGGCGCCGAGCATCGCCGGCATCACTTGGGAACGGCTCGAGACCGAGCACTCCGTGACCTACCCTTGCGAGGAAGTCGGCGACCCCGGCCAGCCCATCCTCTTCCAGACCGGCTTCCCGACCCCGAGCGGCCGCGGCAAGTTCGTGCCCGCGCACTACTCGCGCGCCGCCGAACTGCCGGATGCCAACTACCCGCTGGTCTTCATCACCGGCCGCCAGCTCGAGCACTGGCACACCGGCAGCATGACGCGGAACGCGTCCGTCCTGAACGCCATCGAGCCGGAACCCGTGATCAGCGTGAACCCGGCCAACATGCGCGCCGCCGGCATCGAGCCCGAGGGTTACGTCCGCGTCGAGTCCCGTCGAGGACACCTCACCGCCCGCGTCCGCCGGGACACCAACGTCCAGCCCGGCACCCTGTTCATGGCCTTCTGCTACGTGGAAGCCGCCGCGAACCTGCTGACGGTGGAGGAACTGGACCCGTTCGGGAAGATTCCGGAGTTCAAGTTCTGTGCAGTGAGGATTGCGCCGGCGGAGGCGCCGGAGCGGGACTTGGCGGTGGAGGTCGCGAGCGCGATCTAACAACCTCTCTATCCAGACTGGGGGCGGTGGGAGTGGAATTCACCGGCGCTGCGCTTTGGTTCAAGCGGAAATATCAGTCGTTCCGTCTCCCCCTCGACTGCTCGCAGGCGAGGGGCAGCGGTGCGGTTGACGCAAGTCGGCGCTGCGCTGACACCCAAGCAGGCCTGCGGACTGCCATCGCAGTTGTGCAGACCGCCTTGGGTCCTGGCACAAGGCATTTGTGCCAGGCTCTCGATTACGCATTGTTTGGAAGCTACCGCACGCCAGGCCGGTTCAAGACATCGGCCTTGCGGCCGCCATCCAGCCTAGACTTCAAATAACCAGCTGCGGGCAGACTCACGCTCGACCACAATGCTCTTCACCACGCTTGCCTTTGCGCTCGGCTTCTTACCTGCGGTGTTCGGCGGGTTTTTCCTGCTCGGCCGCTGGTCGCCGCGCGCGGCGGCGACCTGGCTATTCCTGGCTTCGCTGTTCTTCTACGGCTACTGGATGCCGACCTTTGTCGCCCTCCTCATGGGCTCGATCATCGTCAACTTCACCATCGGTCACGCAATCGCAGCGGCGGTCGGTGCCGGGCTCAAACCACGAGGCAAGGCTTTGCTGGTTATCGGCATCGTGTTCAATCTCGGGCTGCTGTCGTGGTTCAAGTACGCCAATTTCCTCGTCGATTCCCTGAATACGGTGCTTGGTAGCAACTGGCATCTGGCCCCGATTACTTTGCCGATTGGCATTTCCTTTTTCAGTTTCACCCAAATCGCTTTTTTGGCCGATGCGTGGCAAAAAGGTCTGAAGGAATACCGCTTCGCTCACTACGGCTTGTTCGTCACTTATTTTCCACACCTCGTGGCCGGACCTGTACTGCATCACGCTCAGATGATGCCTCAATTCGCCGAGGCCAAAACCTATCGCATCGAGCCCGCTCACATCGCTGCTGGATTGACCATTTTCGCCATCGGCCTGGCAAAAAAAGTGGTGCTGGCGGACGGGGTGAGCCCATATGCCGATGCCATCTTCGATGCGGCTCAGACCGGCACTGCGCTGTCGCTCGCCGAGGGCTGGGCCGGTGCACTTGCCTACACCTTTCAACTTTACTTCGACTTTTCAGGTTATTCAGACATGGCAGTGGGTCTGTCACTGCTTTTCAACGTTCGCCTGCCATACAACTTCAATTCCCCGTACCGGGCACTGAACATCTCGGAATTTTGGCGACGGTGGCACATCAGCTTGTCGAACTTCCTGCGTGATTATCTTTATGTTCCCCTCGGGGGCAATCGCAGAGGCAGTTCGCGCCGTTACGTGAACCTGATGATCACCATGTTGCTCGGGGGCTTGTGGCACGGGGCGCAATGGACGTTCGTCGTCTGGGGCGGGCTTCACGGCCTGTACCTGGCCTGCAATCACGGCTATCGAGCATTGCTGGGGCAACGCCTGGCCAAGGTGGAGGGCTGGCTCCCTTACCGAATCGGCGCCTGGGCACTGACTTTCCTGGCCGTGGTGATTGCGTGGGTATTGTTCCGCGCGCCAGATTTCCCAACGGCCGCGCGAGTATTGACGGCCATGGCAGGACAAGGCGGCGATGTGCTCTTGAATGGTGACTCGACTGTACTCTGGAACAAGGGTCTCCAGCTCTCTGGAGCCGGTGCGCACTGCGCAGTACTCGGCCTCATAGCTGTCGCTTTGCCGAACTCAAACGTGCTCGGCGAGCAGGTTTTGGCGAACTGCCGACGGAACGCCGACCGCACTTGGTTTGCATTTGGCGCAATGGTCGTATTGTGCAGTGTCTTGATCGTTATCAATGACGCACGCGATTCCGTTAGTCCATTTATTTATTTCAATTTCTGATTCCATGCGCCGCCTGGTCATGATGTTGTTCGGCTTCCTAGCCATGCTGGCGGGCATTGAATGCGTGCTGAGGGTATTGCCTACAAGCACCTATTCCGATACCGGCTACCACATCGACCCCTCAATCATCACCTATCGCCCCGGGCACCGATTCCGCACTTCCTGGGGCTGGGATTTCAGTCAGCCGCAGCAACATGAAGCAAACAACCTCGGATTTCTTGCTTCACGAGACTTTAGGCCCAACCCCAATGCCGTGGTGCTGATCGGCGACAGCTTCGTTGACGGTTCCATGCTGCCGGACGCGGAGCGCGTCGGAAGCCGATTGCAGGAACTGCTTGGCGAACGCCCCGTATATGCCATGGGCGGACCTGGGTCGAGCCTGCTCGATTACGCGGAGCGAGTGCGCTACGCGGCCGAGCACCTCCACGTTCGCGATTTTGTGATCGTTCTGGAACGTGGCGACGTTCGTCAGGCCTATTGTGGCTCAGGCAACATCCACGGCCCGTGCCTTGATCGCGCCACTGCCTCACTGCGCACCGAGTTGCAGCCGCCAGCCTCCGCATTCAAGCTTTACGCGCGACATTCAGCGTTGATGCAATACCTGGTCGGGCACCTTGGTTTCGATCCGGTCAAGCGCGGACGGCAGACCCTGGCCAATATGAGGTCACTTCGCGGAAAAGCTGGCGGCAGCGTCTCGCCAACTTCGACAGTCGCACCCGTGACGAAGGATTACAGCCCTGAGGAGTTGGCACGAGTAGCCGAAGTGTTCTTCTCACACATTACCCCCTATCGAGGCGGGCGCCTGCTGATGGTCTTTGACTGCGATCGCGTCGCGCTCAAGCGCGGCGAGCCGCCCAGCGACGCGCCCCGCGATCAGATCATGGCGCTGGCGCGTGCAAATGGCGCGGAGGTGATCGACACGGCTCCATCGTTTGGGGCATACCTTGCCACCAGTGGGCGCTATCTTGAAGTCTCACCGCTAGATGCTCACTGGAACCGAGAGGCAACCGCCCTGGTCGCGGCCGAAATCGCCGCGGTTCTTGCACGTTGATGCGCTCCATGACAACCGGCATACGTGATCAATCAAATACGATACCGGAGCAGGCCGACTGCCAAAAATATGCTGGAAAACTCGGTGAGCCCGAATCCCCCTTGCCAGAAGCATCCTTGCTTGCGGAGCGGGTGCCCCAAACTGGCGTGGAGTGGTGTATACGAGCAGTTGAGGGGGGATGGCAGTGTGGACTGACCATCAGGAACCCGAAGCAGTTTCGTAGCTGGTGGTTCGTCAAGTCTTTCCACACAGTTACCGATTATATGTCCCGGCAGTTATGTGAACTGGTTTCAGTGAGCGGAAGCAACCCGCTCGCTTGCTGTTTCGGTTCCTGCCTGACACAAATTGATGCGTTTTCGGCCACATCGAGTTCGATCTGACGCGATAAGCTGCAATACCACCGCCATTGAGGGCGCAATCAGGATGAATGAAGCCCTGACAGGTTCACGGACCGGCAGCATCCCGGCGACACCCGCTGATGGATCCCGGGCCCAATGGCGGGTGCCGTTCGCGGGGCTTGCGATCGCTGCGTTGCTCCTCGCAGGCGTCGAAGCCTTCCTGCATACGGACTCTTTCCTCTACCGCTATCGCTCGGTGTTTGCGGCGGGTCGAGCCATGGACAAGCTGCTGGCGCTGGAAGCCGACCCCAGAGCGGTGATTGCCGTGGGAAACAGTCGTGTCGACAACGGATTTCACCCTGGCGTGCTTCAGCAAGAGGTCGGGCTCAAGGCGTTCAATCTGGGGCTGCCAGGCGCTGAGGCCTGCAACATGGAAGGCGTTGTCGCACGCCTAGCGGCACGCGATAGTTTCGGCCAAGGGCGCATCGAGCGGGTTCTGTTCGGGCTGGACGAGGGCTTTCTCCAACGGACGGGCGGCCTTGGGTACGAGGTTTTTTTCGATGAACCCGCCCGGCTGCTTGACCACGGACGCTACAGAGACTGGCTTCGCTCCCGCATCCGGCTCTGGGGATATACCGACAGCCTCCGGACCCTGCAGGAACCGGCCAAGCTGCTTCGATTCATCGAGGCCTCGACCGACGAGGTCGAGAGCTGGGGAGGCGGCGCGCGGGAGACCAGCGGTTTCCGCGCGGCCGACGAGGTGACGAACCAGGATGCAGCGCAGGTCGCAAGACAGAACGCCGACACGCGCCATCCACCACCCGATCCAGAGGTGCTGGAATGTTTCTGGGCCACCATCGAACAGCTTCAAGCGAGCAACGTCGCGGTTAACGTGTTCCTGACCCCGTCGTTGCGAGGGGCCAATCCATTTGCAGGCGAGCCAGGGGGACCAGACAGTCCCTACGCCCGAATCAAGAACGAACTGGTTGCACGCGGCGTGGCGATGTTCGAATTCGATGTCGCTGACATGCTGGCGGGCGAGTTCTTTGCAAACCCGGGCCACCTCAATCGCGCGGGCGCCGTCCAGTTCACCAGTCGGCTGGCGACAATGCTGAAGTCGACCGCAGAGTCCGGCGGCACTGACTAAGGACCGGAAGCCGAGAGAACAGGATGCTATTCAACACCCCCAGCTTCATGGTGTTCCTGATTGCGGTGCTCGCACTGTACGCAGCGGCCAGAACCTACACGCAGCGAGCCGGCATTCTGCTGGTCGCCAGCTTCATCTTCTATGCGTCGTGGAAACCGGCTTATCTGCTGCTGCTCATCGCATCGCTCAGCGTCAATTACCTCTTCTACTCCGCACTGACGAAAAACAGGTCGAAGCCACTGCTGGTTTCGGCGATCACGCTGAATCTGGTGGTACTCGCCATCAGCAAGTACATCGTCTTCCTGATCGACAATTTCATCTTCATCTGGAGCGCCGTCTCCGGCAACGAGGCCAGCATCCCGGAATGGATGCACTGGGCCCTGCCCCTGGGTATCAGCTTCTACACGTTCCACATGCTGAGCGTGATGATCGACGTGTACCGCGGGCAATGGACGCAGCGGATTTCCTTCCGCACGTGGACGCTCTACGTCACGTTTTTTCCGCACATGGTCGCGGGGCCGATCCTGCGGGCGTCCGAACTGGTCGACCAACTCGAAAACCTGGGACCACTTCGCCGGGCCGACCTTCGGCTGGGTCTGTTTCTCTTCGTTGGCGGCCTGCTGAAAAAGCTCCTGCTCGCAGACCATCTTGGCCCGATCGCCAACGCCATTTACGCCAACCCCGAGGGCCTCACGGCAATCGTTGCCTGGCTGGGGACCATCGCCTTTGCCTTGCAGATTTATTTTGATTTCTCGGGTTACAGCGAAATGGCGATTGGCCTCGCCGCGATGTTCGGTGTCACCTTGCCGAGGAACTTTCTCTATCCGTACATTAGCCGCAATCCGCGCGAATTCTGGCAGCGGTGGCATATCACCCTGTCTCGCTGGCTCCGCGATTATCTGTACGTTTCGCTCGGTGGGTCCCGCGTCAGCTTCTCCCGCAATCAATTCAACCTGCTGCTGACCATGCTGCTTGGCGGACTCTGGCACGGTGCTGCATGGACGTTCGTAATCTGGGGTCTAATCCACGGCCTGTGGCTGGTTGCGCATCGCCTGCTGCTAAAAATTTACGAAAGCCTGGGCGTCCTTTCCCGGCCGCGGCTCTGCCTGGCCCTGAGCCTCGGCGGGTGGCCGGTCACCATGGCTGTGGTTGCATTCACGTGGGTTTTCTTTCGGGCCACTACGCTGGAGTCGGCTCAACTCATCTGCGCTGCGATGCTCGGACTGGGTGAAGCTGACGCAAAGATCGTCAGCTTGCGCGGCTTCGAAGTTGTACTGATTGGATTCGGCGGCGCGATTGCACTGCTCGAACCACTGATAATCAGGTGGTGTCTAGTAGTGAACCTGGTGGAGCGCTGGTGGACCTGGTCCCCGTTAGTGCGAGGTGTCGTGTACGCGGCTGGCGTGCTGACGCTCGTCGTTTTCGGTGGCGCCCCGCAGAAATTTATCTACTTCGATTTCTGATTCAGCAGAAGCCAGTGCCGTTCTCCGGCGCCTGGCTGCTCGATGATTAAGGCCTTTGACAGGCACCGTGACGACGGCGGACGGTAGCTCGTGTCCGCGCGCAGTATAGGAGCTGGGCAAAATCGACGTGGCAGTTGGCGCTGCGCCAATCTGAATCCACCCTCACCCGCCGCTACGCGGACGGCCTCTCCCGGGACGGGAGAGGCGAATATTGTTTTGCGCTTGCGGGATGGGTCTGGGTAAGGAAAGGCGGCGAGCAGGATGCCCGTCAATTCGTCTTGGCAGCCGCCGACTGATAAGGCGCAACAGACTCGATACGCAACCGCTCGCTCAACAGCGGCGGCTGACCATCCTTGCCCGGCACCTCGGTGCGGATTTCATAGACGTACCCGGGCAGCTCGTCCGCCACCACGACCCGGTACTGCTTGGTCGCAAATTTGTCGAACTGCGCCCGCTTCGGATCGTTGACGAAGGGCTCGAAGAATATTTCCTGTGCCTTGTATTTCTTGCCGTCGAACTCGATTTCGACGTCCTTGACCGTTGCCGCCTCGGCCAGCGCGAACTTGATGCGGCGCTGGAAGTAGCGCCAGCGTTCCTTGGCCTTGCCGTCCGGGTCGGTCAGGCGGTTCATCTCGTAGACGTCGCCCTGGAAGTAGACCTTGAGGATGGGGTTCACATCGGTGCTGTCGACCGGCGGCACCGGGAAATTGCGCTGGCCAGTGAAGAAACGGACGGCGGCGGCTTTCATGCCGTCCGCGTGCACCTTGGAGATAGTGAACTCTATCGAGTCCTGGAAGCCCTGCTCGTAGGTGCCGTCCTTCACGAAGGAGTAGTTGATCACCATCGGGGCCTTGATGGCCTTCAGCTGGTCGGTCATCCAGAGCAGGGTTTCCGCCTGCGAGAACTGGATCTCGGCTTCGGTCTCCCGGGCGTCCGTCCCGGCGGCATCCTGCGCGAGAACCATGCCGCCCCAACCGGACAGGCTAAGGCAGCACAGGCCCGCAATGGCGAGGCGGAGTACCGCAGCGAGCGGCTTGCGACCAGTATCAGTCATCGTCGTCTTTCCGTTTCCTGTTCAGTTCCAGCGGCAGGGCGGGCACGCCGTAGCTTGCGAGGATCTCGTCGATCTTGCCCTGGTTCTTCTCGATGAGGCCGTCCAGCAGCTTCAGACGCTTTTCGTCGCCGTGACGGACCGCCATTGCGATCTGGAAATCGAACTTGATGTCGTCCTCGTTCACCAGCGGGATCACCTTGACGTCGGCCTGCTGCTTGGCGAGGTAACCCGCCAGCGGGCCCCACAGGAAGCTCACGTTCACCGAATCCTGCGCGAACGCCAGTGAGACGACATCCGCCGGGCTCTGCTTCGGGTCCCCCGACATCATCGGGTACGGCGTCGCCTGGTCGATGAGGCCGAGCTTGTAGACCCACTCCGTGGTGGGGCCCTGGTCCCAGATGCCGAGCTTGAGCTGCTTGCGCTTCTCGTCATCCAGTTGCTTGAGATCGTCCGGGGAGTTTATCCAGTCGACACCAGCACCCTTGCGCACCAGCATCGCCCAGGTCGAGCGCAGGTAGGGGCGCGTGGTCGCCGCAAGCTCGAAGTTCTCGACCACGCCCATGACGTAGTCACACTTGTAGTTGCCGTCCTCGGTTTCGTTGTTCTTCAGGGTTGCGCGGATGAAGCCCATGCGCTGTGGAAACCACGTGAAGTCGGCTTTCTGGCCCAGCTGGGCGGCGAACAGTTCGGCAATCCTGTTTTCGTAGCCGGCGCCGTCCAGATGCGACATCGGCATGGTGTATGGCGGGGCGCACACCTTGAACAGTGGCTGTTCTTCGGCATGGGCGGCGCCCGCGAAGGCGAATGCCGCCACCAGTGGCGCGATGCGGGGAAGCCATCGTTGGCGCGGTTGGGATGCGTTCATCGCTGTTTCCTCTTCATCGGGCCGCCGGCGACGGCTGGAGATCAGGGCTGCATGCCCTTCTTCTCGATTTCCTGTTTCGTCTTCTTGATTGTGCGCGCGACCATGTTCTTGCCGAGCTTAACGTTGTTCAGCGCGCCTTCCAGGTCGGCCATGTTCGCCGGCGCCTTCTCGCCCACCACGATCGCGCCGACCATGCCGGTGGTCATGTGCGGGTTGCACTTGAAGATGTAGGCGCCTTCCTTGTCGAGGGTGATGCTGAAGCCCTCCTGGCCCATCTTGGACTTCCACGGCGTGGCGCCTGCCGGCAGCATGCCTTCGACGGTCTCGGTGTCGTGGCCGGCCATCTGCATGAACTTGATGGTGTCGCCCGGCTTCGCAAAGGTCACCAGCGGCACCCAGTTGGTGATCACACCCTTGACGACGTGTTCGTCGGCCAGCGCGTTTGCAGCCATACCCAGACCCAGCGTAAGGGCTGCCGCGACTCTCAGTGTCCTCATCATCTTTTTCTCCAGAACCTGCTTCACTAGATTAATCCCGTTTACGGACACCGGCGCTACGCAGTCTGCCTGGCCGCGCCCGTCAGCGCTCAATGTCCATCCGGTGCCATGAATAGGCGCTTAACTCTGCGTTCGTTTGCGGTCACGCAAGCCGCCCAAACCAGCGTCGTACACCCTGCCCTGCGGTCGATTCAGGGCGCGTACCGTGCCCCGCCCCGGCTGCGGCCCGATGCGGCGCAAGTATACGGTTGGTTTACGAGGTTGGCCCGGCTCCGGTTCACGCGCCCGTATCCGCTGCGCGCCAGGCCGTTTGGGCGTGGCCGGCCGGTTTTGGTTCCCGGTACGGTCTCCACTCAAAGAAAACCCGGCACTCCACGAGAAGTGCCGGGTTTGATCAGCGCTTCAGACCGGAGCCCGATGCGCTTGCCAGCTTACGGCAGGCTGAAGACGCTCAGCACGCCACCCAGACGGGTGTAGTTGCCAAGGCCCTTGTACGCGCCCACCGCGCCCAGACCGTCGGTGTCCTGGATCAGGCCAGCCGCCATGCCGATACCGGCCCAGCCGCCGACGCCCGACAGCACGCCAACATACTGCTTGCCTTTGTGGCCCCAGGTGTTGACGTTGCCGATGATCCCGGACGGGGTCTTGAACTGCCACAGGAGCTTGCCGCTCTTGGCGTCGATCGCCTTCAGGTAACCCTCGAGGTTGCCGTAGAACACGACGTCGCCCGCAGTCGCCAGCGCACCGCTCCAGACGGAGAAGCGTTCCGGAATCGACCAGACGATCTTGCCTTCGTCAGCATTCCAGGCAATGAAGTTGCCCAGGTTGTTGTTCTCGGCATTGTTGCCGAACTCCGGACCGGGCGACACGCGACCAGCCGGGAACATGCTGAGGACGGCATTCACGTACGGCTGACCCGCGACGTATTCGCCACCGCTGACCGGTTCGTAGTTCATGCAGACGTGGTTCGTCGGCACGTAGAACAGGCCGGTCTTCGGGCTGTACGCAGCAGGCTGCTGGTCCTTGGTACCAAGCGCGGCCGGGCAGATGTTCGTCGTGTTGACGTCTTCGCCGTTGGCATGCGTGGAGTACTTCGCGACCACCTGCGGACGGCCCGTCTTCATGTCGACGTGCGTCGCCCAGTTGACGGCCGGGTCGAACTTCTCGGCAACCAGCAGTTCGCCCGTCACGCGGTCAAGCGTGTAGCCGAAGCCGTTGCGGTCGAAGTGAACCAGCGCCTTGCGGTCCTGGCCCTTGACCTTCATGTCGACGAGGATCATCTCGTTGATGCCGTCGTAGTCCCACTCGTCATGCGGGGTCATCTGGTAGACCCACTTGGCCATGCCGGTGTCGACGTCGCGAGCGAAGATGGACATCGACCACTTGTTGTCACCCGGGCGAACGACCGGGTTCCAGGTGGACGGGTTGCCCGTGCCGTAGTACATCAGGTTCTGTTCCTTGTCGTACGGCCACCAGCCCCAGGTCGAGCCGCCACCGATCTTCCACTGGTCACCCTTCCAGGTTTTCAGCGAGGAGTCGGCGCCGATCGGCTGCAGCATGGAGGTCGTCTTTTCCGGGTCGACGAGGATGTCGGCGTCCGGGCCCATGCTGTATGCGCGCCACACGCGCTTGCCGGTCTTGAGGTCGTAGGCGTTCATCCAGCAGCGGACGCCGAATTCGGCGCCGGACATGCCGGTGAAGACTTTGTCCTTGATGACGTGGGGAGCGTTGGTGTTCGTCTGGCCAAGCTTGGGATCGCCATTCTTGACTGACCACACCACGGCGCCGTCTTTCGCGTTCAGCGCGACGAGCGTCGTGTCGGCCTGCTGCAGGATGATCTTGCCATCGCCGTAGCCGAGACCGCGGTTGACCGTGTCGCAGCACATGACCGGAACGGTTTCATCGTAATCCTGGACGGGCACGTATTCCCAGACCACTTCGAGCGTATCGAGGTTGATCGCGAACACGTTGTTGGGGAACGCCGCATGGATGAAGAGCGTATCGTGCGACAGGCCCGTCGACGACGACGGCAGCACCAGCGGGCCACCTTCGTGGCCACGCAGCACACCGGTCGAGAACGTCCACGCCGCCTGGAGCTTGCCGGCATTCGTGCTGTTGATTTGATTCAACTCCGAATACCGCCAGTTCCAGTAGTTACCACCGGGATAAGCCCAGTAGTTGGGGTCTTGCATCAACTTCTCCAATTCGGCATTTGCCATGACCGCCCCGGAAGCGGTCACTGCCGTCAGAGAGGCCGCTGCCACGAGCCATCGCTTGAACGATGCTTTTCTCATGACCTCCTCCTTCACACTTTTTGCTGTTAACAGTTTTGTGCTGATCTCTACTCAGTTTTGACTCCGTGTCACGCCGAGATCGAGAACGCGACACAGAGTATATCCAAACCGGTGGCCACACCGGCGCATTGGAACGCCGACGCGGGAAAAACGGAAACGGGACCCGCTGGCGGGCAAACCACGAACGACAGGGGCAGGGACAAGACGGCGAATGGAGAACGGGGAGCCGAGGCGGCGGAATGCGGTCATGCGAACCCTTGTCCAGTGTTTTGTCATGTCACCGCCAATGCGCACGGTGCCTGAACTGTCGATGTACCCCGACCACACTCCCCAGAAGGTACATCGCGCGTCAACACGTCGCGGGCGCTGCTTCGTTCACTATTGCACGGCGCAGGCGCAAGCGACGCGAGCGGCTCGATTATAGAGAAAAACGCATCCCCGACAACCCTGCGCGCCGGCATCAATGCCCGGCGAAAAAGGCGGGAATTCCCGCTGAGGGACACACATTTCTTTACTGCGGTGCAGCGATTTTCTTCGGCGGAATCTTGTGGGGCGTCTTGGTCTGCCGGGTGGCGCCGACGAAGCAGCGCTTCTTCGCGTCCGCCCGGGCCGCATCGAGCCTGGTCACCAGTTCCTTCGCGCGGTCGTTGTCGCGGAACAGGCCGCCCTTGTCACCCGGCATCTGCTTGTAGATCTCGTAGGTGCGGGCCTCGGTGAATTCCTCGAAGCTGACCTGCTGCATCAGCACATCCACCTGGCAACTGCAGCGCTGGAGATTGTCGATGTTCTGTCCGCCATTCTCGGCCATGCAGGTCAGCACATTGTCCACCCGGTCCATCGTCGGATAGTCATGGGCCGAGACCAGCAGGGGCACCCAGAGCGCGCCTGTCATCAGCATGCGTATAGCCTTCATCGGGTCCTCCATAATCATCAGGGGCGGGGCCCGGATTGTACCCCGAAGCCCCGGCTTGGCCAGTTCATACCGCCGCCGGCTGCAGCGAGGGCGCCGTGCGGCCGCTATGGCAAACGATTGTCAGACAGCGGCGTGCGCCTGCTCGCCTGTACCGCAGCCGTCATGGGCCTGTGCGAGTATGGCGACGGGTGGTGAGCCCGTCGCCCGCGCTCCCGTGCGCGGCGGATTACGATATGGAGGGTCTACGTTCATGGGTACAGTTCTGATCACCGGCGGCGCCGGCTATATCGGGAGCCACGTGGGGAAGCTCCTGGGCGCGGCCGGCCACCGGGTGGTGACGCTCGACAACCTGTCGAAGGGGTATGCGGGCGCGGTGACGCACGGGGAACTCGTCGTCGGCGATACCGGCGACGCGGCGCTGGTGTCGCGGCTGCTGCGCGAGCACGGCGTCGACACCGTCATGCACTTCGCGGCCTGGACCATCGTGCCGGAGTCCGTCGCCCAGCCCCTGAAGTACTACCTCAACAACACCAGCAACGCCCGCACGCTCATCGAATGCGCGGTGGACGCCGGGGTGCGCAACTTCATCTTCTCGTCGACCGCCGCGGTCTACGGCATCCCGGACACCCCGATGTGCGTGGAAACCACGCCCACCCGCCCGATCAACCCCTACGGATCCTCGAAGCTGATGGCCGAGCAGATGCTGCGCGACGCCAGCGCCGCGAGCGGCATGCGCCACGTGATCCTGCGCTATTTCAACGTCGCGGGCTCTGATCCTGACGGCGAAATCGGCCAGTCCACCCGCGAGGCGACACTGCTCATCAAGGTGGCCTGCGAGGCCGCCACCGGGCGCCGCCCCGGCATTTCCGTCTTCGGCACCGACTACCCCACCCGCGACGGCACCGGCGTGCGCGACTACATCCACGTGTGCGACCTCGCGGACGCCCACCGCCTGGCGATGGAATACCTGGAATCGAACGGTGATTCGGCGACCCTCAATTGCGGTTACGGCCATGGCTACAGCGTGCGCGAGGTGCTGGACGCGGTCGAAAAGGTCGCCGGCAAGCCGCTCAACGTGAGCTACGCCCAGCGCCGGCCGGGCGACCCGCCGGAGCTGATCGCCGATTCCCGCCGCCTTTCCGAACGCTTCGGCTGGCGGCCACGGTTCGCCGACCTCGAAACCATCGTCCGCACCGCTTACGCGTGGGAGACGAAGCTTGCGCAGGGCCTGGTGGTGGACGGGCGCGCGCGGTGACGCTCGTGGCCCGGCTCGCCTGCCTGCTGCTCGCCCTCGCCTGCCTGCCTGGACTGGCGGGGGCCGCCGCGCTGCCGGACCTGATCGACGCCGTGCGGCCGTCCATCGTCGGCGTGGGCACCCATGATCCGCTGGGCGCCCCACGCTTCACGCTGGGCGCGACCGGCTTCGTCGTCGACGACGGGCTCACGGTGGTGACGAACGCGCACGTCATCGAGCCGGTCCTGAAGAAGGAAGGCAAGCTGCAGCTGGTGGTCTTCGTCGGCCGCGGCAAAACACCCTCCGTACGCGGCGCGAAGGTGCTGAAGAACGACCCCGAGCACGACCTTGCCGTGCTCCGCATCGAAGGTGACCCGGTCAAGGCACTGCCGCTGGGCCCCGCGACCCAGGTGCGCGAAGGCACCGAGGTGATGTTCACCGGCTTCCCCATCGGCAGCGTGCTGGGCCTCTACCCTGTGAGCCATCGCGGCATCGTGTCATCGATCGTGCCGATTGCAATTCCGCTCGGCACCACGCAGGGCCTCACGGCGGACAAGATCCGGCGCCTGCGCGACCCCTACGAAATCTACCAGCTCGACGCCACCGCCTATCCCGGCAACAGCGGCAGCCCGGTCATCGAGCAGGGCAGCGGGCAGGTGATCGGCGTGGTCAACAGCGTGCTGGTCAAGCAGACGCGGGAGAACGTGCTGAAGGACCCCAGCGCAATCACCTATGCGATTCCCGTGCGCTTCCTGCACCCGCTGCTGGCCAAGCCCTGATACCCTCGACCGGATGACCCTCTCCACCCGCACCCACTGGCTGCTCATCGGCGGGATTCTCTTCCTTACCGCCTACGGTTCGCTCTACCCGATGACCGGCTGGCACAGCCCGGACGGCTCGGTGTGGGCGCAGTTCTTCACGCGCACGGATCGCTTCTCCTTCGGCGACATCGCGACGAACCTCGTGATCTACGTGCCGTTCGGCTTCGTGCTGGTGCAACTGGGCAGCGGCCGGCGGCCGTGGACGCTGGTGCTGCTGGCGACGCTGGCCGGCTTCGTGCTGAGCGGCCTGATGGAAGTCCTGCAGGCCTTCCTGCCGCAGCGGGTGTCCTCGGTCTACGACCTTGCGTTGAACGTGTTCAGCACGGCCGTCGGCGCGGTCATCGGCGTGAGCCTGTATTCGTCGACCGCTCTCGGCCGGCACCTGCACGCGTTGCGCGTGAAACATTGCCGCGACGACATCGAGGCCAACATCGGCCTGGTGGTGCTGGCGCTGTGGGCGGCCTCGAACCTGATGCCTTTCATCCCCTCACTGGACGTGGGCCAGATCAAGAGCGGGTTCAAACCCGTGTGGCAGGTGCTGCGGTTGGCGCAGCCGCTGAATGTCGCGGACGCGGTGGGCTACCTGAGCGGGGTGCTTGTCATCGCGGCGGTCGCGCACCGCGTGTGGCGGCCGCTGCCCGGCCGCGCGCTGAAGACCCTGCTGTTCGTGTTCGGCGTGCTGCTGCTGAAAGGCTTCATCGTCTCGCGCAATGCTTCGCTCGAAGCGCTGCTGGGCGCGACCGCGGGCCTCGCCCTCTTCCGCCTGCTGCACCGGCTGGAAACCGTCGCCGCGCGGACCCTGGCGCTGCTTGCGCTGCCGGTGATGCTGCTGGTGAAGGGCCTGCAACCGAGCGGCAGTGCCGTCGGCACGCTGTACGCATTCAACTGGGTGCCGTTCCGCGGCCACCTGCAACACACGCTGACCGGCGTGCAGGACCTCGCCGGCGACATCTGGCCCTACGCGGCCTTCGCGTTCCTGCTGATCGCGCTGCTGCGCAGCCAACGCCGCTTCGCGCTGCCGCTGGGCCTTGCGGTGGTGACAACGGTGGCTTTCTTCATCGAATGGCGCCAGCAGTACATTCCGGACCGCCTCGGCGACATCACGGACGTGGTCATCGCGGCGGCGGCCTACCTCGCGCCGTGGCTGCTGCTGCCGAAGGGCAACGACCCGCATCGGGTGCGGCCCAGCAGGTCCAAGGCGATTCGCTATCCGAAACCGGGCGGCTCGCAGTCACGCGTGAAGCGCCGCACTCTGCCGGCCCTGCTGGCCTTGATCGTGGCCGTCGCCCTGGGCGCGTGGTTCTCTCTGACGCCCCCCACGGTGGTCGAGCAGCGGGTGGACGAAAGCAAGCTCGCGCAATTGCCGGCGCCGGACGAACTACCCGCGGTGCAGTTGCCGGGCTTCAGGACGGCGCACCCGCGCTTGCCGGCGCCGTCGGCGGCAGACATCGAGGCAATCAGGGCGGGTAACGCCGGTTACATTTCATTCGAGCAGAAACGCGCCAAGGACCACCTGCAGTCCGCCATCTTCTCCGAGTACGTGACGCCCGGCAGCGTCGATCTCGAGAAGCTGCACAAGAAGCTGATGGGGCTGCAATTCACGTGGCGCGGCCACGAGCAGACCAAACCCGTCGCGCTCGCCTACGACTGGCTCCACGACCGCTGGTCCCCCGCGCAGCGCAAGGCGCTGCTGGGCAAAGCCCTGGAGGGCTGCGAGTACCAGATCAAGTACATCCGCGAAGAGCGCCTGTCCCCGTACAACGTCTATCTCTACAACAGCCCGCTGCAGGCACTGATGGCCTGCGCACTCGCCACCTGGGGCGACTCGCCGCGCGCGGATCCGGTGATGCGCTTCACGCACGATTACTGGAAGCGCCGGGTGCTGCCGGTGTGGCGGCAGGTGATGGGGCGCAATGGCGGCTGGCACGAGGGCGGCGAGTACGTCGGCATCGGCATCGGACAAGCCATCTACCAGCTGCCGGCGATGTGGCGCGCGGCGACCGGCGAGGACGTGTTCAAGACGCAGCCGGGCATCGCCGGCTTTCTCGATTTCCTCGTCTACCGTAATCGACCCGACAGCACCTATCTGCGCTGGGGCGACGCCGGCTTCTTCGACAAACGCGCCCCGGACGCCAAGGCGCTGGCCGTGGAATACCGCCACGCCGCGGCCTACTCGCTGCACGGCTGCCCCAAACGGCCGGCGCCGACGTCCTGGCCCTGGGGGCCGCTGCCGGACGACGCCCTGTGCGACAAGACGGCCGAATCGAAGCTGCCACTCTCGAAGCTCTTCGACGGCATCGGCCTGCTGGTCACCCGCAGCGACTGGGGCCCGGATGCCACGCACATCAGCTTCAAGGCGGGCGACAACTACTGGTCCCACACGCACCTGGACCAGGGCGCGTTCACCATCTTCAAGCGCTTTCCGCTCGCGATAGACAGTGGTGTGTACGGGACCAAGTACGGCTCCGACCACCACATGAACTACACCTACCAGACCATCGCCCACAACGCGGTGACGGTGACGGACCCCGCGGACATCATCCAGGCGCCGACGAAAGACGGTACCCGGTATATCGCGAACGACGGAGGCCAGCGGCGCATCGGCTCCGGCTGGGGCGTGGAGGCGGCGCCGCTCGATTTCGATGAATGGCTGCAGAAGAGCGAGACGTATCGCACCGGGACCATCACTCACCACCAGCAGACGGATGAGTTCGAGAACGTCGTCGCCGACCTGACACCGGCTTACACCAACCAGTGGAGTGGCAAGGGGCTGTTTTCGCCGCGCACTCGGCGGGTCAATGATTACCAGCGAAGTTTCGGCTACGACCGCGCAACGGACGTCGTGATCGTATATGACCGGGTATCGGTCGAAAGGCCGGAACTCTACGTGCGCTGGCTGCTGCATACGGTCAGCAAACCCATCAAGCACAAGGATGGCTTCGAAATTATCATGGAGCCCAGCGCGAACGAACTGCAGCGAGGAGCGACGGGCATGCGCGTGTTCACGCCCATACCCGAGGACCGGCACATTCGATTCATCGGGGGGCCTGGCAGCGAGTTCGAAATCGAGGGACGGAACTATGACGACAGTGGCGACGTGCAACGTCTCGCAAACACCAAGAAGTTGGCCGAGTATGGAGAATGGCGCGTCGAACTGGAGCCGGGCGCACAGGGCTACAGGCACGAGTTCCTGGTTTTGATGCTGCCGTGGGTGGACAGTCCGCCGGAAAACCTGACCGTTGAATGCGCAACTACGGAAACGCATCATGAATGCAGGGTGGTGCGCGCGGGACAAAGCAGCAGCTATCGGATCAATCGCGACTCGGGCGCAATCCAACCACAGCCTCGAGTCATGCCGCGCCACGGAGGGGAGATAGCACCACCCCCCACTCGCGAGTGAGCGATATCTCGTCAGGTTTTTCGTTCCGTCGCCGCTACAATGCTTAACTCGGCGGGACGGGCATCCGCCGGAATAATGACTCCAGGATTCAAGGCAGGAAGCTTTAGACCCATGAGCTCAATCACCATGAGCGCCCACGACATCGTTTCCCCGCGAATTCGCACCTGTACCCCAGTGCCCCCCGCAGAACCCTGCCAGCGCGTGAATGGCGCAGTAGCGGAGCCGACGCAACCCCTAGACCAGCGGCAGTCGCGGCTGCCTTTGAAGGTCTCCACGTCTATTGTCAGGAATTCACGGACATGAGCAACCGACTGCGTGGAGCGCTGGCCAAGGGAATCAACAAACTCGTCGCCCCGCTGGGATTACGCTGTGTTGAACGGCCACAGGTGCTCCCCGCGCCGGAGCTTTCTGAAGAGCACGTCCGGCATGCACGCCTGCTACCCAATCGCACGGACATCCTGCACGAACTAGGCAGACAGGACGTGGTCGCGGAGGTTGGCGTGGGCTTCGGAAGCTTCAGCCGGCAAATCCTAGATATCATGCGGCCGGGGAAGTTTGTTGCCGTCGATACCTTTCAGCTCGACACGCCATCGTGGACCGGGCGGCACGCCTATGGGCAAATCCTCGGCGAATTGAGCCATGAGGCGTTCTATCGGGAGAAGTTCCAGGATGAAATCGCCAGTGGGCAGGTCGATGTCAGGCGAGGCTTCAGCCACGACGAACTGTCCACGTTCGAAGACGCCTTCTTTGACATGATTTACATCGACGCCGCTCACGACTATGAAAGCGTGAAGCGCGACTTGGCCGTCGCCAACCGCAAGACGAAGCCTGAGGGCTTCATCGTCCTGAACGATTTCACCGTCATGGACCCGCTGCTGCTGCAGCATTACGACATCACACGTGCCGCCCAGGAGTTCTGTCTAGAGCACGATTGGGAATTCGTTTATCTGGCCCTGCATCGGTTCATGTTCTGCGACGTGGCGCTGCGCCGCATGGTTAGAGGTGGCAAATGAGTCGCCTTACCCCGCCGCGCGAAAGCGCGTGCTTGCAAACTGATTCGGCTTTTCCATCCGCCCATATGCCCCGAACGACCGTGGAAAATTGTCGGCGCGATGAGGGTCGCGCGGCCGGCATTTCCAGTGCTGCTGCCCGATGAGCGCTGGCACCCTGATCGCGGGCTACCATGCCCAAACACGAGATACGCTTGGCTCTTGGCTTGAAGAACTGCGCAAAGCCGGCCTGACGCCCCCCCAGGGCGGTGCCGAGGTGAATGCCCAAACCTCAACCTATGCCCGGGGAGCCACCGCAAATTGCCGGCTGGGCGACGGTAGCACGGCACTGCTGGTCGGTGCGCCTTATCGCCTCGGCGCCGAAGACGGCGCGCCGCAACTCGAGGCCATCGCCGGCGGGCTGCTCGAACATCCGGAGACCACGCTCGCCGGCCTCGGAGGTCCGTTCGCTATCGTGCTCGTCTGCCCGGCGCGGCAGGAAGTCTTGCTCGCGGTGGACCGCTTTGCGATTGAAAACCTCTTCTTCGCCCGAACCACGGACGGCATCGCCTTCGCGAACCGCTCGCGCACGCTCGCTCTGCACCCGGCAATTGCCAATCGGTTCAGCCTGCAAGCCGTTTTCGAGAGCATCTACTTCCACTGGCTGCCGGGCCCTTCGGCAGGCTACATCGGCATGGAACGACTGCTGCCGGGGCACTACGCGCGCTGGCACGCCGGCACGCTCGAAATCAAGCCGTACTGGCAACCTCGCTTCGACGTGGACACCGGCAGCACCGAAGCAACACAGTGTGCGGAGCTGCGCGACAGCCTGGAGCTGGCAGTCAAACGAAGGCTGCCCGAGCGGAACGTCTCCTGTTTCCTGAGCGGCGGGCTCGACAGTTCAACCGTCACAGGCTTCGCTGCCAAGCACCGACCCGAGGACACGGTGGCTTACACGATCGGCTTCGAGGCCGAAGGCTATGACGAGATGGAGTTCGCGCGCACAGTGGCCAGACACTTCGGCGTGCGCCACGAGAGCTACTATGTGACGCCGGACGATGTTATCGCCGCCCTACCCTCGATCATCGACGAGTTCGACGCCCCCTTCGGCAATGCGTCCGCGATTCCAACCTACTACTGCGCAAAGCTCGCCGCCGAACATGGCCACCGGGCAATCCTAGCCGGCGACGGCGGCGACGAACTCTTCGGCGGCAACGCGCGCTATTCGAAACAACTGGTATTCGAGCACTACTGGCGGCTGCCGGCCACGCTGCGAAAAGGACTGCTCGAACCATTGCTCGCGCACTTCCCGCTCAGCCGCCTCGGCGGCCCGTTCGCCAAGGCCGCAAGCTATGTTCGCCAGGCATCGGTGCCGCTGCCGGACCGGCTGATGACCTACAACCTGCTGAACTTCGTCCCGCCACAGAGCTTCCTGCACCCGGACGTGCTCGCCGACATCGACTTTGCGGCCCCGTCGCGTGTTCTGCAGAACATGTACGAGGCACCCGCCGGCACCGACACCCTGAACCGCCTGCTGAAACTCGACTGGCGCATAACACTGGCCGACAGCGACCTGCCGAAAGTCTCGCGCATGTGCGCGCTCGCCGGCATCGACGTCGCCTACCCTATGCTGGACGAGGGAGTGGTCGATGTCTCGTTGCACCTGCCTCCCGCTGCGAAGGTGACGACGTCGACCCTGCGCCCGCTCTACCGGAAAGCCTTCGCCGACTTCCTACCAGAAACCACGCTTACGAAGAGTAAGCAGGGCTTCGGGTTGCCGTTCGGGGTTTGGCTGCACGAACAAACGAAGCTTCGGGAGTTCGCCGACGCGGAGCTCGCCGGCCTAGAGCGCTCCGGTGTGCTGATGCCGGGTTTCCGCGACGGATTTCTTTGCCGGCGGATCAAGGAGCATCCGGCCTATTTTGGAACACTCGCGTGGATCCTGCTGGCGCTTGGTTTATGGCTGCGCAGGTCAGCAGTCACTTTGACATGACGGTCGCCGGTTCACTGCGCTCGGCCATCAACCGAGAATTGCCCCACCCGCTGGCCCTGACGCTGGTGGGCGCGGTGCTGTTCTGCTTCTACACAAGCGTGGCAACCCAGTTCGGCGGCGACTGGTGGCCTCGAGGCAGTTGCGGCGCTATCTTCAACGCGCAGGCAGTCGCCCTTCTCGCCGGCAAGATGCATCTCGACCCTGCGGTGCTGGGGGACGAGGCATTCGTTCACAATGGGCGTCACTACACCTACTTCGGCATTTGGCCGGCATTGCTCCGAATGCCGCTACTTCCATTTCTGGATCGCGACTGGACCGCCCTTTCCTGCGCGCTCGCCGCATCGCTTGCCACCGCGTTCCTGCTGCTCACGCTGCGCAAAGCGTCAGAGGGCCCGTGCCGGACCTGGCCATTGCGGATTATGCTGTTGGCGACGGCCGCAACCTTCGTGGCGTCTGGGCCGCAATTCGAGCTGACCGCGAAACCCACGGTTTACGTGGAGGCGATCCTCTGGGCCTACGCTTTCGCTTGCGCGTTCATCTGGCATGCCTTTCCGCTGGCGCTGGGCAGGGCCGTGACGCCGGCCAGACTCGCCGGCCTCGGCGCGCTGGCCGCTCTTGCGCTGCAAGCAAAAGTAACCACCGGGATATCGCTGTATGCCGCTTGCGGCCTCATTGCGCTTGCCGCCCTTTGGCAGGTCCGGGGGGCTGGCGCAACCGCTATCATTCGCTTGCTCGCTTCGTGCGCCTTGCCACTTGCGCTGGGCGCACTGGTGGCCGGATCGATCAATTACGCGCGGTGGGGAAATCCATTGGAATTCGCTAATCTGGCCCGGAACGTTTTCTACGCGAACGATGAGGCCCGTTCTTCCCGATTGCGGACCTACGGCGCTTTTGAACTCGAGCGTATTCCCCACGCTCTCAAATACTACTTCGCCCCCGACAGTTTCTATGCTGCAAGACGGGCCGAACACGGGCGTGGCGACATCACGCGCCTCTTCGACAAGGCCGAGGGACCTTCGGCGAGCCAATTCGAGAACAAGCTCGCGTGGTGGGCGCTTGGGTTGATCACGCTGCTCAGGCAACGGGGCAGGTTCCGGTGGGGAAGCAGGCTGCGCCCGTTCGAAATTGCGATCCTTCTTAGCTTCACACTTGGGCCAACCATCATCCTGAGCTACGGCTACCTTGCTTTTCGTTTTGGGGCGGAATTTGCCCCGATTGCCTTGACGACAGCGCTGCTAGGCGTTTGGACAGCAAACCGAATGGCCGATTACGACAGCGCGCGACTCCCCCTGGCAGTTTTTGCCCTGCTGGTTGTTGCCGCCACCTCGACACAACTCTCTTCAACATGGTCGAAGGCGGCAGAGTACGTGGTGAGCGACTACACGGACGGTGCCTGTGACTAACCACCCGACACCCATGCAGCACGCAACTGGCCCAACCTTCCCCGGCGGGTCCGGCGCTGACCCGCGCAATCCGCCGGAACGCGCATTCATCCCTCAGGCCCACGTATTAAGGCCCGCTCGAGGCTCGTTCGCATGCTGAGCATCGTCAAAAAACGATTCCCCGAGGCGTACGACTGGTACTGCAAGTCTGCGCGAGCCAGACATCTACAGCGCAGGAAGGCGGCCATCGAGTCGATCTTGATTGACTCGCGCCCTCCAAGAGCTATCGACGAAGAACAGGTGCTTACAGGGCTAATGGCAAGACTTTTTCCGGTGCCGAAGCCCTACGAGTACGACGAACTCAGCCTTTGGCTTCGTGCGACCGGCCGGATAGCACGCTTAGCCCAGCTGGGCGCATTGACGACGAAACGGTGCCGCGTTCTGGAAATCTGTGGCGGCGACGGCATGGTTTCCGCCCTGCTGGCCGGACTCGGCCACCAGGTCTTGATGGTCGACCAATCGGACTGGCGCGATGCCCGGGCAGCCCGGGTTGATTTCGTTCAATGCGACGTTGACGCCGGCGTCCCCTTCCAGGACGGGGAATTCGATCTATTGATCTCGTACAACGCTTTCGAGCACGTGAAACGGCCGGACAAGGTGCTTGCCGAAATGCGTCGGTTGTGCCGACCCGGCGGGAAGCTGTTGCTTGATTTCGGCCCGCTGTACGCAAGTCCGTTTGGACTTCACGCATGGAATTTGCGACTTCCATGGCCCCAATTTCTGCTCTCCCCGACATTGCTCGAGCGCATGGTTCGAAACACGACCCTGTCCGACCTCGGCGCTTTACAGGAAGACCTTCAATCAACAAACGGCTGGACGCTTTCTCGATTCCGCCGACTTTGGGCGACGTCCGGATGCGCCGTAGAGCATATATTCGAGGATGAGGATCACCGGTTTCTCGACTTGGTGACCGAATTTCCAGAGGCTTTCCGCGGTCGCGAGCTTACGTTCGAGGATCTCGTGAAGAACAGCATAGAAATAATGCTTACGCGTCCAGCCGAAAACTAGCACGCAGCCGCACGAATGAGCGTATCGCAGTCAATTCGAGCAGGATCCGCTTGGGTTCTGAGCGGCAATGCCGCTCTGCAGGCCATCCAGTTCATTGTGGGAATCGTGCTGGCGCGGCTACTATCGCCGGCTGATTTCGGAGCGCTTGTCACAATCCAGGTTTTTACCGGCATCGCCGGATTCCTTGCCTCCGGCGGCATGGGTCAGGCACTGGTGCGCGCCAGAAATGTCGAGTGCTTGCATTTTCAAGTGGTCTTCACCGTTCAGTTGCTCAGTGGGTGTGTGATTTACTGCGTTTTCTGGTGGTTGGCGCCCATCCTTGCGTCCGTCTATGACAATCCAATCTACCGCGAACTGGTCAGGGTTTCTGCACTCGGGTTCATCATCCGCCCATTTGTCAACATACCAACCTCTTGGCTGCAACGGGAGATGCGGTTCCGCCGACGGACGGCGCTCCAACTTCTGTCACTACCGCTTGGCAGCGCAGCGTCCATCGTACTTGCCGCGCAAGGCTATGGCCCGTGGAGCCTGGTCTTAGGCGGTTTGGTATCCAGCGTGACACTAGCTGTTTTGGGGGTGGCAACCTATCCCCATTTCGTGCGTTTGCGCCTCCAAATGACGATCACCCGAGAACTGGGCGCGTACAGTGCGAAACTGACGCTGAACGATGTGGTGAGCTACCTTCGGAACCAGACGTCCAATTTTCTCTTAGGTGCGCTCGCCGGCGCGACCAGCGTCGGTCTGTACAACAAGGCCGACAGCCTCGCCAAGTTGCCGCAAACCATCAGCGGCGCTGTCTATGACCCCGTGTTCAGGGGTCTCAGCAAGCTGTCCGGGGATTTCGGCCAGTCCCGACAAATCTACTATCGAGCGATCACGCTGCTGGCGGTTTACATGCTGCCCCTCTATTTCGGCCTGATTTGGCTGGCCGAACCGTTCATCCTGCTCGTTTACGGCGAGAAGTGGCTACCGGCGGCAACCCCGCTGAAGGTGCTTTGCGCGGGCGGTGTTTTCGCCTGCGTCGGCCATCCGGCAGGCGCGGTGCTTGCCGCCAATAATTGGCTGGGCCGGGAACTCGTCGTGCAGATCGCGGCCACCGCCCTGGTCGCTGCCGCCTGCATCGGCGGTCTACGCTGGGGCCTAGAAGGCGTTGCCTGTGGCCTGCTGATCGCATGGGCCTATTCGACGCTGCACCTTCTCGTGCTGTGCAATCGGTGCATCGGCGCGCGACTGCCGGACGTCATCCGCAGCCTGGGTCCAGCCTTGGCCCTCGCCGCCGCCATGAACGTCGCCCTGTTCGTCGTTGACGGGTTGTTCGTCACGGCCATGAATGGGGCGCACTCCGCGACCTACCTGTTGGTGATGTCCTTCGTCGGCATTCTGGTCTATGCGAGTTGCTTCCTCCTGGTGCCAATCCCGGCAATCGCTTCCGAAGCAGCACGGTGGCGGGGCGGTCTGATCCGAATCGGCCGCCGCAACGAAAAGCCGAAAGGTTGAACATGAAAAATGATTCAGGAACCAACACATGGCTCGCATCTTAGCTATCCACATTCGGTATCCGGAGGGAGACCGATGCAGCGGTGACCTCCGCTTCGGCAATTTCCTCCGACTGCTCGCGGAATCGAACGACGTTACCCTGCATGTCCTCCACAAGGGTGTGGATTATGTCGAGGCGGCCGCGAATCGCGGATATCGCTCGCAACTCGCGGCGGCCGGCATCCGTGTTACTCACGGGAGCCTGTCCCGCGAATTGCGCGACAACGACTACGATATCGTCATGATCGAATTCTGGTATGTGGCGCGAAACGTGCTCGACTCCATTCGAGTTCACCGGCCAGCCGCCAGAATCGTGATTGACAGCGAGCACGTCTATTTCTACTCCGACCTACACAAGGCGAGAGTGCTGGGACACGCGATCGACTCCAGCGAGTCCCGCGCGAAAAAAGCCGCAGAGCTAGCGGCATACGGTAGGGCCGACGCGGTGATAACGGTGACGGGAGAGGACAGGGATGTGCTGTTGTCGGAACTGCCCGACGCGAGCATTTTCGTCGTGCCCAATATCCACGAGATACCGGACCTACCACCAGGCGCCGAATCGCGGCGCGTGCCGGGTCGAATCATCTTCGTCGGGAACTTCGCGAACAATCCATCGAATATCGATTCCATGAAATGGTTCGTGCATGAAATCCTGCCCCTCGTGCGCGAAGCCGTTCCCGGCGCCCACCTGCAAATTGTCGGTAACGCGCCGCCCGACGAAGTCCTGTCCCTCGCGGGGCCGGCGGTCGAGGTTACGGGCTATGTGCCGGATACCGGCCCTTATCTCCTGGCGAGCGAAGTTTCGATATGCCCGCTCAGATTCGGTGCCGGGCTCAAGGGCAAGATCGGCGAGGCGATGATGCATCGCTTGCCGGTGGTCACCACGAATATCGGCGCCCAAGGTATCGAAGTTGCCAATGGTGAAGGCATCATGCTCGGCAATTCTCCGGAGGAATTCGCCAACTGCATCATCGACCTGCTGGGAAGCGCCGAATTGCGACGCAGGCTAGCGGACGGAGGTTTTGAATATCTGGAGCGACAGTACTCGCTTGATGCCGGGCGCCAACATGTGCGCGAATTCCTGCGCGGCATCGAGCGCCTGCGAAGCAAGCAGCTTCCGCTTGCTTCCCGAGTGGCAAAGCTAGCGGGTGTGATGTTCGACGACTATCTGGGCTGGCGCTTCCGTTGAGCGCTGGAATCAGAGCCAGTCAGTGATCGAGGCCAGAACTTGACGACGCGTATTGGTCTCGTGACATCCGAGTTTCCGCCTGACATCGGCGGGGTCGAGACCTATTCCTGGCACATGGCTGCTGAGCTCGGTCGGCGGCCCGATATCGAGGTCACCGTTTATTGCCCGCGCGGGTCCCGAGACGTCACCGCACCGGACGGCGTGGTGCTGAAACCGATCCTTTCTACCTGCCGGGAACGGGACTGGAAACGACTCAGAGACGAGCCTGTCGACATCTGGCACGCGCTTGCTGCGCCCCACGCGTGGCTGGCACTCACCGGCCGGCCAACCGTGGTTTCGGTTCACGGCAATGACTTCCTGTATCCATACCTGCCAACCGCTCGGCCCGATCTTGCCAACACTCCGCTGTGGCGCTGGGAGGAATGGCTCTGGAAGCGCTTTGCGGCACACTGGAGGCGCGCCACTCTGAAACTCGTGGAGAGATCACTGCCAATGGCGCGCGCGATCTTCGCGAATAGCCGCTACACAGCGGATGTGCTAGCCAGGCAAGTCCCGAACTGTGCATCCCGAATCGCGGTTAGCTGGGTGGGTGTGGGGGGCCAATTCCTTGAGATTACCCGCGCCCCACGAGGGCCGCGAACACGCCTGCTCACGGTTAGTCGCCTGTCCGAACCCCGCAAGAACGTGGGACTGGTCATCAAGGCGCTGGGACTGCTTCGCGAGCGCCACGACTTCGAATATACCGTGGCTGGCGACGGCACTGGGCGGGCGGCGCTCGAAGCGCTGGCGGTACAATGCGGCATCCGGGATCGCGTGCATTTCACGGGTCGGGTCAGTGACGAAAAGCTCAAAGCGCTGTATGCAGGAGCCGACCTCTTCGTGCTCACGTCCTCTGTGATTCCCGGCAGCCACGAAGGCTTCGGCATCGTTTACCTGGAAGCGGCCGCAACCGGGGTGCCCAGCCTCGCCGCGCGCCTCGCCGGAGCGGTTGATGCCGTCGAGGAAGGGCGGTCCGGATTTTTCGTCGACGAGCCAAGCGTGCCGGCACTACGAGATGCCCTTGAGCGCTTCCTTTCTGGCGGGCAGCGCTTCGACAGCGACGCCTGTCGCGCATTCGCCAGTCGTTTCAAGTGGTCGGCGATCGTCGAGGACATGCTCGCGCACTATCCGGAGGCGGGCAGTGCCGGCCATTGAAACTGCACGCGGAGGGCGCGAGTCGTCACCAGAACAGGACACGGCCCGCATCCCGGTGCTCATGTACCACCGGGTGGGCGTCCCACACGCCGCAGACGACCACAATTACTGCGTCACGCCCGCCCGTTTCGAGGCGCACCTGCGTGCGCTTTCCGATTGCGGCTACGAGCCGGTCCACATCGAGACCTTTGCTGCCTGGCTGCGTGGCGCCAGCGTCTCGCTGCCGCCGAGGCCATGTGTCCTGACATTCGACGACGGATTCGCCGATCTCCACCGTTACGCCTGGCCCCTCCTGCGTGAGCTGAACTGGCCGGCTGCGGTCTTTCTCGTGGCTGGACTCATTGGTGGCCATGACCGCTGGATGCAATTACCTGGCAGGAAGCGGCCGCATACGCCACTGCTCGATGCCGGGCAAATATCGGAAATGGTCGCTGGCGGAATCAGCTTCCACTCGCACTCTTCGACGCACCAGGACCTCGTGACCCTGCCTGATGGCGCCCTGAACGAGGAGATTGCCGGTTCACGTCGGCAACTTTGCGAACTGCTGGGGCAGCCGGTGGAATTCTTCGCCTATCCCTACGGCCATCATGACGAGCGCGTCGTAGCGGCGGTCAAAGCCGCAGGCTACGGGGCGGCCTTCTCGGTGCTATCCGGCTTCAATCGACGCGACGTCGACCGCTACCGCATTCGCCGTCTGGACGTCTTCGGCACCGACACACCGCGCCAACTGCTGCGCAAGATCCGCCTCGGAACCAACGACGGCAGCCTGACAGCGGCCGGCCGCTATTACTGGCGGCAGTTGCTGCCACGCCTGGGGCGCTGAACACGATGGCGATCACCGTCCTTATTTGCACGCACAACCGCGCGGAACTCCTCGAACGGGTGCTCGCCTCGCTGAACGCCGCGCGGCGGCCCCGACAGCCGGTGGAGCTTCTGGTCGTCGCCAACAACTGCAGCGACGGTACCCACGAACTGCTGGAACGCTACCGTACAGTCGACGACGGGCGGATTCCGCTCCGCTGGATCGCGGAGCCGACACCCGGCAAGTCGCACGCGCTGAATCGCGGCATTCCCGAGCTTCGCACCGAGCTTACGGCCTTCGTGGACGACGACCACCGCGTGGATGTCGACTACCTCCTGGAGATCGAACGCGCGGCCGCCTCGCATCCCGTAATCGACGTGTTCTGCGGGCGCATCCTGCCCGACTGGACCGGCGCCGAGCCCCGTTGGGTCCACGACGAGGGCCCCTTTCGCATCTATCCACTGCCCGTGCCGCGCTATGACCAGGGCCCGGCAGCCAAATCGATTACCGACGAGGACGGTCCGGTGCCCGGTGGCGGCAACCTCGTCCTGCGACGCCACGTCTTCGAGCTAGCGGGCCAATTCTCGACGGAACTGGGCCCCACGGGCCACGATCTCGGCGGTGGCGAGGACAGCGAATACGTGATCCGCGCGCTGCGCCGTGGCGCGAAGCTGCTCTACTGGCCGGGCTTCGTGCAGTACCACTACGTCGATCTCGAGCGGCTTACGCTGTCGTACATCGTGCGCAAGGGCTACCAGCGCACGCGCTCGACAGCGCGGCTCCGGCATTCCGGGCTGGGCGTACCCCTCTTCGCCTGGCGCAAGCTACTGACCTACCTGCTGCACGTCGTCTTCGCACTGTCCTGGCAGAAGCGGCGCTTCTACCTGGTGCGCTGCGCCGCCTCGCTCGGCGAGATCCGGGGCATGCGCGAGGCGTCGAAGCGGCGGCGCCTGCCGCTCGGCTTCGAGCCCGGCGTGCGCCGGCTCGGCCTGGCCACGTGCGCTGCCGTCGTCGGCACCGGCCTCGCGATCACCAACATGCGCGCCGTGCCCTGGCATACCGCGCTGCCGCCACTCTCCACCGCGGCGCTGGCCGCGCTGGCGCTGCTTGCGAAGTCGCTGCTCGACTTCACCCAGACGGGCCCGGGACTGCAACGCGATCATCTGCGCCCCTACCGCATCCACGTGACCGGCGCGGTGTTGCGGCTGTCGGCCTGGGCCTTCGTGCTGCTCTTCCTGATGGCTGCCGCCGGGTCGCTGATCTACCATGCCGCCACGGTATGCGGTGATGGCGGAGCGACGACCACCGGCTCGGTCATCGCGTCACTTGCCGGCATTCTGGTGGTGACGGTGCTGCAGTTCACCCGCAAGCTGCTCTACAACCCCGGCCTGCTCGTCGCGTCGATGCACTACCGGGTGAGCCGCCTGTACCCCCTGTGGAGGGCGCTCTCACCCGCGAGAATCCAGGCATTGACCATCATTGCGGCCTTGCTGGCGTTGGGCACGATTGGCTGCGCCATGCACAGCCTGTGGCTGGACGGCCGGCTCGCGGCTTTCGCCGCGCTTGCCGGAGTCACGGCCTGCGTGGCGTCCGTCTATGCATGGAGCACATGGACCCCGGAGGCCGCGCCGTCGAAAGCACGCAGGACTTCCGGCCCTCCGAACATCCTCATGATCGGTTCCGACACCCTGCGCGCGGACCGTCTGAATCGCGGGCTTACGCCGCACATAGACCGCCTGCGCGCGCGCGGGACGATGTTCACCCAGTGCTACGTGCCCTGCGCCCGCACTGCGCCGAGTCTCGTCTCGCTGCTCACGGGCACCTGGCCCCACGTGCACGGCATTCGCGACAACTTCGTCTCGGACACGGAAGCGCGCCTGCCCGTGGAGGCGCTGCCCGCCCTCCTCGCCCGCGCCGGCTACCGCGGCGCTGCAGTCTCCGACTGGTGTGGCGCCGACATGGGAAAGTTCGATTTCGGCTTCGATCATCTCGATCTGCCGACGGACCAGTGGAACCTGAAATACCTCATCCGCCAGGGCCCGAAGGACCTGCGCCTGTTCGTGTCGCTGTTCGTGCACAACCGGCTGGGGCGCATGCTGCTGCCGGAGCTCTACTATCTGGGCGGCGTGCCGCTCACGACGCAGCTGGGGCGCCAGGCCCGCTGGCTGGTGTCCGCGCTGGCCGATGGGGAGCGGCCTTTCCTGTTGAACGCGTTCTTCTCCACCACGCACCCGCCCTTTGCCTCGGAGTACCCCTGGTACACGCTGTACAGTGCCCCCGGCTATGCCGGGGAATCGAAGTTCGCGATGGCGCGGCTCACCGACCCCTTCGACATCATCCGCCGTCAGGCCGAGCCGCGGGAGGAGTTCGACCTCGAGCAGATCCTGCATCTCTATGACGGCTGCGTCGCGCAGTTCGATCACGAGGTGGGGCTGCTGCTCGCGCATCTCGAGCGCTCAGGCCTCGCGAACGACACGGTGGTGGTGGTGTACTCGGACCATGGCATGGAATTCTTCGAGCACGGCGCCTGGGGTCAGGGCAATTCCGCGCTGGGGGATTTCTCGTCACGAGTGCCGCTCATCATCAGCGACCCGCGCCATCCGAGCGCGCGTGAAGTCACCTCGACGGTACGCACCATCGACCTAGCACCCACCCTGCTCGAACTGGCCGGGGTCGAACCGCCCGCGAAGATGGACGGCAGCTCGCTTGCGGGCATCCTGCGCGGCACCCAGAGCCCGCGCGACCGGCTCGCCTACAACGAAACCGGTATATGGCTTACCGATGTGCCCGGCCAGCACCCGGATCACCTGCGCTATCCCGGCGTGGTGGAACTGCTCGAAATTCCGGACCAGGTTTCCGGCACGCTCGCCTTCAAGCCGAGTTACCGGCGGACGCTCGTCGAAGCGAAGGACCGCAGCGTGATCCAGGGCCGCTGGAAGCTCGTGTACCAGCCTTTGCGACAGGGCTGCCTGCTACGACTCTACGACACCGTCGTCGACCCTGAATGCCTGCATGATGTGCGCGCGCAGGAACCAGCGGTTACGAAGGCATTGGCCGCGCAACTACAGGAATTTCTCCGCGACGACGATATCGTGATGAATGAATCGTCAACCGATACCGCTTTAGCGGCCAGCTGATGCGACGACAGACATGAGTCCATGGATTGCCAGGCGCGTCATCTATCCACTGCAGGAATTAGCCTGCCGGCGGCCGACGTTTGCGTATCTGGCCGAACTCGAAAACTCGCAGTGGCTCTCACGCGGCGACCTGGAGGAACTTCAGCGCCGAAAGCTGAACCGGCTGCTGCAGACCGCGCTGGATCAAAGCCCGTGGCACGCGGCGCATTTCCAACAAGCCGGATCCGTAGACGGGATTCGCGCTGGCAATTTCCAGCTGACCGACCTCGCTTGCCTGCCTACCATGAACAAGCACGACGCACGCACGCAGCGCGACCGCATCGCCTGGCTTGGCGTGCCCGGCGGCGCCTTCCGCTACAACACGGGTGGATCCTCCGGCGAGCCGCTGGTGTTTTTCTTCGGCCGCGAACGCCAGGCTTCGGACGCCGCCGGCCGCATGCGGGCCCGGCGCTGGTGGGGCGTGGAGCCGGGCGAGCGCGAAGCCTATCTGTGGGGCGCGCCCGTGGAACTCGCGAAGACCGACCGCATCAAGACCCTGCGGGACCGCTTGATCAACCAGCTCGTGCTGAACGCCTTCGCGATGACGCCCGCAACGATGGACGACTATCTCGAGGCGCTCCAGAAGTGGAAACCGGTCTGTCTGTACGGTTACGCCTCCAGCATCGCGCTGCTCGCGGCGCACGCGGAAGCCTGCGGCAGACCCATGCGCCTGCCGCGGCTGCGCGTCGTGTGCACGACCGGCGAGCCGCTCTATCCGCATCAACGTGAACTCATCGGGCGTGTGTTCGGCGTACCGGTGGCCAACGAGTTCGGCAGCCGCGACATCGGCTTCACGGCCCACGAAGCGCCCGGCGGCGTGATGCTCCAGCTGAGCGAATCGCATGTACTGGAAGTGCTGGACGAAGCGGGGCGGCCCTGCGCGCCCGGCGTGCCGGGCGAGGCCGTGATCACCGGCCTCACCTCCTCGGCCCAGCCCTTCATCCGCTATCGCACCGGGGATATCGTGACCCTCTCTGACCGGCAAGACCCGGGCGGGCGCGGGCTTCACGTACTGGAGACCGTCAGTGGCCGACAGACCGATTTCGTGGTCGCGGCGGACGGCACAATCATGCACGCGCTGGCCGTGATCTACGTGCTGCGCGCGATCGAGGGTGTTGAGCGCTTCAAGTGCATCCAGCATTCGCCGCGTGAGATGGAAGTCCTGGTGATGCCGGGCGCGCGTTGGCAGGCCGGCGCGGAAACGGAAATAGTACAGGGGCTGCGCGCACGCCTTGGCGAGGAGGTCGCCGTGAAGATCGAACTCGTCGACGACCTCGCTCCCGAAGCGTCGGGCAAGCACCGCTACGTGGTGAGCCACGTGAAACCCGCCGGCGCGCTCGCGCAGGCCTGCTCCCGAGACTGAACCGCATGAACGTCCTGGATCTCCTGAAGCTTCCGTTCCGTTACCGCCCGTGGCACCCGCGACACATGGGCCTTATCGCCGCCGACCTCGGCACGCCCGCCCGCCAGACGGCCGCAAGCCATGAGCGACACCTCGCGGCGGCGCTTGACTGGCTCTGCCGCGCCCAGGACGAACGCGACGGCAAGCAGGATGCGGGCGGCGTGGCCGCCGGCTGGAGCTTCGAGGACGGTTGGCTGCCTGGATACCCGGAGACGACCGGCTACATCATTGAGACCTTCCTCGCCGCAGCAGCGCATCTCGGCAACGAGGAATACAGCCGACGCGCGGGCCGGATGATCGACTGGGAACTGTCGCTGCAGGCCGCGGACGGCGCCTTCCCCGGGCACTTCGGCGAGCCGGGAAGCCATCCGGTGATCTTCAACCAGGGCCAGATCATGCACGGACTTGTCGCCGGCTGGCTCGAACTCGGTCGCGAGGATTGCCTGACGGCCGGCGTGAGAGCCGCGCACTGGCTCGCGCACCAGCAGGACGAGGATGGCTGCTACCGCCGCTTCGAACACAACGGCGTGCCGCACGTCTACAACACGCGCGCGATCTGGGCGCTTGCCAGCATGGGCTTGGCGGCGAATGAGCCTCGGTTCGCCGCGGCCGCCAGGCGCAATCTCGACTGGGCGCTTACGCAGCAGACTCCCAGCGGCTGGTTTCGCACGAATGCCTTCGTGCCGACCCGCGACCCGTTCACCCACACCATCGCCTACGCGATCCGCGGCTTCATCGAGGTCGGCGCATTGCTCGGCGAGGAGCGCTACCTCGCCGCCGCCCGCCTCGCCGCCGGCCGCATCCTCGAGCGGCAGCGTGACGACGGTTGGCTCGCAGGCACCTACGCTGACGGCTGGCGCCCGAGCGCTACCTACGCCTGCGTGACGGGTGTCGCGCAGATGGCGCTGTGCTGGCAGCGCCTGTACCAACTCGACGGCGAGGCGCGCTGGCAGGCCGCGGCGCGCAAGGCCATCGATTACGTGAAGACCACGCAGCGCCTCGACGACCCGGACCCGATCGTGCGCGGCGCTATTCCGGGTTCGAGCCCGATCTGGGGTGCGTACTCACGTTTCGAATTCCCCAACTGGGCAGCGAAATTCTTCGCCGATGCGCTGTTGATGGAATTGACCGGCAAGGCGCTGCCGCGCCTGCCCGAGGCCAAGCCGGCATGAGCAAGCGCTTGCGCCTCATGGTGCTCTGCGGGCAAAGCCCGCGTCATCTCTACGTTGCAAACGCCCTCTGTGAAGCGGCCGACGTGGTAGCCATCGTTCACGAGGGCGGCCGCGAGCCGGGCCTCGGCAAAACCTTGAAGAAACTTCGTCCCCGCGTGCTGCTGCCGAAGATCTGGCGCTGGCTGCGCGATCGCCCGCGCTATTCGAGCAACGGCGAGACCAAATTCTTCTTTCCAAACGGTACGCCGGCACTGACGAGGCCGGAGCTCGTTCGCCGCTGCACTTACATCAACCATCCGGACGTCGTGCACTGGCTGGATGAACTACAGCCGGACCTCGTATGCGTGTTCGGCACCTCGCTGATTCGCGGCGAACTGCTGAAGGGCGGCCGTCTCGGCATCGTCAACCTCCACGGAGGACTCTCGCCCGAGTACCGCGGCGCGGATTGCACTTTCTGGGCGCTGCATAACGGCGAGCCTGAAAAGGTTGGCTGCACACTCCACTACATCAACGCCGGAATCGATACAGGGCAACTTATTGCCCACGTCTGTCCGGAGGTGAAACCCGGCGACGACGAGCTAACGCTGTTCTGGCGCGCGGTACGCGACAGCGCCGGGGTGTACAGCGAGTTCGTGAGTCGCCTTGCCAAAGGCGAGCGCTTCGGAGTGCCCCAGGCGGGCAAGGGGCGGTTGTACCAGGTCAGAGATCGCGGCTTAAGGCATGAACGAGCCGTGCGCGAGATGCTGCGACGCGGCTTGCTGTCTCAGCGCAAACTGCCCATGCGCATTACCTGGTTCACCCAGACTCCCGACGTCGGCCAATAAGCGCGCTCGTCAATCCTCAGCGGCGCGATGCCAGCGAGTAATAGATCCGCTTCGCCATGCGAAATGCCCTGGAATCCTCGCCTGCAAAAGTACGGACCATCTGCTCGCTGGCCGTCGCAAAACGGGTAATCATCAAGCCAACCGGATCGCGCATTCGATAGTGATGAAAGTAGACGCTCAGTTCCTGACCCGACTTGGCACCGCCATTATCCGCGAACTTCGCCACGTAAGGGCTGAAGTCCGGGTACAGGCTCTCGACGCCGTGTAGCGTCGTCTTCATATAATTGCCGATAAGCATATCGTCGAAAATCTGCCATTCCAGGCAAGTCATGAGCGAGTGCCGCGGGGCCTCGAAGGTGATGCCGCGGTCCTTGAGCGCCGGATTCAGGCGCACCGCATGACTCCTGCCCCCGACCCTGACCTCGATGAAGCCGAAGTGTCTCGCCAAGTGCTCACGCTCGCGGAAATAACGCTCGATCAACGGCAGATCCGCGTCCTCAAGCGGATCGCTCCAGTTGTCACCGAATGCTTCAGGAGGTTTTATCTCCAGCGGCACCCTGGCAGGTGCCAGCTCAGTAATTTCGTCCGTCTCGCAATTTACCCGCAAGAAGGCCGGCAGCATCTGAGGCCCGCTCACACGGGCTTCCGCCTGGTAGTCGGGAAGCTCAGGCACCAACGCATTGGCCCAGACGCTGTCCGCACGTTGGAAGCGGTGGAAGGACGAAAACGGGATAACCCGATTGGCGCCAAACTGCAAAGCCGCGCGCTGGGCCCTCGGTGCAATGGCCCGGCGCTTGCCCGCGATATCCGTCACCGAACGGCCTTCCGAGTCGTAAAGATTAAGCATATCCGCCCCGCCCCAGCCGTGAAGCTGGCACAGGTAAACCAGACCATAGCGCTTTGCGATGCGCCGGATGTGCCACGCAGCGCCGAAATCAGGGGAGTCGTTGGCGTCAATGACAAGGCGTCCATTGACGTCAATGAGCAACACCGAGTCCTGGTTCTGGTTCGCGAAGGAGCAGACCCGGATGCGCGGCGAGAGATTCTCCCACACCCGGTCGCGCAGGATTCGCACGTTATGGCCAGCGGTGACCAGGTCGTTATAGATGCGCTTGCCGTAGTGATCAGACAGCAGAAACTGGCCACCAGTGAGCATCGGTAGCGCGTCGATGTTCAGGTGGTCCGGGTGGCCATGACTGAACCAGTGATAACGGGCGCGGCGAATCGCGTCCATCTGCGCCGCTGGGATTTCGTAGTCATGGGCCCAGGACCCGAAATAAGCATCGTCATTGATCCACGCGTCGGTGGTCAGAACCGGCACGTCATCGTAGGCGATGATCGTGGCGCTGCCGATGGTTTCGAATCCGATCATCCTTGTATCCTCACCATTTCAACGGAGGGAGAGCCACCCTTTCCCTTATCGGCCCAATCTTCGCGAGTAGTAGACCAATCGCGCTGCCTGCAATCAGCGCGGCCAGAGCGGCAACTTTCGCGCCAAGTTCCCCGGTCGAAAATCCGAACAGCGCGACAGCCGCACCGCTGGTTATCAAAGCCGTCATAGGGATGAGTGAGCTTTTGATCAAATTCCTGCGCACTAGACGGGCAGTGAAAGATATCGCCACAGAGAGAATCAGACCGTAAATAGCTGCCGCGAGAAGCCGTCGGGTCCAGAGCAGTCTTGCTGCGTCTCGCGCACTGTAGTAGATCCCTTCTTGCGCGTAGAGCCCCAAGCGCTCTGGGAGCAGTCGTAACCGCTCGATTACGCCGTAACGCAAGGATTGATTCAGCCGGTAACGGCGATACCCCAAGTCCTCGTGCCGCTTTTGGAGGTCCTCGATGCCGACCACAGCGATGCTGCCGGCATCACGCAATTTTTTCAGCTGCCGCACGAATTTCCGTGCCGGCATCGCTTTCCCCTTTCTAAAGCCCGGTAGATTCGACCGTTCCTGAAAATCATACGGGTGCGAAACAACCGTCACGATGCCTTCGCACTGATCGTTCTCGCGCAGGTTTTCTACCACGCGCGCGAATTCCTGCGGGTACACGGTTCCCGGAAGGTACGAAACACGTTTGTGCGCGATCGCCGGTTGCAAATCGGCCGAAGAAAGCACCGCATAGCCAGCCCTCGCAAGCGCTGCAATTGTATGCTCGTCGTGCCGGTTCCAGGGGGGAACGAAAGTCTGGACATCTTCTCCCACGGCCACCTCTACTGCCGTCTTTGCATGACGCAACCATCGGCCCTGATCGTCAATCGGAACGCCCGCAAATTCGCTCTTTTCAACCCGCAAAGCGCGGTCTACGTGCCGATAGCCGTGCACTGCGATTTCCACGACACCGCGTGAGGCGTAGTCCGCGAGAGTGGCGACCTTGTCCGCTGGCAGGCTTATCCGCGCGTCGTCGGCCGGTATCGAGTCGCGGGTGAACGGGACGACGCCCACCACAATGCGCATCCCCAGCTCCTCGACGCCAGCCAGAAGCGATCTTTCGATCTGAACCGGCGAATCAGCCGTGTAATCGTCATGCCTGAGAACCACGGACAGGGGTGGACATTCGCTCGCTAGTGCCCCCCGAAACAATGAGACGTCAAGCACGACCAGGGATATCAAGTAAAGGCAGGATAAACGTCCGAATTTGAGCATTTTTATTCTTCAATCCGGTTTAAGACTTGCTTTCGACGCCGCATGTGCAGAATCTAGCTGACGCGTGCGCCACCTTTGGAAAATCTTCACGACGTCTTGCGCCTCATCCGGATTACTTTCGACATAACGCATACGATCGGCATGCCAGCGGGTGAGGTGCGACTCGATGTTCTCGACTCCGACAGGCTGACCGAACCCATTCTCTAGCACTCTGTCAGCCATGAGTTCGTCGAGCACAACGCCGCCAAGGGTGGGGGTGAAATGCACAGACTCCGCGTACCACAATGACGCGTCGGACGGGTCCTTTGGTGCCGGGACGATATTGGGCCCCCTGTAGCCGGAGAAATCGAGCACCGGGAAAGGCTTCCGACCGAATTCCGCCGCGACCTCGGCATTGACACGAACAATTTCGCGCCGGATCTCATCGAAACGCGCCGTCATGCGCATCAGACGCATGGCTTCCCAGTGCCAAGCGTGCGCCGGCGGAATGAACATGCGGAGCTCGATGTCCTGCCGATGACACAAACGAAGAATCTCGCGCAATGGCTCTGCGGCGCGTGTCATGTCGAAGCGTCCGCTCGCGTACCGTCGGTAGCGGTCCAATGTGTTGCGGGTCATCGCGCGAAAGCCGTGATAGGAATCAAACTCGTTCGTCGTTGCCACCCATTGTCCGTTCGGCTCCAAGCTCAGACGGGCCCACCCCTGGTAGCGCACGACGCGAGCGCTGGACAGCAGCGCATCGGTCGACACCAGGCTGGACGCGTAATCGGGCAGACGCGCCGCGAATGGGTTGCGCTGGCGTGCGCCGCTCGAGTCCACCGCCATCCTCCTTTCAGAAAACGCCCCCTGGCCGTCCGTATCCGCATAGAACATCCGATTGTCGAGCCCCAGGACTACCACCCGGAGCGGGTTCACCACGTTTGCGTGCTGCAGGGTCCGCCATGCTTCGTAAAGACTCACAGCGGGGAGCGCGGCGTTGTAGGTTCGCAGGCCCTTCAACGCGGGATGGCTTGTAGACAGTCCGCGCCCGACACGTGAGGTGCCGAGGAGCAGAATCTGCGGTCGGACGCGCTCGATGGCGTAGGGCGTGGTCAACCGGAGGTGCTCGACGAAGTCAGGCTTCACCGCGGTCAGGCCCTGCAGATCAGGCGTGCCGAAAACCCGATAGGGATCAATCAGAAGGTTCACGGTTGCTACGCACCCGAGCAACAGCGCCATGCCGCCGAGCAGCGAGGCGAGATGCCGTGTCGCGCTTCGGCGCGCGTCAGAACTGGAAGTAGAGGAATTCACTGACACCCGAAAGCCCTAGCAGCGCCCAGGTCGCCGCAAATACCATCACCGCCGCCCACCGCCCGCTGGGCAGCCAGCGCAGTCGCGAAGCCGGCGCAGTCGCGACGCTCTTACTGTCCAGGCCATCGTAGTTGACCCACATCAGTTGCTGCGTGTTCGGACACCTCGTCACAATCAATAGTAACGCGAGTTCGATCGCGAGCAGCAGGGCGACAGGGGGCAGTTCCACGCCTACCAATCCGAGCCATGCAGTGAGGTCGGCGGCCTCTACAGCTTGCTCGAAAAACGGCGACAAGGACCACCCACCATTGACCATCGCTTTAAGGATGAGCAGCGCCGACGGCAAGTCATGGGCCCGGAAGAACACCCAGCCAACCACCACCGCCACAAAGGTCAGCGCCCAGGCGAGGAAGCGGCCGATGGGGCCCGCGGTCGACCGCCCTCGCACCAGGTTTTTCCAGGCGTGGTTGACGATCAGGTAAAACCCGTGCAGGGCGCCCCAGATTACGTAGGTCCAGCCGGCGCCGTGCCAGAGGCCGCCGAGCAGCATCGTCATGAACAGGTTCGCGTAGCGACGTGCGGGGCCGCGACGGTTTCCGCCAAGCGCGATGTAGAGGTAGTCCCGGAGGAAACGCGACAGTGTCATGTGCCAGCGTCGCCAGAAATCGCTGATATTGGTTGCTTGGTATGGTGAATTGAAATTCAAGGGCAGCCGCACGCCCATCATCATTGCGAGTCCGACGGCCATGTCGGAGTAACCCGAGAAATCGAAGTACAGCTGGAATGTATAAGCAAGCGCCCCAGCCCATGCATCGAGTGCGCTCAGGAATTGACCGGCGGCGGCCGCGGTGAATACGGGACCCGCCAAGCCGGCAACCCCGTCGGCGATGACGACCTTCTTGAACAGGCCCATCAGGAAGTACACAGTGCCGGCCGTGAAGTGCTCGATGTCGAAGCGGTAGATCGACGGCTTCGCGAACTGCGGCATCATTTCGCCGTGATGGAGCACCGGGCCCGCGATGAGGTGCGGAAAGTAGGTCACGAACAGCGCGTAGTGCAGTGGGTTGTATTCCCTGGCCTGACCCCGATACGCGTCCACGAGGTAGGCAATCTGCGTGAACGTGAAGAAGGAGATGCCGAGCGGCAGCACGATTTCGCTGAGGCTCAGGGCGGATCCGCCGATCGCATTCCAGTTTTGGACGAAAAAATTCGCGTACTTGTAGTAGCCGAGCAACGCGAGATCGGCAGCGACGCCGAAGGCAAGCAGGCGCCTGGCCGCCGCACTGCCGGGCTCGAGACGGCCAAGGGCAACACCCACGCCGTAGTTAAACACCATGGACGCTGCGATGAGTGCAAGATACACCGGGTTCCACCAGCCGTAAAACGCCAGCGACATCAAAACCAGCCAAGCCGTGGCCGCCTGCAGTCGCCCAGAGCGACCGAGCCAAAAAAACACCGTGAGAGTGAGGGGCAGGTAGCCCAGTATGAAGATGTACGAATTGAAGAGCACGATCCCTTCCTCAGTGCGACCCAGCGAGCAGCGCGTCGCGCCATAGCGCCGCGTGCCGGTCGGCGCCTGTCGCCGAGAAGTGGCAGTCATCGTGCCGCAGCGCGGGTTCCACCAGGGAATCGGTGTCCGGTCCGGCGAATACTCCAGCAGCGGCATCCAGTACTTCAAGCTGGGCAGCGCGAATTTTTTCGCTATGACGGCCGCGACAGTAACTCGCGCCCGCTACATAGACGGGCGTCGAAAAGCCAGCGTGGCGAATGCTGGCAACCAAGCGGTAGAAATGAGCGGCATAGCTGGCCTCGCTAGTCCCAAGTTGCATGTCGCGCTCGCCCTGGTGCCACAGCAGGTGCGTGGGTTCGAGACCGTGAAACCGTAGTTCTCCCAGGGCAGCAATCAGGCGGGGATGGAGGTTCCCGCCCGGGCTCCACTCGGCAATTCCACTCGAGTCCACCGCGATGCTGGCCATCACCACTTGGTCGAAACGCCCGCTCGAGATCAGCAAATCACCAAGGCGGTTCCACACGCTACCGCCGGTACCCGTCGCTCCCGGGAGAGGATCTTCGCCCGCGAAGCAACGGCCGTCATAGAAATTCCGCACGTCAAGTCCTGCCCGGTACCGACCTTGGACCGAATTAGCGCCGTTCGACTGTCCCACCGCGAGCGCAACCATGCGCTTTGTTGGCGCGAGCGCAGCGCAGCCGACAAGGGTTCGGGGCACAGACCAGACAATCGGCCTACCCTGGAACCACTCGTATCGAATCGTCCGAAGGATCTGTCGCCCGGTGGACGTTGCGATCAAGCCAACCAGGATGATCCAGAAGACCGCGACTCCGCCGAGATGACACCTGCTCATCAGAGCGCCTGGATAGTGGTGCGAGGCATGCCTATGTCGTACCAGTGCGCGTCACTGTGAGTTCTTCCGTTCAAGGTAAGCAATGACAGCCGACCGGTCGTCCGGACTGGCGAGACCCGCATTCTGCATCGCCGTGCCGGGCGCAAATGCCTGTGGATCGCGAAGGAACGCGTCCAAAGCCTCGCGCGACCACTTGCCCCCCTTGGCGCTCAGCGCGCTTGAATACCGAAAGCCCTTCGCGCTGCCGATGGGTCGGTCGATTACTCCATACAAATCCGGCCCGATCGAGTGATCAGTCCCGTCGGTGTGACGATGACATTGCTGACAACCGCTGAACAGCATGCCACCTCGAGCCGCAAGGGCACGGGGCGTTTTCGCCGTCCTGTCCACCGGTTCCAGAAACGCTATGGCACCGAGATCCAAGAGCAAGACGAGACGTCCATCATCCGTTTCGACCACGTCGCGCAAGCGGCCGTTGCGTGCACGGACCATGATTGGCTCCAAAACGACAACCCTGCCTTCGCGAATGTGAGCCCTGTGCAGTGATCGGTTAAAACTCAGTATGAGCAAGTCATCGCGCCAGCGATCGAAGCGTTTACCCTTGACCTGCAGGAGATTCGATACACCAATAGATGGAACCCAGGAGAATACCGGCCGGACAAATGCGGGGTCGTCGTCGGCACCTGGCTCGAGGAGAGGCCAGTGCCCGGTACCATATTCTCTCCCGTAGGTCATTTTCGGCCAGCCGTAGTTGCCACCTTCGACGACAATATTGAGTTCGTCCCCGCCCTGAGGCCCATGCTCTGTCGACCACAGTCTTCCGGACCGGTCACGCATGAGCCCTTCCGGATTGCGCAGGCCGCTCGCGACGACCGATGAACTGCCAGTGGTGAGATCGATCCTTATCAACTTGCCATAATCGGTGGCAAGGTCCTGCGACACAGCATGGTCCCAGTTCCAGCCGTCCCACTGCTGATCGCCAATGGTCACGAGCAGCGCAGCGCTTCCGTCGAAAAGCATGCGACCGCCTGCGCCATCTCCTCCGAACTGCTTCAGGCCGCCTTTTGACATCTTGAGAGGAAGACAAGGCTTTGCATCCCAAACAGTCCGCCAGGGACCGAGATCCGTGCCGGCAACCAAGTCAGCGGTTTTGCCCGTGAGCCGGGACACGCGCATGGTGAAGCACTTGGCTGCCACGTCCCAATGGTGATGCGTCGCATAGAGTTCGAAGCGTTCCGCCGATTCCTTGACGAGGATGTCCATGACGCGAAACACTGAGAGGTCGCGCTGATTCGCGCCTCCCGCGACAAAGTCGGCCGAATTGATTGGTACTTCCACCGGCAGCCGCTTTGCAACAAGCGTGCTGCCCGGATGATCATCAATAAAATGCAGGGTGCCTTCACCGGTCGCGTACAGAAACCCTCCGGCCAACGCTTCCAGGGCACCACCGGTCCGCGGCGTATCACAACGCATCCCCTTGTCATCGCAGACATCGAAATACCGGTCGAAGAAGATCGCGCTGACGAGGTGCTCCGCCGTGTCCAGGACCGCCTCAGAGCGAAACGGTTTGGGCCCCATGTCCAGGAATCGGACGATGGACTGTCGCGGCAAATCTCCCATTAGTTGGCAGCCAATCGCGATGGCGCCGAAAACGGCAGCCGCTCCCAGCAAAATTTTCTGTCGGCACGCCAACGATGTGAATACCGAGGCGATCGTGAAAACGGCGAAGAGAATCAGCGCCAACCGGGGCGTGTCGACTTTCAGCACCAGCAACAACATGGCCCAGGCGCCGAGACCGGCAACCACAGTCGAGGCAACCGCCAGCAATTGGACCTTCCGTCCTTCGCGCGTCAGAAACACGACCGTGATAGCTGCCGAAAGATAAGCAGCCGCGAAACCGGCAAAAAAAGGCAGGCGTTCAGCCGGAACCTCAGAGAGGAGCTTTCCTTCCAGCAACTGGACGGTCAATGCGATCAGGGACGTCGACGCGCACAGGTGCCAGACAATCCATGGGAGAGCGGGGGCGGCACGGGCGAGACACAGTGGATTCATGAAAGTCCTTTTCTACCATAGACTGCGCTGGTTGAATTATGCGTGGACGCCATATCGGCCAAAACGACCCGGACGTGAATTTATGTCTCGCGCGCGCTGCGGCTGGACACCAGAGGTGCCACCATACCAAACGAAGATTGCCGCAGCTGACGATGTTGAAAGCCATTTAAGCGTCGGCTCTGCGACAGCTAAATGTTCGCCCCCGCTTTGCCGATATCGAAACGATGATTGAAAAAGCCTTAATATCGCTCGAATCGTTGTTCGAGGCCTGCTTCCAGGCACGGGCCGACATAAGATGCTGGCAATCCTTTCGCGCGCGCGCCACCCGAGCCGGGCTGCAGCTGGTTCTCGACGGCATGCCTCACCACGACGCTGCCTGCCTCTTCGTCCGCGCCGTTGGATCCGGCACATTGCGCCTCGCGGTAGACCAGTTCGACGGTCTCGAGAAGCTGGCTGGTGGGGGATTGCTGGTCAACACGAGCGGTGACTCTCGGCGCCAGTATTGGATTCCCCGGGCGCCCAGGCTTCACCGCCTCGATGCGCATGGCCGGATACTGGAGGATCGGGATATCGAGCCCACAGGTATCTGCCTTCGCGAAGGCCGGCTCGAGTTGACCTACGAGATTCCCGCCGGCGCTACCTTCGACTGCTCCATCTGGCAGATCCCAAGCGCCGTCGCCAGCGGGCTTCGGTCTATCGAAGCAATCGAAGCCCAGGGTTATTTTCTGTGGGGCTCACACTCGATTTTTACGCGCCCCTCCGATCTTTACCGACATCTGGTGCATGGCTTCATCTACGAAGACCGCTACGAATGGCCGAATCGCTGGCGAATCTGTTCGGAGAATGATGCCCACGCGTTATACGTGGTGTGCGCTGGTCTCGGCCGCGCCACCGGCAAAGGCATTTACACGCTGCTCAAGTCACAACTTCTGCTAGCCGTGCTCAGCCGGCAGGATTCCGACGGCGGCTACCGTCACGGCACCTGGACCGCCGAGATGGAATCCCACTTCCGGCTGCACGCAAGCGCGATCCACTTGTTCCTGGATGCCTACGACGAACTACCCGATGAGACCCTGAGGGACGCACTCGACCGGGCGGTCTCGTTCGCCGCCCAGCAGATCGATCGCACCGGAGTCGGGACCTGGTTCCTTCACGACGAACTCGAGAAATCCCCGGCGTCGCTGGACCGCGGCCCATTTCGGTGGATACCCTCAACCGTGCTCGGCAAATCACCAGCGAACATGCTGGTTCTGAATACACACCTTGACCTTCTACTCGCGGTGCATCGTTTCGCCGCACTCACCGAGAATCCCGATTACCTTGAACTCATCGAGAGTGCACGCAAGGCAGCCCTGGGGGTCATTCGACTCGCGCCGATGTCAGCACTCTATGCTGCCCTCTTCCGGTTGATAGACCTGACGGTGATGCCTACGCTACGCGCCGCGGCCCTACCCTTACCACTGCGGGTATTGAAGCGACTTGCGCGCGGCGTGGTGTTACCTCGCCTACCCGACATAAAAACACGATTTCCTCGTTTGGTAATGCCCAACGGCTATGTCGATCGAGCACTGTCGATCCGCAATTGGTCACACCGTTATCTTGGCATCAACGCCATGGACTTGGCACGAGCCGGGAGTCGTTTCCCGGAAAACCCGGAGTTCGCGAACACCGCCAAGAATGCCTTGCGGTACGCACTGGAAAGCGGCATCGCGGAACGCTGGAGCGAACAAACTGCCGACCAATATTCCATCGGTTTCCTCGCCGAGGCATTCTGCCGCATTTGCGCGCTCGACGAGGACTTGACCTGGCGCGCCGGATTGGCCAAACAGCTCTTGGCGTTGGACCGTCTGAAGCTAGGATTTCCGCCGAGCGTGCTTGGAGGCAATGGAGAAGCCACGTCGTGGAGTCGACAGGCAGGGTGCCCTTCGCCTGAGGTCACGTGGATCCGCGTCGCAATGATACAAGCACCTTCCGGACTGGAATGTCTTGTCTTGAACACTTCGCGCGACCCAATCAAGCCAAAATGGCGCGTGCCGCCTGCGGCGGACTGCACTTGGGTTAGCTGCGACGGGACTCCCGTCACCGGCACCGCGATGCTCGATGGTCACGCATGGAGGCTCGCACGCCTGAACGTGAGCGTCTCCGCACCACCTCCCGGAGCGGGCCAGACGAAACCCTGCGAAAACCGGGCGCGGACTATTTTTAAACAACCAGCGCCATGAAATCTGCCACCGTGAAAACTCCACTGATTTCGGTAATCATGCCTTGCTTCAATGCCGAGGCCTTCCTTCCAGAAGCGCTGGACAGCGTATTCGCACAGACTTGGCCGGAAGTGGAACTCTTGATCGTTGACGACGGGTCCACCGATAAAAGTCTCGAAATAGCAGAACAAGCTCGCGCGAAGCACCCGGATCGGGTCAAATTGCTCACGCAGTCGCGCCAAGGCCCTTACCCAGCGCGCAACCTGGGGCTCCGCGCCGCGCGCGGCGAATTGGTCGCTTTTCTGGACGCTGACGACTGGTGGACGTCGGACTGCCTCGAGAGGCTGTACGAAGGCTTGGACGGCACGGGGGCTGCCCTCAGTTACTGCGGCTGGCAAAATGTCGGCGCCAGCTTTCGCAGCAATGAGCCGTACATTCCTCCCGACTACGAGAAAAGCGACAAAGCGACGCAATTTCTTCGAGCGGCTTCGCCATGGCCTATCCATGCGGCGCTCACATGGATGAATGTCGTGCGCTCGGTTGGTGGTTTCGACACTCACTGGCGTAGTTGCATGGACTACGATCTTTGGCTACGCATCGGCGTAAGTCACAAGATAGTACTCGTGCCGAGGGTGATGGCTTTTTATCGACATAATGTGAAAGGCCAGATTACTTCGAAGCAGTGGGTTCAAGCCGAAACTACCTGGATGGTCAAAAAGCAATTTATCGCGAGCCATTCCGGGCAAGTGGCGCACCTTGGCGCCGCGCGATTACGCGAACTAGTCGATGGCGCTTACCTTGATCGCGGTTATCAAGCCTATTGGCGTCGTGACCTCGAAACTGCTCAACATGTTTTTCGAGCCGTGCTGCGAACCGGCAGTTGGTCGATTCATGACCTCAAATACCTGTTGCCGTCATTGCTGCCCACCCTGCTCTACCAGAAATTGATTCTCACGTTGGGAAGGGCATGAGCATTTACCGTACGCTTGCGGAGCTCCCGGGGTTACCGTGGCGGTTCAGAACCGGCTTCACCTCCTTGGTGGAGGGCCCGATACGACGCACGTGGCCGCCCTTCTACCGCCTGCTGCATCTCGGCAGCGTGAGGAACAACCTGCGGGCGGTGACCACTGGCCCCGCGCATCATTTTTTCGGTTACTACGATAAATCGCCGTGGAATGCATCACAGTCACTTTTGCTTGCACACGAGGCGAAGTTCAACGACCGCCCGCCCCGCGCCAGCGATTCGGTAAAAATCGGCGTCGTGGCTCACGGCGAACCACGTTTCTTGCCTCTGGCCGAGAGTCGCGCGTGGAACTGGCAACAGGGCTCCATGCTCGCGTGGCATCCTGCCGCTCCTGACGACCTTTTTTTCTACAATGACCGTCGTGGAGATGCATTGGTCAGCGTGGTCAGCGATCTCGACGGCCGCGAGATGAATGTATACGGGCGCCCTGTGTACGCCCTGTCGCCGGACGGGAAACGCGCGTGGTCACTCAATTTTGCTCGCTTGGCCGAGCACCGTCCCGGTTACGGTTATGCCGGCGTCACCGACCCTTGGGCGGCATCACCGCATCCAATGAATGATGGAATTTATACGGTAGATCTCCAGTCGGGTCAGAGCCGTTTGGTTTTTTCCCTGCATGAAGCCGCTGAATCGCTTCCCGCGTCCTTCCGCGACGGCCGCTTCCACTGGTTCAATCACATCCAGCCAAACCCGGCCGGTACGCGTATCGCGTTCTTCCATCTCTGGCGGGAGGGAGATGGGGGCTGGGGTGCTCGTCTCTACGTGATGGGCTCCGACGGCGAAATCCCTGCCTGCGTCCTCTCAACAGGGCGAGTCTCGCATTACGACTGGCTGGACGACGACCGTTTGCTTGTTTGGGCCAGGGCGCCTTCGGGCGGCGAGAGCTTCCTGCTGATCGATGCGAAAAACGGCACGATCGAACCCTTCGGCGAGAACGTCCTGACAGAGGATGGGCACGATTCGTTTTCGCCCGATCGGCGCTGGGTCCTGAACGATACTTATCCGGACCTGCACGACATGCGGACCTTGATGCTGGTTACGTGGCCCGAGGGACGGCGCATCGATATTGCAAGACTTCATTCCCCGAAGGCGAAATGGTGGGGCGAGATCCGTTGCGATCTACATCCCCGATGGAGCAGGGATGGTCGAATGGTATGTGTCGATTCCGTTCATGAGGGCAGCCGACAGATGTACGTGATTGATGTGAGCCGGTGGCTGCGATGAGCGCAACGACAGACTGCTCCATTCAGAACGACGGCGGACTCGCCTTTCCGACCGCATCAACGCCGCTCCCCTACGTAAGTGTGGTGGTCCCAGCGCTGAACTGCGTGAATGACGTTGCAGGATTTGCCTCCTGCATGCGTGCACAATCCTATCCGGCGGATCGCTTCGAAGTAATCGTCGTGGATAACGGATCGTCCGACGGCACCTTCGATAGCGCTAAACGCGCCGGACTCGTGGCCTTGTCGAGGACAGAGCGTGGGCGCGCGCGGGCGCTTAATGCCGGTTTGGCTCGCGCACGTGGGGAATACATTCTCACGACCGATATCTCATGCCGCGCGGCTCACGACTGGATAGAGTCGGTTGTTTCAACATTCCGTGCGCACCCGAAGGCCGCCTGCGTCGCAGGTGATATCAAACTGCTCAAAACTAATGACAGCTGTGCAATTCGGTTTCAGGAAAGAAACAATTACATGTCTCCGCTTTTGGCGCTGTCGCGGAACCGCCTCCCGTTTCTCCCATTCGCGGACGGCGCCAATGCATCTTTCACACGACAGCTATTCGATGAAATAGGCGGATTTGACGAAAGCTTCATGAAAGCGGCCGATGTCGAGATCTGCTATCGACTACTGGTGCTGACGGAATACCACATTGTGTTCAACCGCAATGCGCTGCTTTGGGAGCCTGGCGAGGAGAGTCTGCGCGCACTCCTCAAACAGCGGATTCGAATGGGCTTGGGCACCTGTCTGCTAGCGAAGCGCTTCCCTGGCTTCTTCACTCAGTCGGACATGACGACCTGCGAACTTCGATCGCATTACTGGCGACTGCGCGGTCAGACACGGGAATTGCTCCAACTCCTCAACGTCAATCTCGTGGCGCTGTCAGGCCGTAACCGCGTAGTAGCGGAGGACGCCAACATCCTGTTCTCGATGAAAGTCGCACAGCGTCTGGGCGAAGCGCTTGCACGACGCAAACTCGAGCACACGACATCTTTGCCGGAAGCAGTGGACGAGAAAAAGATTGCCGCTTTCGCGGCGAAACTGGAATACATCCTCGCCTCGAGGATCAGAGTCGTGGAAATTCCCGCGAAGGCAGCCCGAAACCCGGCAGTTATCGCGCACTGAACGCCAGCAATGCGCCGCACATCAATTCACCGCGGCACCATTATCGGGATTTCCCGCAAAGCGACCGCCCGCCGATGGATGATCGCCGCGTGCCTGCGGACAGGACATGCGGAATATTCGCGCAGTCCGCGAATCGTATACTCGAAATTATCGATAGCCGCTTTCAGGTAAAAACGTCTCTCGCTCGCCGAGGCCATGGGGTGCTGCGACCTGTTGAACTGCAATAGTCCCTGGCAAAAGTGATTGTGATGAACTCCACACAATTTCGGCGAGATCTGATATTGGGGACCCTTGAATTTCGCGATGTATTTTCCCCAGCAGTATTTCGGCAACGCAGCGACTTCATTGGGAGGTGCTTCCTTGTATAGGCTTTGCTTACCGTCGAAATACGGTTCGTTCCCAGCCGAGACGGGCGCTATACCGCAGAATGCGGCGAGCAAGATCCATAGCCATACGGTGTCGTTTCGCATCGGTATTTTACCCAGAGGTTTGATAGGTGGAGTCAGGCGCCGCTAGCACAATCGAGCAGTGCCGTCTTGTCTGCAACGCGCTCCCATGCGAACTCCGTCCTGACTCTTAGCAAGCCCTTCGTGCCGCAAGCTTCGGCAGTGCGACTGTCACCGAGCATTTCGTCCAGCCGACGATAGACAGCGTCAAGGTTCTTTCCATCCACGCGATAACCGGTGACACCATCCACAACAGCGGAGCCTGTGCCGCCGTCGTTACCTGCAATCGAGGGTTTACCGCAAGCAGCCGCCTCTATGAACACCATGCCAAAGCCCTCGTTGTCGCCATCGACCTCGCGATTTGGCATCACAAAAATGTCACAGGCGTTATACCAACGAGGTAATTCCTCTTCTGGCACTGGTCCGAGGAAATGCACGGCGTCCTCGATTCCTAGCGTCTTGGCCAACTGCCTGAGTTCATCCATTTGCTCGCCGATTCCAATCAGTGCATAGCGGATTGGCCTTCCCAAAGCGCGAAGCCGGGCAACGCAGCGCAGAACGGTATCGAAGCCTTTTCTCCGCTGCAATCTACCAACCGACAGCACAAATCGTTCGTCCCTGCGCAGACCGATTCTCTCCTTCAGGTCACTGCAGGGTAGGTCTGGGCGAAATCGCTGCACGTCCACGCCCGGGTAGATGATTGCAAGCCTCGCCGGGCTGACTCCGATTTCAAGCAACAGATCTCGTGTGAATTCGCTGTTGGCGATCACCCTGTCAGCATGGGTCAGGACATGACACATTGTTTTGTACTTGGTGCCCGCGCCCCAGGTGGTCAGTTCCTCGCCGTGAGCGTAGACAACAACCTGATGGTTGGTCAGTCTTGCAACGAGCCACGCCACCAGCCCCTCTGGCAAAGCTCTCCCGGCGTGGATGGCGTCGAAGCGCTTCGTGGCCGCAAGACGCAATGCCCTCGAGAAAAGCCGCAAGTACATCAGAATGGATTCCGGCTTGAGGAACGGCAAACGCTCGAGTTTGAGCCGATGAATGGTATTTTGATGCGATGCATCCACGGCTTCACTGCCGGGCACGGCAGCGGTGACGATGTGGATGTCCTTCCCGCCCAGTCGCGGGTAGACCTCGGAGAACCAGACCGCAGTGCCGCCCTTGGTGGGCAGGAAGAGTTCGGTCAGCACGAGGTATTTCTTTCCCATCTCAGCCCTTCAGGATGCTCGCGACATCGCGCAGGCTCGCGATGCAGGGTTTTTCGATCAGCGACGGCAGTATCGCGCGGAGCGCTGACCATCGTCTGCCGCGCTTGCAGAGTGCATAAGCAAGATTCAGCCGCCCGTTGCGCAAGCGCGTTTCCACGCCACGCCTCACCGCCGGTGGAAACGCAGCTGCCTGCTGCTCCAGATCGCGCAAAGTGCGGACGTTCTCGCGCTGCGCTTGCACCTGGTCCCGTCGCGTCGCGCTATCACCGTGGATCAGGTAGACCGCAAGAGGTTCGCAAATTACCCCTACCCGCCGGCTGCGGGCAACCAGTCGCGTCAGGAAATGAACGTCCTCGCAGACCTTGAAGCCGAGCGGATAGCCACCGAGCGCGATAAACGTTTCGCGCGGCACACTCAACGTGTGCGTATCACCAAAGTGTTCCGCCACGAACGATTCGAACTCTTCGGGCGCCATGACCACCCGGCCGTCGGTTCCGGCCTGTCGCAGCAGCCTCATTCCAGATTCGTGCTGCGGCATCGAGCGGCCGATCAGCATCCCGCTCAAATCCCGGTACTCGTAGTCTCCCGTCATGAAATCGAGCGAGGGATCTTCCGCAATCCAGTGCGCATGGGCCGAGATGCGGTGCGCGAAGTACCAGTCATCCGCATCCAGAAAGGCCAACCAGTCGCCAGTGGCCTGCCGAGCGCCGAAATTTCGTGCGGCTGACACGCCCCCGTTCTCTTCGCGCCGCATGTATCGGACCTGACCATGATAGGTGGCCATCAGAGCAGGGGTTTCATCGGTGGACGCATCGTCCACGACAATGATTTCGTGCACGGGGAAAGTTTGTGCGAGCACGGAGTCAATCGCACGATGCAGCGTCGCCGCGCTGTTAAAGGCGGGAATGACGACCGAAAAGCGCGGCAGAGCGCTCAAGCGCATGCACCCAGCACGCGCAGCGGCCATGCGAGTCCGCAGGCGCGGGCGGCTTGCCCGAAACCCGGCAGAGCGAGAGCCCGGCGTGCCCAGACCGCGCAACGGCGCAGGACCCGGGTTTCCAACCAGTAAGGGTCTCTTGATTCGATAACCTGGGCTAGCTCCGCACTGGACACAAAGCGCACGGTTGCCAAACGCTCTCGCATCAGTCGCAATCCTTCGGACAGCGTGGCGAATGCGGCGTCGCTCGCGCGCGGTCCGCAAAAATTGAATCGATGCGTCTCGACCAGCGCTGGCCGGCCCAAAGCCGCGCGCGCCGCCGTCTCTCCCCATAGGCTTTCCGGCGCGTGGCCCAAGGCCGGCTCGAAATAGACATCGCGTACAAGATGCATGATCCCGCCCTGCCCTCGCTGCCCGTTGAACAGCGGAGGGCCGCTCCGCACCGGTCGCCCTTCTGCATCGCGGCGGACGTATCGTGCTCCTGGGGTCATCAGCACGGCAACGCCAGCCTTCGCATAGGCAACCTCTACGGCGTCCTGCCAGATGAAGGTAGTCGGCACCGCGACCGCGGGCCGTTCGGCGAAGATTCGCCTCCATGCGGCAATCTCGGTCTCGATTGCCAGGCCGATCTCGGCGGCGGGTAAAGCCCGGCTCGGCAGCGAACGCGCATCGATCCAGCGGCTCTGCAGCGCGGACGGCAGGTCTTCGGTCCAGCCGAGGCCAGGGCCTTCAAGCCAAGTCCGAACGTCGGGCATATCGGCTGCGGCTGCGACGAGCGAGGGTTCCCAGTAGTGAGCCAGCCCGTGGAGTTGAGGCGCAAAGATACCAGCTGCCACACCGCCACGGATTGTCTCAAGCACCGACGCCAGGCTTGGGTCTTCGAGGCCAATCGCGAGGTACCTCGCGGCAGCGTCAGTCCGCATTGCATCCCGGTCGGCCGTCTGCAGCACGATCCCGAGGGTCATCACCGCCGCCCGTCCCGTCTCGTCACGGCAATCGACTAGTAGCTCCATCATACGCAGGAGAGCGCCGACCTGTTCAACAGGTCCCGCGCCCCAGTCGTCGCTTTCGAGGACAAGAACCGGCCTCCGGAACACCGGTTCCCGCCAGACGGCTCGCAGTAGCGACCCATAGGCGAGGCTCACGGCCGCCCAAATAATGAGCAACCCAATCAGCGCAAGCGTTGCCATGTCACAACGGCGCGTAGCCCATATCCGACGCAACTCCCTCCACCTGAGGCAGCGCTCGCTCGATGCGGGCGCGATTCGGGCTGTCTTTCCATTTGTCGAGCCGAATCTCCGAGAAAGCGTTATAGGGGCGCCCGAGCACGCTGGCGCAATGCTGCTCGAGGTGGGCGTCGAAGCGAAGCCCACAGGCTCCGAACACGCGTCGAAAGTTCTCTACCGGGTCGCGCAGGAAATCCTCGTAAAAGATCTCAATCCATTGTTCGGGAGCAATGTTCGCTCGCTCATCCAGGATTGCGCGATTGATCGAGCGGTACTGGAATGCGCACACGTCCTCGATAGGGCGCGAAAGATATTCGCGCCAGCCCTCGGCAAGGAAAAAACACCATTTGCGATAGCGGCCCTCGATATCGACCGCCACGGGCACGGCGTCGGACCACGTCGCGAATTCCTCCGGCTTGCCCCAGCCTTCAATCAGGGAGTTCAGGTTGTCGCCCGGGCCTCGCTTGACATAGACGAAGCACGCGTCGGGGAACAAGGTGCGCAGATAACCGACGCAGAGGCCGTTTTGATTGTTCTTATCGACCCAGCGATGCCGGCCTGTCCAAGCATAGAAGTAGCGTGCAACATAATCGCGGTCGGTAGTCGAGGCATCCGCCTGTCCGAGGCCGTGAGTGTCCCACTGCTTTTTATAGAGCGGGTGGAGTTCAACCCAGAAATCATGCGTCTCACGCTGCAGGCTACCGATTTCTCTGGATTCCGATAGAGTTTTGTAGACAAGCGTAGTACCAGCGCGGGAACAACCGATCACGAAAATCGGCGCGCGCGCCGGGTGTTTGAACATTCCCCACGATGTCGTGCGTAATGCGCGCGCCAACCTGCGCGAGTGGAACTGGATATTCTTTTCAATCGTTCGCACCAGCGACTCGGTCATCGCGCCCCCGTGACTTCGGGATGGCTCCCGGTCAATTCATCTGGATAACTCGCCGCCGTCAAGCCGGGAGCGAGCACAACCCTCGCTTCCCTGAGGTTTCGCGAGACAGTCTCATGCAGAACCACCACCAAGATGACGATGGCATAGAGGAAGTCAAAATAGGCAAGCCCGAGGAAGGCGCCGGAACATGCGTAGCCGGCCAAACTGGCCTGAATCATCGCACCCAGATCGCGCGCCCACGCAAGCTCAGGGGCTTTTCCGGCCAACCGCCTGACCGCGCCTGCCTTGAGCCAGGTCAAGGAGCCCAAAAGCAGGAAAAGCGCGAGCCCCGGGTAACCGTGTTCGCTCAGCACTTCGAAATAGATGCTATGCGCGTCCACTCCATTTGAAATGGCGAGATACTCGTACCCGCCGCCCGTGATCCGTTCATTCGCGATAGCGATGCCTTTCTGCCACGCCTTGATACGGTTCATGGCCGAGGCATCTTCCTCATAAGTTTTGATGGTGTCCATGCGCTCGAACCATTCGGCAGGCATCACCATCGGCAGTACAGCTATAAAGGCTAGCCCGAGCACTAACGGAAGCAATTTGTTCTTAGCCTTCAACCAGAGCATGACGCCGACCACCGCGAGTCCCAGCATGGCACCTCTGGAATGGGTGCCAACGGTGGCGATCATGGTCAGGCCGGTGATGCCGAGGACCGTGGTGCGTTGCCAGTGCTTTTGAACCACGGTAGCCAAGTACCACAGCAGAGGAATTGTCATCACCATCGCGAGGCCAATTTCGTTGTTACCCCCGATGAAGGTGCCCTCAGGGCCGTACACTCGATTCGAACCGCCTTGGAGCAGGGTCCAGAGACCGCCTTTGGCCCCATAGAAAGCGAACGACAACGCCATCACCCAAGTCAGGGCGATGATGCGCTCCTTACTGTTGGTCAGCAGCAGGGTAAGGAGCACACCGAGTTGGATGCGCCAGATTTTATCCCACTGTTCCCATGCGGCGACTTGGTAGAGCGCATTGAAGGTGGAGATCAGCATCCAGACTAGAAACAAGGAGAGCACCACGATTTCCCGACTGACCGGAAAGCGTTTAGGCTCGCGCGAGACAGAGAAGGCGAATACTGTCGTCACGAAAACGATCAATGCAAACGGCAGATTCATGGAGAAACCCCAGGCCATGCGATGGGGATTCATCAGCCCCAGCCAAGTCCACATCAGCACCCCCACAAAGGGCCGGCGCATGATGAACGGCAGCGAACCGAAGACGATGAGCGTGATGAGAATGTCGCGCACGAGCTATCCTATTTCGAAACGGTGAGCCGGGAAGCCGAGACGACGCCAGCTTCGGTGCGAGGCCCGAGACGAGCCAGCGGCTCGAAGGTACCAACGAGTTGGCGCACCCTGGACTCCCACGCATTGGCTGCCGCGTACGTCACCAGCCTGTCGCCCGACCACCCACGTTCCAATGCGGCCCCAAGACGGGTTTGCAGGGCCAGCTCGTCACCGAACGGATATACCGATCCGAGTGCGTCACTCGCCACCACCTCCCCATTCCCCCCCACATCACTCGCCACCACCGGCACCCCGCAGGCCATCGCCTCCAGGATCACGTTCGCCCAGCCCTCGTTGCTCGAAGGCAGGACAAAGACGTCACTGGCGGACAGCGGCCATTTGAGTTCAGCCGGCGGGATGGGACCCAGAAACTTCACGCAGTCGGCAAGCCCCAGGTCCGCAACCTGTTGTTTCAGCCGCGCGGTCCAGTCGCCCTCCGGGCTGGCGCCGCCGACGGCAAGGTAGATCAGGTTGGGAAATTGCTCGCGAAGCTTCGGCAGCAGCGCAATCACGCGGTGAAAGCCCTTGCGCTCGACCAGCGCGCCGACGGTGATGAGCACCTTGGCGTCCAGCGGGATCCCGAACTTCGCGCGCGCTTCGTCGCGTGGCACCGGATGGAACACCGCGGTATCCACGCCATTGCCGACCACGGTGAACTGGCTCGCCGGCACACCGGCGGCGATGCCAACCTCGCGCAGGGAGTTTGATACGGTGAACACGCGCGCGGCGCCGCGGAGCGCCGTGAGGATTCGCTCGCGAAGCGCGGGGACACGCAGGTGCTTCGGCTCGGTGCCGCGCATGGTGATTGTGTACGGCAGCTCGAGCCACTTACCGAGCAGGCTCGCCGCATAGCCGTCAGGGTAGGCGAAGTGCGCGTCGATGATGTCGCATCGCCCTTCACTTTTCAGTTTCCGCACAACAGGCAGGGCCGCCAGCGCCATCGCGTAGCCGTCCCACTGCCGCCCGATGCCTGGCAGGCACAGGGCGCGCGGGCGATAGACCTCGACACCCTGCTGCAATTCCAAAGCGTCGCCCGCGATCCGGTAGCCCGGGCGGGCGAGGCGAATCAGCGACTGCCCGGGAAACCAGGCCTGCGGCGATACCACGGTGATCGGCAATTCCCCCCCGACACGGAACATCCGCTCGCGGATGAACACGCCCGCCGTCGGCCGCGCACTGCTCGGGAACAGGCTGCTGAGGACAAGGAGGGCCGGCTTGTTCATCGGCGCGCCCCCCCTTTGCAGACGCGCTCGTACACCGGTGCATAGTTCGCGACGCTCACCGGCCAGTTCCGCTCGGCCTCGACGAAACGCCGCCCGGCGTCGCGCAGGGCAGGCCAGCGCTCGCGCGACTGGAACATCTCGACGATACCCGCGGCCAGCGCCGCCTGGTCACCAGCCCGGTATAGCCAGCCGGTTTCGCCGTGCCGGATGAGCTCCTTGTGCCCACCCACGCCGCTCGCGAACACAAGCCGCCCCTGCGCCATCGCTTCCAGGGGCTTGAGCGGGGTTACCAGTTCGGTCAGGCGCATCGGTCGCCGCGGGTAGCAGAAGACGTCCACCAGACTATAGTAGCGGTCAACCTCGGCGTGGGGCACGCGGCCGGTCACGATGACGGTGTTCTCGAGCGAGAGTTCGCGCACCAGCGCAGTCACCTCGGCGTGGCAGGGTCCGCCGCCGACCAGCAGCACGCGAAGCGCCGGCAGGCGCTTCACCACCGCCGGCAGGGCCCGCACGAGATCGACGATGCCCTCGTACGCATAGAACGAGCCGATGAAACCCAGCACGGGCTTGTCGGCGATGCCGAGCCTGTCCGCGAGTTCACGGTCGCGCGGCAGGCCGAACTGGAAGTGTTCGGCATCCACCGCGTTAGGGATGACCGTTATTTTGTCTTCGGGCACGCCGCGCTGCGCGAGATCGGCGCGCAGGCCTTCGCAGATGGTGAAGACGGCGTTCGCGTTGCGCACCACCCAGGTTTCCAGCGCACGGGTCAGCCGGTAACGCAGCCCGCCCTCCACGGCCGTGCCGTGGTCGACCGCGGCATCCTCCCAGAACGCGCGGATCTCGTAGACCACCGGCACGCCGAGTTCCCGCGCGGCCAGCAGCGCCGCGGCGCCGTTGATGGCCGGCGAATGCGCGTGCACGACGTCCGGCCGTTCGCGGACGATGACCTCTTTCACCCGTGTCTTCAGCGCGGTGAGGATGGCCAGCTGGTTCAGCACCGGCAGGCGGTCGATCCAGGACGCCGGCGGCGCCGTGCGGTTGAATTCGAGGCCATCGACGGTCTCTACCGGCGACGCGGTCGTGCCGTGCTTGCCGGACGTCACGTGCACCGTCTGCCAGCCGCGCCGGCCCTGCTCGCGCAGGATCGCGCGCGAGCGGAAGGTGTAGCCGCTCTGCAGCGGTATCGAGTGATCGAAGACGTGCAGGATCTTCATGCTCAGGCCGCCTTCAGCGCCGTGACGCCCGCCGTGCCCGTCGCGGACCGGCGCAGGAAACCTTCGAACATCAGCAGCGACCACAGCGCGGCCGAGTGATCCCGCGCGCCGCTCGCGTGTTCGTCGACGAGGCACGCCATGCGCGTCATGTCGAACAGGCCCGAGTCCGCAATGCGCTCCCCGCACAGGGCCTGCTTCACGCGCTCGCGCAGCGGGCCCTGGAACCAGCGGCCAATCGGCACCGCGAAACCCATCTTCGGCCGGTACAGCACCTCGTGCGGCAGATGCGGTTCCATGGCCTTCTTCAGCAGGTACTTGCCCTGCATGTCGCGCAGCTTCAGCGACGGCGGCAGCGTCGCGTGCCACTCCACGAACTCGTGATCGAGCATCGGCACGCGTACTTCGAGCGAATGCGCCATGCTCGCGCGATCGACCTTGACCAGGATGTCGCCCGGCAGGTAGGTCTTGAAGTCCAGGTACTGCACCAGCGACAGCGGATCTTCCGGCGCATTCGGCAGGTGGCGCAGGAACACCTCGCGCGGATGATAGCCGCCGAGATCCCGGCGCAGCGCCGGCGAATACAGCGCGGTGCGCGGTGCGTCCGGCAGCAGGCTGAAGTTGTGCAGGTAGGCGTCCACCGAGGTCCGGGCCAGCGCCTGCAGGGTCGACTTCGCGCGCAGGAACGGCGGCATCCAGTCCCACTTCGGATACAGCGCGCCCAGCGCGCCAAACAGCGGGCCACGCAGCGCCTGCGGCAGCAGGCCGCGCACGCGCTCCTCGCGCATGTGCCAGCGATAACGTCGGTAGCCGGCGAATCCCTCGTCCCCACCATCGCCGGACAGGGCCACCGTCACGTGGCGGCGCGCGGCCTCGCAGACCCGGTAGGTCGGGATTGCGGAGCTGTCCGCGAAGGGTTCGTCGTAGACGTCGACGAGGGTGTCGAGCAGATCGAAATCGTCGACGCCGACTTCGTCGACGAAGTGTCGCGTGTGATAGCGTTCCGCAACCTGTCGCGCGTACACGGTCTCGTCGAACTTCGGGTCCGCGAAGGCGATCGAGCAGGTGGTCACGGGCTCCGCGCGATCGCGCGCCATCATCGCGACCACGGCGCTGGAATCGACACCGCCGGAGAGGAAGGCGCCGAGCGGCACGTCGGCAATCATGCGCAGGCGCACCGCCTCCTGCAGCCGTTCGACCAGCGCGGCACTCGCGTCCGCCTCCGATACTTCACCGGCCGGCCGGAACTGCAGGTCCCAGTAGGGCCGGCTCTGGAAGCGGGGCCCCGCGCTCGCGTCCAGCACGGCCAGGTGGCCGGCCTCGAGCTTGCGCACGTCGCGGTAGATCGAGCGCGGGTCCGGGATGTAGCCGAAGGTGAAGTAATCCTCGACCGCCTGCGGGTCGAGCCCGCGGCCGATTTCCGGGTGCACCAGCAGCGCCTTCAGTTCGGACGCGAACACGAACAACCCGGAGCGGGTCAGGCTGTAGTAGAAGGGCTTCTTGCCGATGCGATCGCGCGCAACGAAGAGCTGGCGCCGGTTCCGGTCCCACAGCGCGAAGGCGAACATGCCGCGGAAGCGCTGCACGCAGTCCGCGCCCCACTCTTCCCAGCCGTGGACGATGATTTCGGTATCGCAGTCGGTTTCGAAGCGGTGGCCGGCGGCAAGCAGGTCCTTGCGCACGTCCGCGAAGTTGTAGATCTCGCCGTTGAAAACGACAACTACGGACCTGTCCTCGTTGTACAGGGGCTGGCGGCCGCTGCCGAGATCGATGATCGACAGCCGGCGGTGCCCGAGACCGAGGCCAGGTTCGAGATGGATGCCGTCCTGGTCCGGGCCGCGATGATGCTGGGCATCGTTCATCGCAAGCAGCAGCCGCTCGTCGACAGGGCGCGAGCCGTTCAAATCCAGGATGCCTACTATGCCGCACATGGGTGTCGGTCCAATTCCTTATGGAGACGCCGGCGTCGGGCCGACCCTATCAGTATGTCGGCTGCTGCGGTAGCAGACCTTAAGGTGAATCGCGCCCTTGCAATCGTTCACCGGCGAACCCTCGCGGTGAGCCGCGTGTAGAGCTGCTCGTACTGTTCGACCATGCGCGCGAGGCTCAGCTGGGACTCGACGCGGTCCCGCGCTGCCACACCGTGCGCCCGCATGCGTGCGGGGTCGTCGACATAGGCGGCAAGCGCCTCGGCGAGCGCCCGCGGATTGTCGCGCGGCACGAGGCGGCCGGTCTGTCCGTCGGCGACGAGTTCCGGGTTGCCGCCGACGTCGGTCGCGACCACCGGCAGGCCACTGGCCATCGCTTCGAGAATGGTGTTCGAAATGCCCTCCGCCAGCGACGGCAGGACGAAGATGTCGAAGGCCTGCAGCAGCGCCGGCGTGTCCGCACGCGTGCCCGGCAGCCAGGCCAGGCGGCCGAGGCCGGCCTGGTCCAGCAGCGCAGCGGCCTCTTCCCGCAGCGGCCCATCCCCCACCATCACCAGCGCGAGGCGCTCGTGCAGTTCAGGTCGCGCGGTCAGCAGCGCAATGAAGGCCCGCGTCAGCGTCAGCTGATCCTTCACGGGCTGCATGCGGCCAATGGTGCCGATGACGATGCGGCCCTTGGCATCGAACGGCGCTTCGGCAAGCACCCGCCGGGCGGCGGCATCGCCTGGCGCGAAGCGCGTGGCGTCGACGCCATTGCAGATCCGCTCGACCTTGGTCCGTGCGACGCCGATGTCGTGCAGCAGGTAGCGCTCGAGCAGGCGCGAGACCGTGACGTACTGCGTGACCAGCGGCACGAAGGCCTTGCGCATCAGCCGGTAGCGACGCTTGCTGTTGTCTAGGTCGTGCACGTCGTGCCCGTGCTCGCCGTGGATGCGCACGGGCACACCGGCCAGCAGCGCCGGCAGTTGCGCTTCCAGCGTGGAGAGGTTCCGCGTGTGCAGGACGGCCGGCTTCATCTCGCGCAGCAGGCGCCACAGGCGGACATAGAGCCCGAGGTCCTGGCCCGGCTGTTTGGGGCAGTCTATGACCTCCACATCGTCGCGCAGGCGATTGCGGAAATCGCTGTAGCCGGCGAGGCAGACTATCTTGTGCCGCCAGCGGTCCGGCGGCAGCGTGTTGATGAGGTTGACCAGCCCGTTCTCGAGACCGCCGTAGTCGAGTCGGTAGACCAGGTGGCAGATGAGCGGTGGCATGGGCAATCAGCGCTCCGCAGCGGCCGCGTCGAAGGCCGCGTGCAGGCCGGGCGCGGCGGCGGCCAGCGTGTCGCGCAGCGAGTCCCGCGCCTGCGCAAGCTCATTCTCGTCATCGACCACGCGATACAGCAGCACCGAAGCGCCGGGGTTGCCACCGCCGGTCAACTGGCTGCGCGCGCCGTACAGCTTGACCGCAATGGGGCTCGTCACCGGATGGCCGGCCGCCCAGTACCACTGCCAGACGAGGATGGTCTGGTTGCCCTGTCGTTCGCGAAGTTCGGATTCGATGATCCCGGGCACCACAGGCGCGCCGCTGGATGCAATTTTCTTCGACTTCGGGCGCCACGGTTCGTTCTTTTCGTGGGTCAGCTCGTTCGCGGCGTTCACAACCTCAGCACCCTGATTCTGCGCCGGATACCACGCAACATGCCAACCGACGATCTCCTCGCCCTGCTCCACAGCGCCCGCCAGGAGTGCCGGGTCGCCAGCATAGTGAGGCGACCATTCGAGCGCGGGCGCAGCGGTCGCGGGCAGTGTGAAGGCCGCCGCCAGGGCCGCCGCGGACGGGGTGCCAGCCGGCGTTGTCGCCGCCAACGTGCGAGCAAGTACAGGCCACGCGCACAGCACGACCAGACCTGCGACGAGCGCCCCCGCGGCCGGCTGGCGCTGCGCCATCCGCCGTGCGGGCGGCGGTTCACCCGCAGGGACTTCGTCGTGGCGCTGCTCGCTCCAGAGGCTGCCTATCGCCATCAACAGGAAAATGATGATGCCGAAGAACACCCAGCCGTAGATGTAGTGGTCGACCCCCAGCGCGAGCTTCATGTCGCTGAGGTGGGCGATCATCACGATGCCGTAGGCGCGCAGCCAGTTGGCGAAGATGGATACCAGGATCGAGACCACGACGAACAGCGCCTGGCGCCAGAAGCTGCGGTAATTGAAATAGGCGAACAGCGCGCCGACCGTCACCGTCGCCATCAGGTAGCGCATGCCGCTGCAGCCGCTGACCACCGACCACGATCCGCTGGGGATCACGAAAAAGGTGCCGTCGCGATACACCGGGATGCCCGTCAGCCTCAGCGCGGCGACGACGAAGTCGGCCGTGTGGTTGATCATCACCGGCACCAGCCCGTCGCCCATCGGCACCGCGAGGTAGAGGAAGCCCAGCGGGAAGATTGCGAGCCTGCACCAGGCCGGCCCCAGCAGCAGCAGCACCAGCGAGAGCAGCATCGTGACCAGCGCGAGTTGCTGGAAGACCTGGATATCGACGAGATGCGAGAGCAGCCAGAAGCCGCCGGCACCGGCCATCGGCAGCAGCGCCCACCAGGTCACGCGTTGTTCGACGCCCGCGAGCCGATGGCGCAGCGTGTAGAGGATGTACAGGGAGATCGGCGCAATGAGATAGCCGTGGGCATAGGTGTCCGAGGTGTCCCAGATGCGCATCATCTCCGCCACCGTCGGCCAGTAGGCCGCGAGAATGGCCAGCACGCCGAGGCTGGTGAGCAGCAGCATCTGGCGGCTGCGCGTGGCGGGCGGCGCGGGGTCGATCCCGACGGGGGGCTCGGTGGTGGTCTTCGCTTCCATTCATTGCACCATCAGGGTATGCAGGCGACGCATATTGACCGACCAGTCGTGATGCGCCACCACGTAGTCGCGACCCACGGGGCCGTATGCGTCGTGCGCGTTCGCCAGCAGCTCGACGCAGCGCTCGGCGAACGCGGCCGGCTGCTCCGCAGTCAGGGCCTGGTAGCGGCCCGCGAGTTCCAGTCCTTCGAAGGCGGCCGGCGTACCGACCACCGGTTTTCCCATCGCCATCGCCTCGAGCACCTTGTTCTGTACGCCCCGCGCGATGCGCAGCGGGGCCACGGCGGCCTTGGCGTGCGCGAGGTATGGCCGGATGTCGTCCACCGAACCGGTGACGTGGACCTGCGGCAGCTGCGCCAGTTGCCGCACCTCGGCCGTGGGCCGCGCGCCGACGATCCAGAACTCGGCGGCCGGTACGCGGGCGCGTACCAGCGGAAAAATCTCGCTGGCGAACCAGCCGACCGCGTCCGCGTTCGCCCAGTAGTCCATCGCGCCGGTGAAGACCAGCACGGGCGCACCGGCGGGGTACGGGTTATCGAAGCGGCCGGCGGCCGAGAAATATTCGAGGTCCACCCCGTTGTTGACCGCGTGCACGTTGCCGGCGGCCGCGCCGCGCAGGCGTTCGAACAGGCGCGCCTCGTCGCCGGAGACGAACACGCAACTGTCGACTGCATCCGCCACCTTGCGCTCGAAGGCGAGCAGGCGATCGGCTTCGCGCGCGTAGACCCAGGACATCGGCCAAGGCTTCATCGCCGCATAGGCCCGCCATTTTTCGGAGTCGACATCGACGAAATCAACGACCCGCGTCGCATGCTCGAAGCCGCCTTCCATCACGTACTGCGCCATCGCGGACGAATACACGAAGGCCAGCGCCGGGTGTTCACTCTGCATGGTCTGCCGTACCCAGTCGCGCATGCCGGCATCACGGTAATACGGCAGGCTCAGCGCCTCACCGGTCAAGAGCCCCGTGAGACTCAAGAGTCGCCGGGCACCGGGAGAAATCTGTACCGCGTGGACATCGGCACAGTAGCCGCGCAGCTTCTCGACATGGGGCAGATCCGCCGGGTCATCGATGAAAGTGCCGAGGTGAACGCGATAGTGCCCGGCCAGGAACTTCAGGATGTGGAAGGAGCGGATCTTGTCGCCCTTGTTCGGCGGATACGGGATCCGGTGGCATAGGAAGAGCAGGCTTTCCACGGCTCAGGCGAGGTAAGGCGACACGAAGGGCCCCAGGAAATTCGCGAGCGGCAGGGGCAGGCGCTTCCAGGTGTTCACTGCCAGTTCGTATTTCGGGTTGTTGGGGTTGCGGTCCGGCAGGCCCTGCTGCTTCACGAGGTGGTACTGGTAATGCAGCGGCACGGGCTCGAAGCCCCAGTTCTTCTTGAAAGAATACGAGCCACTGTCACGCTTGCTGCGCCCGTAATCGAAGTTGCCGATGCCCTGCTCGCAGGCCGTGCGCATGACTTCCCAGTACATGAAGTCATAGGCCTTCAGATCGCGCGCCGCTGGCAGGCCGCCGCCGTAGTACGGCATCACCGTGTTCTTGTAGACGAAGGACAGCACGGAGCTGACCGCAGCACTGCCCGCATACACCGTCGTGACCCGGCAGCGTTCGCGGAAAGCCTCGAACAGGGTTTCGAAGTAGCGCCGCGGGAAGACCGGCGTGCCGAGGTTGCGCACGCTGGTTGCGTAGATGTGGAAGAAGTGGTCGAGCGCGGACTCCTCGCGGCTCACGAGCCCGGCGGATATTCCTTTGCGCACCATCGCGCGCTGCTTGCGCGGAATGGCCTTCATGTTCTCCTCGACGTCCGACGAGAGTTCGCGTTTGAACAGCACGTAGGTTTCGCTCTTCGTCGGCCAGCCCGTCGCGACCGGCTGCGTGTGGCGCAGTTCCAGGTAATCGACCTGCAGCCGCTCGGCAAGCGCGCTGGCGTGGTCCAGCAGGGCCTGTGCGGCCAGCGGGTCGTCCGCGATGAGGCCGCCCTGCACGCAGAACGGCAGCGACACCAGCGCGTGGCCGAACAGCAGGCTCTTCACGCGCACCAGCGGCAGCAGGCCGACCACCCGGCCGTCGCGCAGCGCGTGCACGTAATGCGCCTCGAAGCCGACCGTCTTGCGCAACACGTCGCGCCACGACAGGAGGTGGAAGAACGTGCCTTCGGGATGGGCATCGACATAGGCGTCCCAGCGCGGGTCTGTCCCCGTCACCGCCTCGATGCTGACCGGGGCCGCGAGGCTGGCGGCGGCGCCCCCCGTGATGTCGAAATCGATGGCGACGGCAGTCATGTCGCGTACACCTGGTCCATGCGGCCCCACTGGAAATCGGTCAGCAGGCGGCGCAGCCGCCCTTCGACCTTGGCGAGGTTCAGGTAGTGGCGGATGCGGGTCTTGAAGCCCACGCCTTCCTGGCGCGGCTGCTCGTGATCGATTTCCCACGGGTGCATGTAGAAGATGCAGGGCTGGGCATCGGCGCGGTTGATGCGCTCGATGCACCAGCGCGTGAGCCGGTAGGGATAGAGCCGGAAGAAGCCGCCGCCGCCGCAGGGCAGGTTGCGCGCGCCGAGGCGTACCGTGGAAATCGGGATTTCGAGCATGCCGGAGCTGTCGCGATACGGTGCGCGCGGGGCGTCCGGAATGCCATAGAGATCGTGCTTCACCGGGGCGACGCTCGAGCTGTAGCGATAGCCCGCCTCGAGCAGGATGTCATAGGCCCAGCGATTGTCGCGACGGAACGAGAAGGTCGGCGCGCGATAGCCGCCGACGGCCGCCCCACCCGCATCCTCCAGCAACTGCTTCGCCGTGGTCACATCGCGGCGGAACTGCCCCTGGTCCATCTGTGTCACGCGCGTGTGGTCGTAGCCGTGGCTCGCGAGTTCGTGCCCGCGCTGGACGATGTCGCGGATCAACGCCGGGTGGCGCTCCGCGACCCAGCCGAGCGTGAAGAAGGTGCCCTTGACGCCGTGCGCATCGAGCAGGTCGAGCACCGCGCGCGTATTGCGCTCGACCCGTTGCGGCTGGCTGTCCCAGGCTTGTCGCGCGATGTGGCCCTCGAAGGCCGCCACCTGGAAATAGTCTTCCACGTCCACTGTGAATGCGTTGGTCATCCGTTCGCCTTTAGCCGCATCTGGATTGGCACCGGGCCCCGCGACGCATCGTGGCGCCGCGAGTCTGGCCGAAGGGATCTATCGGGCGCGAGAGGCGCCGGCTTGAGCCTTGCTCAGCCCAGGAAGTGATAGGCGGCGACGATCGCGAGACCAAAGACGGTCCCTATCGCGGCGGGCAACAACCATGTTCCCCAGCCTGTGCCGCGCCTGGCGCTGGCGGGATGTCCTGCTTGGGCGTCCGGTGCTCTGCTCAAGTCCCCGGACAGGTTATCAAAGGCCCGCTGCATTGCTGCGAGCTTGGCCTCGAGTTTGCGGATTTCTACGATTGCCGCCTGTTCCGGCGGTGAGGACTGGGCGCCCGCAGCCGCGACGGGCGCATGCTGCGGCTGGGAACCGAGCTGGGCCGCGACGCTCGCGAGCTCGGGCGGATTGTCCGGCCCGTCCTCGACCGTCCTGTCCGCTTCCTGTTCCGTGGCGATTTCGCTGGTGATCGCACGCAGGCCCGCGAAGCTGAGCACGTGCGAGTCGTCCAGGCTCGCGTTCAGCAGCAGCCGGTCCATCAGCGTATTGATCCGGCGAGGAACGCCGGCAGTGAACTGGTAGACGCCCATGTAGACGTCGTCCTCGATCCTGGGGTCGCTGGTCCAGCCCACCTTTGCCAAGCGGTGCTTGATATAGGTTTCTGTTTCCTGCGGCGTCAGCGGCTTCAGGTGGTAGGCCGCGAGCACGCGCTGGCGCAGCTGCTCGAGACCGGGCGAGCGCATCACCGCGCGGAACTCGCGCTGGCCGAGCAGAAAGCTCTGCACGACCGGCATGCCCTTGTAGTCGAAGTTCGACAGCATGCGCAGCTCTTCCAGCGAACTGCGCGGCATGTTCTGCGCCTCGTCGACGACCAGCAGCACCCGCTTGCCCTCGTCCACGCAGCTCTTGAAAAAGGTTTCGAGCTGCTTCAGCAGCGCCGCCTTGGACAGCTTCTCGAAGGGCAGGTCGAATTCGGAGCAGACGATGCGCAGGAGATCGTTCTCGTTGACGTTGGTGGAGACGACCTTCGCCGCGATGATGTCCTTCGACTCGAGCTCCTTGAACAGGTTGTTCACCAGCATGGTCTTGCCGGTGCCGACATCGCCGGTGACGATGATGAAGCCCTGCCCCTGCTGCAGGCCGTAGCGCAGGTAAGCCATCGCCCGCTGGTGACCCGCGCTCTGGAAGAAGAAGCTGGGATCGGGGTTCAGCTGGAAGGGTTTGCCGGTGAAGTTGTAGAAGGTTTCGTACATCTCGGGCGATTGGAATCAGAACGCGTAGCTCAGGGAGCCGGTGACGGTGTTTTCGGTGAAGCTGTTGTCCTGCGCATCCCCGGTGCTGTCGGAATACGAATAGGCCAGTCGGGAACTCAGATGCGGCCCAATCGCGTAACCAAGATACGGCGACAGGTAGAGGAACGTCGAACTGCCCTGCTGGCCATCCGACTCGCGTTCCTGATAATCTCCCGTAAGACCCACGGACATCCGTGCGGACAACCGCCGATTCCAGCTCGCGCCGAACCCGGTGTTCAGGTCGACCTGTTGATTGCGCGTCGATTCCTGCTCGTTACGGTAGATGTTCGCTGAAAACGTGTCGCGCTTGCGGAAGTAGCCGATGACGGCACTCAGGCGACGGTTGATGAAAACGTCGTCAGTCAGTCCCACTTGGTCCAGCGGCAAGCCGAAGTCGGTGTTATCGATTGGGTTTATTGGCAGAGGGTTACCGAAGGGATCCTCGCGCAGGAATACCTGCTGGTCACGCAGCACCTCATTACTGGTGCGCAGTTCCTCATCGTAGTTCCCCGAGATAGTTACGCGGCGCCGCCGGTAGTTGAAATCGAACCGCTTGGTATCGCCGAAACGACGCTGGCCGAACTCCCCGGATAGTGATGTGCGCGGGTTCGGGGTCAGCACACCGCCCAGCATCCAACTGGCCCCCCCCTCCTGATTTTGGTCAGTCGCGAACTGGTTGTCTTCGATGCCAATACGCCCAGTGAACCTGAACAGGCGGTTCAATTGATAGCCGCTGTTCGCCCATAGTTCCTGAAAAGACTGGTCCTCGTCAGTGTTGTCGTTTTGGTTATCACGCCGTTCGAAGTTCAAGCCCCAGTTGGAACGCGCAAAGCGTCGCCCGCTGTTCAGTCCAACGTTGAGGGTGTTGTTCTTGCCACCGCCAGCCGTCCCCTCACCAGTGGATGTGTCGCTGTAATCATTAGTCGCCGTGAAATCTGCGATTGAACCGAAAGCCTGCTGGTAGCGCGGTGTGAAACCGTAGGAAATCACATCGGCGCGGTTACCGGCGTTCAGCTGGTCGAGACGATCGCGTCTGTTGAGATTGCGGTTGCTGACCTGCCCCTGGTTCGACACCTGGGCCGGGAACATGGCGGCGTTGACGTCAAGGAACAGGTGATCACGAACGAGTTCGTTGTTGATATTGCCCTGCAGGGTGTGCGTACCGGCGTCAAAATCGCTCTTGTCGAAGTACTTGTTGTAGTTGTAGAGGTAGTCCGCATTCATCTGCAGACGGCGGCCCTCGCCCCGGATGGCGATGCCTGGCGTGATGCTCGTAATGAAGTCGCCTTCCTCACCGGTCTCCACGAGCTGCACGTTGTCCGTGTAACTTTCGGAAAGCGAGAAGCTGGGCTGGATATCCCATTCGCCAGCCTGCGCGCCGCTGATGAACGCGGCGCCCAACAGGACGGCCCATGGTGCAATGTGTTGTAACGGGCGAGAATTCAACGGCACGTTCCTGCAGTGGCCCAAGTCCCCGACAGTTTACGTTTTTGGCTGCTGGCTGCCATAGCCGTAACCATATCCATAGCCGTACCCGCCATAGCCGTACCCGCCATAACCATAGCTGCCGCCCGCCGCGCGGTGTCGCATCTTGTTGAGCACAAGGCCGGTGATCTGGACGTGTTCCAGCGCCGACAGTGTGCGCTTCAGGTTCTCGCGGGAGGTCTTGTAGGCTTCGACGACGACCACCACCTGTCCCATCAGCGGCGCTAGGGCGGCGGCGCCGGACATCGCGAGCACCGGCGGCGCGTCGAAGATGATGAGGCGGTCCGAGTAGCGGTGCGACAGTTCGGCCACCAGCTTAGCCATCGCCTGGCTGGCCAGACGCTCGGTGATGCCTTCGCGGATCGTGCCGGCGGGAATGAAGGACAGCGTCGGCACGTTGGTCTTGCACATGACGTCCGTCACGTCCAGGTCCGGGTGCGCGAGGTAATCATAAAGCCCGGTGCGATTGTAGGCCCCGAAAAGCCGGCTCAGGTCCGACTTCAGGATGTCGCTGTCGATCGCGAGCACCGTGCGGTCGATTTCCATCGCAATGCTCATCGCGAGGTTCGTCGTGGTGTAGGTCTTGCCCTCCCCCGGCATGGAACTCGTGACCATGATCAGGTTCGGTGGATTCGGCGAATTGAACATCCCCGGTACGGTGTTGCCGATGAGCCGCCGCTTGATCTGCTGGAACTCTTCGGACAGGCGCGAAGCGGGGTCTCCAGGCACCATGAACCCGAGACGGCGAAGCCGCTCGAAATCAAGTTCCAGCGTTGAACGCGCGAGACCGCCAGGAGGCGTTGGCGTGGCAGCTGCAGCCGGCTCCGGTACTGCAGGCTTTGCCGGCATTTCGGGCAAAGGTGCGGATGGCGCGGCAGGCGCGGGCGCTGTGATTGACGCAGCGGTTTCCGCAGGAGTTACCGGCGCGTCTGCGCCGGCATTGGCCCGCGCGGCCGCATCGACAGCGCGCTCTGGCGTCGGCGCGGCAGCTTCTGGCACGGTGTTATCCGGCGGCTGCGGTCCATCACCGCCACCGCCCATCTTGCGCATGGCGCGTTCGATAGTACTCACGCGATTAACCCCAGGACGGATGAAAGTTTGCCGTGCAAATCCACGCCCATGACGAACAGCACGACCTGGCCCACGTAAATCAGTACCAGACCCGACAACGCCGCCGAGAACGCCATCAATTCATAGCGCCGCTGCTGACGGTGCATCGGGCTGCTGGTCATGCTGATGACGCCGATGACCGGCAGGCCGGACAGTTCCTTCAGTTCCGGCACGTCGACGACGCGCGGGTTTAGCTGCGAGAGCACGAAGGACAGGCCGGCACCAGCGCCCAAGCCGATGACCAGCACGATGCTGGCGAACAGCAGGCGGTTCGGCCCGGTCGGCAACAAGGGCACGCGCGGGGGTTCGATGATCTTGACCTTTACGTCGTCTTCGCTCTGGTCCGCTTCCTGCGACATATAAGCGAGTTCGCGGCGCTTCAGCAGTTCGTCATACTGGTTCTTGTTGATGCTGTAATCCCGGTTCAGGCGCTGAAGCTCCGCCTCGACCTCGGGCACCGTGTCCACGCGGCGCTCGAGTTCCTTGACCCGGCTTTCGTATTCCGCAACGCGCGTCTGCAGCGCGGCAACGTTGGCATCGGCCTGGGCGGCCTGCATCTGCAGCTGCTGCTTGAAGGGATTGCCGCCAAAACCGCCAAATTCATCTTCTTCAGTCGGTGGCGCCTCAGCCGCCAGCTTCTCAAGTTCGGCAATCTTCTCGGCCTTCTTCGCTTCGAGGTTCTCGATCATCTTGCGCATGCCGACGACATCGGGATGCTTTTCAGTGAAACCTACCAGCAGTTCGTCTATCCGCCCCTGCAATTCTTGGATTTTACCGTCGAAATAGGCAACCTGCGGGTCCGACTCGATACCGCCATCCTCGGCACCAAACAGGTCGCCGCCAAACGGATCCTCCGCTTGTGCCGGCTGGGACGCCGCCTGCTGCTTGATCTGATCCCGCGTCGTCATCGCCTCCTGCAGCTGCAGCTGGGCTTCCTTCAACTGTGCATGAGCGGACTCGAGGCGTGAGAAATATCCGCCCTGCGAGCCCGGCATCATGCCGACGTTACGCTGTTTGAACTGCTTGAGGCGGTCCTCCGCTTCGATCAGGCGCTTCTCGTAGGCCGCGATCTGTTCTTCGAGGAATTTCTGCGTGACGGCGGTCTCGCGTCGCGTGTCACCCAGCGTGGACTCCATGAAGGTATTCAGGAGTTCGTCGACGACCGCCTTCGCCACCTTCGGGGTGGTGTGCGTGTACTCGATATCGTAGATATTGTCTCGCGTGGTGCCAGTGATCGTGATGTCCTTGGCGAGATCGCTGATGAGTTCGTCGAACTCCTCGGGCGTCTTGGTGCCGAGATCAAGGTCCGTGCGGCGCGCCACCTCTTCGAGGTTCGGCCGGGTCAGCAGGGTGCGGCTCAGCAGCAGCGTGGTGTTCGCGAGGCTGCCACTCTCGAACGCGATACCGCGCAGCAGGGGCCGGAGCATCGAACGCGAATCCAGGTAAACCTTCGCGTTGACCTGGTACTGATCCGGCAGCGCCTGCACGCCGATCCACCCCAGCGCGCAGACGACGATGGCGACGGCGAGCCCTACCCAGCGGTAGAGCCACGCCATGCGCATGAGGCTGCGGACAACCTGAACCTGTTCGTACATGGCTCGCCCTGATCAGTGCTGGTCGGAGTTTCGCTGCGGGTCCATGCCCTAAGGCGTCAGAACCAGGCTTCCGGGATGATGATGATGTCGCCGGGCTGGAGCGCGACGTTCGCCGAGATGTCGCCATCGCGGATGAGGTCGTCGAGGCGCATGCGGTACTCCTCTTCCGAGCCGCTTGCGTATCGCACCAGTACGGCACGGTTGCCGGCGGCGAACTCGGTCAGGCCGCCGACCTGGATCATGAGATCCAGCACCGTCATGTTGCGGCGGTACGGGGTAGCGGTCGGGTTCGTCGCTTCGCCGACGACGCGCACCTGATCGTAGTACTCGCCGACGAAGCCGCTGGGGGTCACCGTGACGAGCGGATCGCGCACGTACTCGCCGAGTTCTTTTTCGAGTTCCACCGCGAGTTCCGGCGGCGTCTTGCCGGTAGCGAGATATTCCTTGACCAGCGGCGTGGAGAAGCGGCCGTCCGGGCGCACGGTGACGGTCTCCGATAGCTCGGGGTTGCGCCAGACGAAGATGCTGAGACTGTCGCCTGGGCCTACGCGATAGACCCAATCCTTCGCGTAGTCACTGTCCTTCGGCGCATCAGGGACACCGGGCCCGAAGGGATTTGGAATGGAGGCGCATCCGTTCAGCGCGATGGCGGCCACGCAGAGCGAGGCCAGGCGAAAGAGTTGCTGTTTTCTTTGTTGAAGCTCAGCCCACATGCTCGTAATCCTCACGCTGCGTCCGGCAAGTTTTTCCAGAATTGCCCGAGACTGATTTCTGCGGCCGGTAAAAGCCTTCAGTTTCAAGATGCTTAGGCGCCATTTTTTATCTATTTACTGATTAAGTCCAGCACGTCGCTGCTGGCGACCGGTCTGCCCGCCGGGATTTGATGTCGGCCCGGCTAGGGCATCGGCGGCATGACAAAATCCTGAAGCTCGATTCTAGGAGCCGTGGCCCTGGGTCGCCCGCCGCCGTGCCCCATCGTGACAATTGTTATGCCGCCCATGCTGGGACGGCTGCGGGCGTCGCGAATCAGGGCTTCAGGAACGCGATATGGCGCTCGGAAAACGCGAGACGCCCCGTACCGGACGCGCTTTCCAGGTACTGGCGGGTGACCTCTTCGTCCACCGCCGCCATCAGCGCCAGCTCTTTCGGCCCGCCGCGGAACACGAGTTCCGCCGGGTTGCCACGGTCCGGCGCCGCCTGCTTGCGCGCCGCCTCCAGCGCGAACTCCAGCCGCTGCGACGGATGCGCGAAGGCCAGCACCATCGCCAATTCGTCCATCGAACGCATGCGGGAGGCGAAAACCTTGAACAGGCGCCGCGCGCGTTCGGGATGGTCGTGCAGTTGGGTTTCGAAGCTCTTGCGGTCCAGCGTCATCAGTTCGGTATCGACAAGGGCGGTGGCCGTCGCCGCCCGGGGCTGGTCGTCGAGCAGCGCGAGTTCGCCGAACAGCTGGCCGCGGCCGAGGTGCGCCAGGGTCAGTTCCCGATCCCCCTCGCGGGTGCGCGAAATCCGGATTTCGCCTGCCTCGATGACGTAGGCGTGCTCGCCAATATCGCCTTCGTGGAACACCTCTTCGCCTGAGCGCAGCACGAGGCGCTCGAAACTGTCCTTGAACGAACTCAAGGCCGTGTCCGGCAGATCGCCGAGCGCCCAGCCGATGAACTGCTGCGTGGTGCCGGCGAGGGGAATCACGTGGTTACCGATTTCCTCGTTCCAGATCTTCTCGGCGAGTTCGGTGAAGCCGAGGCGCCGGTACATGCCGGCCGTCTCGTAATTGACGACGACGACGACATGCGACGCGCCGTAGCCCTGGCAGACCGTGGCCGCCATGCGGAACATCGCGCGGATGACGTCGCGTCGGCGCCGCCACGGCGCGCGGATGGCGAGCATGCCGGCGCTGCCGAACACAGGGGTGTCGCGGTCGGCCCATTCGGGCCCCAGGCCGGCCAGATCGGCCACGGCGTTGCGGCGATAGGCGGCAAAGTCGTAGAGCTCGTCGACCGGCAGGCCGGCCTCGCTGTCCTTGACCAGCCGCATCGTGGCGACCGGCTCTTTGTGTTCGTAGGCGACGACGTGGTAGACGCTGGGGAAGGCATCGAAATGGTCCACCAGACGGTGGCCGGGCACGGGTTTGCCGCCAAACTTGCCGTCCTCGACGACGAACACTTCGTGGCGCAGCCACAACGCGTCGTCGATTTCCTTGGGGCTGCGGGCCAGCTTGATTCTGATTGGCATGCGCTACATCCGTGTCCCGTTACACGACGGCCCGGCGGGCCTTGTGCAGGAAAAACTCGTGAGAGTCTAGCACGGCCACCGGACCGGGCCGTCTGACCTCAATCAGCTTTCGGCCGCGCGGCCTAGAAGCTGAAGCGGAGCTCCGTGTAGACGCGGTCGGTGTCGTCGAACTGGCCGAACAGCCCCGTGCGCGGGCCGCCGAACACGTCGCCGCCCAGCACCGCGCGCCAGTTCTGCACGAACTCCCAGGATACCTTGGTCTGCAGGTTCCACTCGTTGCGGTCGAGGCTGCGGATGTACAGGACTTCGGGCGTGATGTCCGGGTGCCAGCTCGTGGTCGTGAACAGCAAGCTCACGCCGGTTTCGAGTTCCTTGTACAGCATGTCGCTGTCGTGGTCCTGGAACCAGGTCTGGAAGAACTGCAGGTTGATGTTGTGGCCGGTCTCGGTGGCCCAGTCGGCGCCAACCACGTAGCGCAGTTCGTCCGTCTCGATGAGCCCATCGAGATCGACGAGACGGGTCACGCTCATCAGGCGATCCAGGGTCTGGATGGCCTCGGCCTTCAGCACGAAGCTGCCGAAGTCCTTCGCGAGCGTGCTGCCGAACTGGTGGATGCGCTCGTGGATGGGCTTGAAGGTGACCGTCGGCGCGAGCGCAAGCGAGATACGGCGGTCCAACGCGGCGGTCTTGTCCGGGCTCGTGTAGTAGAAGGCCGAGACGTCCCAGCCGTTCTTGAGGTACGAGGCCCGCGCGCCGGCGCCGAAGTCGTCCCAGTCGCTGCGCGGGGCCTTGTCGTCGAGAAAAATGCCCTGCACGCCCGGCGGCAGCTCGACGGGATACGGGTAGTAGTCCGCGCCGAAGACACCGATGTTGTCGACCGTCATCACGGGGATGTAGACGAACTCGCCGTGGAAGTCGCCGCTGAAATACTCCGCGCGCGCTGCCCACTGCGGGATGCGGAGCATGTCGAAATCCTGCAGCACGAATTCGCGCAAGTCGAGCGCCGAGATGACGTCCGCGAAGAACAGGCCCACCATCTCGCCCCAGATGATGTGCTGGCGGCCGAGCCGGATTTCCCAGTTGTCGGCGTCGATGTCGAGGTAGGACTCGTCGATGTAGCCGAAAAGCTTCTCGTCGTCCTCGACGCGGTCGTTGTAGAAGTTCTCGAACTCGAAGACCGGGTCGTATTCGACGTGCCCGCCCAGCTGCCACTTCACGCGTGGGCTCAGGCTGCCGTTCAGTCTCAGTTTCAGGATGTTGCGGAACTTCGAGAAGTGCGATTCGTCCGGCGTGGTGTACGCGAATTCATTCTGGAAGAAGCCGCTCGCCCGGATGGCCGGCGCCTTTTCCTCGGCCGGCTCGGCGACGCTGCCGGCGACGGCGTCGGGCGCGGCTTCGAAGAGATCGTCGAGGCTGCCCGCCTCGCCCGCGCCCTCGGCGGGTGCCACGGTGTCGGCGGCGGGTTCCGCGGTGTCTTCGAAGAGGTCCTCGACACTGTCGGCCTCGGCGGCTTCTGCGGCTGCCGGCGCGGCGTCGGCGGGCTCGTCGGCCGCGTCGAACAGGTCGTCCATGGACTCCTGGGCGGACAGCGGACCAGACGCGGCCAGCGCAAGGGCGGCCACGATGGCGGCGGCCAGTGGGGAGAGACGAAGCGTCCGTTTCATAGTGGGGTCCCTGCCGGCGCGGGCGCGATGCTCAGACGACCAGCTTGCCGTCGGCGACGCTGACCACGCGGTCGGCCATTTCCATGATCCGGAAATCATGGGTGGAGAAGATGAACGTCGTCTTCTCCGTTTCATTTATATGCTTCATCAGCGCGAGGATGCTCTCGCCGGTTTTCGAGTCCAGGTTCGCGGTGGGCTCGTCGGCGAGGATGATGCTGGGCCCGCCGGCCAGCGCGCGGGCGATCGCCACGCGCTGCCGCTGGCCGCCGCTCAACTCGTTGGGCCGCTGGCGCATGCGGTTCGCAAGCCCCACCGTCTCGAGGTAATGCCGCACCCGCTCGTGCCGTTCCTTCTTGGTGAGATCCGGCCGCTGGAGCATCGGGTATTCGACATTTTCCCAAGCATCCAGCACGGGCAGCAGGTTGAAGGTCTGGAACACGAAGCCGAGCGTGCGGGCACGCAGCGCGGCAAGTTCATCCGGCGTCTTGCGGCTGACCATTTCCTCGCCGATGAAGATGTCGCCTTTGCTGGGCGTATCGATGCAGCCAATCATGTTCAGCAGGGTCGTCTTGCCGCTGCCGGATGGCCCGGCGATGGCCAGAAAGCGGCCCGGCGCAACCACCATGGAGATGTCTTGCAACGCGTGGACCGTCTGGGTGCCGAGCTTGTACTCTTTATAAACATGCTCGACGCGCACGGCGCTCATCGATTCCTGCTCCCGGACTGGCTCATGACATTTATCAGCTGGTCGCTTTAAGGCACTGAAATTAAATCAGTCAGCGGCGGATTGCACAAGGTTTTCGCGCTTGAGGAAATCTTCGCCTCTCCCGGGCCGTGAGGGGCCGCCGCACCGCTCTTCGCCTCTCCCGCTCCGGGAGAGGCGAAGAGCGCCTAGGAACGGCCCACGCCCGGTGCGGGCGACGCTCGAACTTCGCGCTAACATAAACCACCGCGACCCACGACAGGACCCCAAGATGCCTCTACATCATCCGAACCAAACGCTGCGCCTCGTCGCCCTCGTCGCCAGCCTCCTGGCCACCCTCCCGGCCCTGGCCCTGGATGCCAATGCCCTGGTTAAAGCCGCGGACGCCATCCGCTTCCCCACCGAGCCCTTCCAGGTCGAAGTCAAAGTGACCACCACCGGCAAGAGCGGCCAGGACATGCACGCCTACCAGGTGCTGCAGAAGGGCCACGACAACAGCGTGGTGCGCACCACCGCACCGGCCTCCGAAAAAGGCCAGGTCATGCTGCTGAAGGGCGCCGATCTGTGGGTCTTCATGCCGAACGTGTCCCAGCCCGTGCGGCTGCCCCTGTCCCAGCGCCTGACCGGCCAGGTTGCCAACGGTGACCTCGCGCGCGCCAATTTCTCCGGCGACTACAACGCCACGCTGGTGAAGGAAGAAGTGGTCGACGGAAAGAAATGCGCCCAACTCGAACTCACCGCCGCCCGCAAGGGCGTGACCTACCAGCGCGTGCTGTACTGGGTCGACGTCGCGACGAAGCGCCCGGTGAAGGTCGAGTTCTACACGGTCTCCAAGCGCCTGATGAAATCCGGCATCTACGAGGACTTCAAGGACATGGGCGGCGTCATCCGCCCTGCCCGCCTGGTGCTGACAGATGCGCTGCGCAAGGGTGAGCAGTCGGTGCTGCAGTACAGCGGGCTGAAGAAGCGGGAGATTCCGGACAAGGTGTTCACCAAGGAGTTCTTGCGGAAGCTGCAGAACTGAGCAGCGCCCGGACTGTTAGCATTGGTTACATGCTGGAGCGGGCGGAGCCTACGCCGGCCCGCTTGGCCCAAGCTCGCGGAGCGTTCCGCACAACGCTGTCTTATCAAGTGGCGCGCGTTCATGGCCGACATAATTAACCGCGCCGTTCAAGTCGACGATCAAAGGAAGGACCCATGAGAACCGGACTGCCGTCCAGCCGCCGCCGCAAGGCCCTCGTCACCGCTCTAGCGCTCGCGGTTCTTGCCGCCTGCGAGCAGACGCCGACGCCCGGCGAATACCTCGAACTCGCGGAACAGGCTTACGCGAAGGGCAATACCAAGGAGGCGGTGCTGTCGCTGAAACAGGCCCTGCAGACGGAACCCGGGAACGGCCCCGCGCGCATACTGCTCGCCCGGCTGTACGTGGACGACGGCAATGGCAAGGCGGCTGCCATCGAACTCGACAAGGCGGCGTCCAGCGGCATCGAGGAAGCGAAGATCGCGCTGCTGCGGCTCAATGCGCTGATGCTCGGACGGAAATATGAAGACGCGATAGCCTCCGTGGAGCAGTTCCGCGGCGGCGAGCGCCCAGCGTCCGAAGTCGCCGAGATGCTCGCCATCCGCGGCATGGCGCAGATGAGCCTCGAGCAGGGCGAAGCTGCGGACGCATCGTTCATGGAAGCCCTCGCGCTCGACGGCAACAACGGTATGGCCCTCACCGGCAAATCCCAGCGCGCGATCGCAGCGCGCAAGCTCGACGAAGCTGCGGCGCTGGCGAAAAAGGCCACCGAGGCCGCCCCCGGCTTCGCCCCGGGCTGGAGCCTGCTGGGCGACCTCATGCGGGTCAAGAACGACCCCAAGGCCGCCGAGGCCGCATATTCCGAAGCCATCACCAAGCGCAGCCAGAACGCGAACGACCTCATCGCGCGCGTGATGGTGCGCCTGGAACTCGACGACCGTGACGGTGCGGCCGCGGACGTGAAAACCCTGCGCCAGCGCGGCTTCGTGAACCCCTACGCCGTCTTCGGCGAGGGTCTGCTTGCGATGCGCGACGGCAAGCTCCTGCCTGCGGCCGAGAAATTCCAGGAAGTGCTGGGCAAGTTCCCGAACTACGCGCGGGTGTCCTGCTACGCGGGGGTGAGCCTCGCGGCGACCGAGCGCCAGAACCAGGCCATCACCTACCTCGAGAGCTGCCTGAGCGCCTATCCGCAGGCGGACACCGTGCGCCGCACGCTGGCTGCAACCTATGCGTCCGGCGGCCAGCGGGAAAAGATCGAGCCGCTGCTCCGGCCGCTGGTCGAGCGTGAGAAGCCGGACCCGGCCGCGCTCGAACTGCTCGCCCAGATCAAACTGACGAACAACGATCCAAAGGCCGCCGCCGAGCTCCTCCGGAAAGTCGTGCAGGGGGAACAGAAGGACAGCCGCGGCCTCGTCAACCTGGGCCTCGTCCTCACCGCTGCCGGCGAACTGGGCGAGGCGAAGAGCGCCTTCGCTGAAGCGGCCGCCGTCAGCGAGACGAAGTTCGATCCTGCCTTGGCCGAAGCGCAGGCCCTCTTGCAAACCGGACGCACCGGCGAAGGCATCACTCGGCTGGAGGCGGTGCTGCGCGAGCGGCCGGAGGACACGCAGGCGCTGAGCATGCTCGCGATCGCGAAGGCACAGACCGGCGACCTGGCGCGGGCACGCGAACTGTTCGAGCAGTCGCTGAAACTCGCGCCGGACGATGCGCTGCTGCGCGTGAATCTCGCCAACGTACTCACCCGGCAGGGTGAGACGGATAGTGCACTCGCGGAACTCGACCAGGTGCTGGCGAGCACCCCCGCCATGGCACAGGCGCTGGGTATGGCGACCGCGCTCGACGTGCAGGCCGGGGAAGCCGACCGCGCCCGGAGCCGTATCGCCGCGGCGGAAAAGGCCAAAGCCGGGGACGCCGATGTCCTCCTGGTGAAGGCGCGCTTTGCGCAGACACAGGGCCAGCAGGATGAAGCCCGGCAGATCCTGCGGCAGGTGCTGAACGACGCGGGCGACCGCAGCGATGTGCTGCGCGAACTTGGCCAGCTCGAACTCGCACGAGGCGAGGTCAACGAAGCCACGCAACTCTTCGAGCGCCTGGTCGGCCGCCCGGACCGTCAGGCCCAGGACTACCTCCTGCTCGCGCAGGCTGCGGAGACGCGCGGGCGGCTCGCGCAGGCGCGTGAGGCTATCGGCCAGGCGCTGGCTCTTGCTCCGGATTACCCGGCCGCGCGCCACGCGGAAATCCGCATCGATTTGCGCGAGCGCAAGGCAGCCGATGCGCGCCGCAAGCTCGATGCACTCAAGGCCATTGCGCCGGCGGGCCCGATCCCGGACCTGCTCGCCACCGAGGGCCAGCTGCTGCTGCTCGAGCGGAAGCCGGAACAGGCGGTCGACCTCTACCGCCAGGCCTTCGAAGCGCAGCCGAGCGGCGAGCGCGCCGTGCAGCTTGCCCGCGTGCAGGCCGGCACCGGCCAGGGCGAGGCGGCGATGAAGACCTTGGAGGGCTGGGTCGAAAAGAACCCGCAGGACTTCCGCGCACGCTTCGTGCTCGCAGACAGCTACCGCCAGCGCCAGGAGCCTGCGCGCGCGGTGAAACTCTATGAAGACCTGCTCGACGAAGCCCCGCAGGACGTGTTGGTGCTGAACAACCTCGCGTGGCTGCTGCGCGCCGAGAACCCGGCGCGCGCGCTCGAACTCGCCAACAAGGCGAACTCGATCGCGCCCCGCTCGCCGGCGGTGCTGGACACGCTGGGCATGCTGCTGCTCGATCAGGACAAGCTGGACCCCGCGCTGGCGGCGCTGCGCAAGGCCAACGAGCTGCTGCCCGACAACCCGGAACTCAAGCTCCATCTCGCGATGGCGCTGGTGCGCAGCGGCGGTGGTGAAGAAGCGCGAAAGCTGCTGCATGGCCTCGAAGCCGGGCAGTTCGACGGCGAGCAGCGCGAGGCCTACGAAACCCTCAAGGATGAACTGCAGATCTGAGCCGTCGCCCGCCCCCCGGCGGGCGGGCCGGCTATTCCAGGCTGAAACCGCTGCCGGGCGCAAAGCCCGGCCGGGTGCAACTGGGTATTAGAGAGGGCAACGCGGACCGCCTCTTCCACCCGCGCAAGCCAGTGCGCTTCGCCTCTCCCGCCTCGGGAGAGGCCGACGGCGAAGCCGGCGGGTGAGGGGCGCGTCCGTGTGGCACGCCGCCCCACCCAGTCGCCAGAGGGGACATGCGGGCCACCTGCCGAACGCTCCTTCACAACAAGCCGCCCGACACAGCCGCCATCCAGCCCCTGGATACGCCGTCCAGCCCCTCAAAACCGGGCCTGTCAATGAACTTTACAGCTGCAAAGCCCAGGCGGAAATCTCTTAGCCTCTGATTCAAATGAGTTTTTAGAACCCGTCAGCCCTGGATCCGGATCCCGACGGCGATTTAAATTCGATCAAAAAAGTTAAAGCGTTTTAAGCGAAAGTCCACCCCGTTTACAGATCGAAGGACCTTTCAGGCCTAGCAGGACTATCCCGCCTGAATGCCCGCCACAGAGCCTGTTTTTAGTGCATTTAATCAATCACTTGAAATAACTTTCCCCTCAAAGCGAGATCTGGCCCATCGATTGCAAACTCCTGAGCAAGCAGGCACTCGGCCTGCGAAATCGACAACGGCTGAACGTCGGCGGGCTGTCGCCACGCAGGGTTCGAGCCGAAAGACAGGAGAACTGAACATGAATCTGCGCAAGACGCTCATCGCGGCGGCCATCGGCGGCTTCCTCGGCCTGCCCGGCGCTGCGAGCGCCATCACCATCGACGGCATCACCTTCGGGTCGGGCGCCGTTTTCCAGACCGTGACCCTGTGGGAAGGCGACTGCGCGACCGGCGGTGCGATCACCGGCGGCAGTTCGGCCCTCTGCGGCGTGGGCCGCGTGGAGGCGATCACCGGCGACGGCGGGACGACCTTCTGGACAAACTCCGCGGCTTCCAGTCATGAATTGACGCTCTACTTCAGCGGTTACACGCTCGCAGGCTTCTCGTCCGCGGGGCCGGCCGACGTCATTACCTTCAGCGGCGGCAACGTGAGCCTGTTCTCGCAGAGCAAGACCGACCCCCTCTTCACCGCGGCCAATCCGACCGGCGGTCCCGGCAGCGTGGGTTCGTTCAGCGACGGCACGCTCTGGTTGAGCTTGACCGGTACTCCGTTCAGCGGCGTGACCCTTACGGCCTTCGCCAACAACGTGAGCGGTCAGGTTTCCGGCCAGGGCTACCTGGACGTTGCCAGTGGTGCGGCCGCGAGCTTCTTCGATAGCAACACCCAGTTTGGCGGGTCCGATGCGGCCTTCACCTCCGGCGGTGACTTCGTGACCCCCAACGGCACAGGGTGGTCCTTCAAGGGCTCCGCCTCGGTTGCCGGCTTCGCCAATACGGTGCCCGAACCCGGCACCCTGGCGCTGCTCGGCGCCGGACTGGTCGGTGTCAGCCTTCGCCGTCGCGCGAAGCGCTGATTCCGGTCGGGGATAGCGATAGCGCAGGGAGTTCCGCTCTAGCGGAGCTCCCTGCTTCCCTCTGGCGGGGGTGTCAGCCAAGGCACAGTCCAAGAGTTGGAAAAAGCGTCAACTCATGATGCGAAAGCGCCTCTCGTCCGTCGTTCTCGCAGCAACCCTGCTGTCTAGCGTATGCGCGAAGTCGGTATCCGCGATGACGGTTTCGGTAGAAGGCATTCCTGTCGGCGAGGGTCGCAGTTTCCAGACCGTCACCCTCTGGCTGGGTACCGATGCACCGGGAGGCGACTTCGCAACAGGCAGCGAAGCCTTTTCGGCATTCGGCCGCGTCGAGTTCGCTGGTGGCGTCGGCGCACAAACCATCTGGCAGGCTTCCCCAACGTCGCCCGAACTCACGCTGGTTCTTGACGGCTTCACAGCCGGGGCCACGAGCACAATTACGGGCGAGGTCAAGACGACGCCTTTCGACGGCGGCAGCTTGCGCATCTATGCCGACCCGGCTCGCAACGCCTACTCCACCGCACCGGCCTCGTTCACGCCGACTGCGTTCGCTGACGGAGCGCTGTGGCTGGACTTGCGCGCGCGTCCGATCAGTGCACCGGGCACACCGTCATCGACCCTCTTCGCAATCACTTTCGGCTCTGCGGACAAGACCCCGTCGTTCATTTCGGCCTCGGCTTCCTTCGACGTGGTGGGCGGTGCCGCCGCCGCATTCTTCGACACCAATCAGTTCGACGGCGCAGATTTGATGTTCAACCTGGCGGTCAGCCTGCAGCCCGGCACGCCCGGTCTGGACTACCGGGGTTCGGCGCAAATCACGGCCTCGACGGTAGTCCCCTTGCCCCCGTCCGTGCTGTTGCTAGGGTCGGCCCTCGCTGCCGTCGGCGCCTTCAGGCGTCGTTGAGCCTGTTGAGCAGCCAAGCGAGGCCTATGTTTTTCCTGCTCAGGGGTGAGTTCGGCACGGTTTGAGAGTCCGACCGGCCGGCGCGAACCTCGATAACCTCACCTGTTCGACCCCGTCTACTGGTCGAATCGCCACGGGCTACCTTGTGTTGGATCCGCGTGGGCTGAACAAGTGGAAGCGGAGCCTGGGTCTTGGGCAGGGAGGCCAAGCCTCCCCAATACCCTGCCCCTGATTTCCGCGCACGGAGTCCAAGGTCGGCGAGATGGCCGATTCCGGGACATAATCCCGGTCCAGATTCTTTACATTGCGACCGATCGACAGGAAAAGCTCCAACACGCTGTTTGTTAAGCTTTTTCCGCAAAATGCCGTGTTCTCGCCGCAGGTTCCGCCGAACCCCTCATCGTCCAAATCTTTTACAGCTTCGTTCATCTCGACTTGGCCGACTTGATGCCGTCCTTGTTTTTAAGGGATTTTTTCTTTTCAAATACAGGCAGATAACTTTACTCGGCAAGCCCATATTCCTATCTGGCCCGCCAATTGCTTTATTCCTACCAAGCAGGAATTAACCCTGTGAAAATTGGGAACTGAACGCCGAGCCGTATACGAGCCCCGGGTTCGAGAGACTCAAAGGAGAATAGAAAATGAATTTGCGTAAAGCACTGATCGCGGCAGCTCTCGGCGGGGCGATGGGTCTCCCGGGTGCGGCCAGTGCGCTCACATTCGATGGCATTACCTTCCAGGCAGGCTCGATTTTTGAACTGGGCGAGCTGTGGGAAGCCGAGCGCTTGAGCACATGTGGAACCCCGAGCGCGACTGCCTGCAACGGCTACATCGACGCAGTTGGCGAAGAACTCGTCGGCGTCGGCGTCATCACGACGATTCGCGCCGCCGACAACTCCGTGCTCTGGAGCCATGGCGACAACGGCCGTCGTCTCACCGTCTACTTTGACAGCTTCATCGCCGAGAACATCGACGTCGACATCGATCCGGTGACCGAAGTCGGTGAGGTCCAGATCCTGTTCTCGGGCGGCTCGGTGAAGCTCTTCTCGCAGGCGACGACCGATCCCTTCGACCCGACCACCACGCAGGCGGGCGGCATCGCTGCGGCGACGGCTGGCAACCTCTGGCTCGAACTTGCGGGCGCCCCGATCCTCAATACGACGGCGTTCGGCAGCGCAATCTCCCTCGTGTCCAGCGCCGAAGGGATCAATCCACTGGATCCCCTGGCGTCGGGCACGGTCAGCGGCAACGGGCGGCTCGACATCGTGCTGCGTGACGACACGCAGGCGGACGATTACCTCGACACCAATACCTTCGGCTGCACGTCAGTCACAACGGGTGGAAACTGCCCCTACCTCTCGGACAAGTCCTTCGAGTCGATCGGTGGTCTGCAGCCCGCGCCGGGCACCGGCGAGTGGGTCTTCAGCGGCAACATCACGGTTCGTGACTTCGCCATCCCCGAACCCGGCACCCTCGCCCTCCTCGGCGCGGGCCTGATGGGTCTCGGCCTGCGTCGCCGCAAAGTCGCCTGACAACAAGCTTGTTACGATTCAGAACCCCGCTTCGGCGGGGTTCTTTTTTTGTGGCTCCGGCACCACGACAAACTTCGACCGCCCCCGCAACGATGCTATTCTGCGACCCAGCGCACACCTGATTCCGGCCCATGTTCACCCAGTGTCCCGCATGCCAGAGCCTCTTCAAGGTCACCGCGGACAACCTGCGGACGCAGATGGGCATGGTGCGCTGCACGCAGTGCGAGGAAGTCTTCAACGCGCTGACCGGCTTGCGCGAAGAACAGGAAATCGACACCAGCCAGGCCGAGGACGTCGGCAACCAGCTGGCGCACGTGCAGGAGTTCGGTGACGAGAAAGTCATCGACGCCCGCTTCCTGGCCAGCCAGGAGTGGTTCACCACCTCGCTGGGCCCCACCTCGGTCGACCAACTCGCGAAAGCGGAAGCCAGCGGCGCCAAAGTCCGGGACGCAAGCGCCGCCGTGCCCGTGCCGTCCAGGCCCAGGCGTCCGGCGCAACGCCCGGTCTTCCAGGAAGCGCTCGAGCAGGCGAGCGAAGCCGAACTCCACGAAGCCTGGGGCACCCGGTTCCTGCGGGCGCTACTCGGCCAGACCGCCTCGCTCGCGCTGCGCAACCTCTCCCGCCACCGTCGCCGCACGGCGCTCGGCATCGGCGCGATCGGCTTCGGCGTCGTCGCCCTCGTGCTGGCCGGCGGTTTCGCCGAGTGGATGCAGTGGGCCGAGCGCGAATCGACGATTCACTCGCGGCTGGGCCACATCCAGATCGTGAAGAAGGGCTATTACGAAAACGGCGTCGCGGACCCCTACCAGTACCTGATCCCGGACGCCGCGGTGAACAGCAAGCGGCTGTCGATGCTGCCGCACGTGAAAACCGTCACGCCGCGCCTTGCGTTCTCCGGCCTCATCTCCAAGGGCGAAACCACGGTGAGCTTCCTCGGCGAGGGGGTTGCGCCGGAAACCGAGGCGGAGGTCTCGAAGGAAGTCATCGTGCACGACGGCGAGGCGCTGTCGAGCAGGCAGCCCAAAGGCATCATCCTCGGCAAGGGCCTCGCCCAGAGCTTAGGCGCCGGGACCGGCGACACGGTGGTGCTGCTGACGACCACGGGCTCCGGCAGCGTGTCCGCCGTGGAGGCCAAGGTCAGCGGGATCTTCCATACCGCGGTGAAGGCCTTCGACGACGTCGCGCTGCGCACGCCCATCCCGCTCGCGCGGGAGCTTGTGAAGGCGGAAGGCTCGCACCAGCTCATCGTGCTGCTGGACGAAACCGAGCGTACAGACGAGGTGCTCGCCTACCTGCGCTCGCTGGTGCCGGCGGAGAGGAGCTCGCTGCAGATCATCCCGTGGATAGACCTCGCGGATTTCTACAAGGCGGTGGTCGAGCTCTTCAAGTCGCAGATGAACTTCGTGCGGATGATCATCGCAATCATCATCATCATGAGCATTTCGAACACGCTCGTGATGAGCGTGATGGAGCGCACCAGCGAAATAGGCACACTGATGGCCATCGGCTACCGGCGGCGCAAGGTCATGCAGCTCTTCGTCAGCGAAGGTTTCATGATTGGCCTCGCGGGCGGCGTCATCGGCGTGGTGCTGGGCTATGTGCTGGCCAGGATCATCTCGGCCGTGGGCATCCCGATGCCGCCGGCGCCGGGCATGGACCACGGCTTCACCGCCGCGATCCGCATGACCGGCGAGCTGCTGCTAGGCGGCTTCAGCGTTGCCGTGGCCTCTGCGACGCTCGCCAGCCTCTACCCCGCCTGGAAGGCGTCGCGGCTCGAGATCGTCGATGCCCTGCGCCGTGCCCGCTGAGTTGCCGCCATGAAATTCGACTGGATGACCATCACCTTCGCGCTGCGCAACCTCACGCGCCAGAAGGGTCGCACGGGCATGACGCTGGCCTCGATTGTATTCGGCGTCATCGGCCTCATCCTGTCGGGCGGCTTCGTCGAGGACGTCTTCATCCAGCTGCGCGAGGCGACCATCCACTCGAGACTCGGCCACCTGCAGGTCTACAGGGAAGGCTTTTACGCGCAGGGCGCGAAAGACCCCTACGCCTACATGATCGAGGACGCGGCCCCGGTGGAGGCCAAGGCCGCCGCCGTACCCGGCGTCGTCGACACAATGAAGCGGCTGAACTTCTTCGGGCTGCTGAACAACGGCAAGACCGATCTGCCCATCATCGGCGAGGGCGTGGAGCCGGCGAAGGAAGCAAAGCTCGGCAGCTTCTTCTTCATCATCGAGGGCCGCCAGTTGACGGACGAGGACACCTACGGCGTGCTGCTCGGCGAAGGCGTGGCGAAGTCGCTGAAGCTCGAGGTGGGATCCTTCGTCACGGTGCTCGCGAACACCCCGGACGGCGCGTTGAACAGCCTCGAATTCGAAGTGGTCGGGGTGTTCCGCACCTTCTCCAAGGACTACGACGCGCGCGCCATCCGTGTCGCGCTGCCGGCTTCGCAGGAGCTGCTGAGCGTCGGCGGCGTGCACGCGGTGATTGTTTCGCTGGCCGATACGCTCACCACGGATGCGAGCGCCGCAGCGCTGAAGGCCTCGCTGGCCGGCGACGGCTTCGAGGTCATGACCTGGTTCGAGCTTGACGACTTCTATGCCAGCACCGTCGAGCTTTACAAGAGCCAGCTCGGCGTGCTGCAGTTCATCATCCTCGTCGTGGTGCTGTTGTCCGTCGCGAACAGCGTCAGCATGACGGCCTACGAGCGCGTCGGTGAGTTCGGCACCTTGAAGGCGCTGGGCAAGCGGGATCGCGACATCTCGCGGCTCATCATCCTCGAGAACTCGATGCTGGGCTTCATCGGCGCGACGCTGGGCGTGCTGCTCGGCGTCGGTCTTGCGCTCGGGATTTCGGCGATCGGCATCCCCATGCCGCCGCCGCCCAATGCGAATGTGGGCTACACGGCGATGATTCGCGTGGTGCCCGTGGTGCTCCTGGTTTCCTTCCTGATCGGCTTCGTCGCGACCGTACTGTCCGCCCTGCTCGCCGCGCGCGGCGCGGCCCGGGTGCCGGTGGTCGAGGCGCTGCGCCAGAACATCTGAGCCGGGGCCGCTGAGATGTCCGGCGTCGCGATGGCCCGGATGTTCGCCCGGGAACTGCTGACCCGGCGCCACCAGCCACGAGGCCCCACGCCCTCCTCCGTACTCGGCGCCGACGGAATACTCGCGGCCATGGAGGACGGCGGGCAGGTCGACGGGCGCACGGCGGCGGGTTATCTCTATCACAGCGCACGGATCTCGCAGGTGCTCGTCGGACGCAGGCACTGTGTCGACATAGGCTGCGGCAATGCGATGCAGCTGCTGCAGGTCGCGGCCTTGAATCCGTCTATACGCTTCACGGGCGTGGACCCGTCGCCGGTGATGCTGGACGGCGCGCGGCGCCGGGCCGAGCGCCTTGGCCTTACCAATGTCGACTGGGAAACCGGGGGCTTCGCGAGCCTGCTCGCAGCCCGCCCCGGGCGCTTCGACGCGGCGATCTGCACGATGACGCTGCACGAGCTGCCGGATACGGCGGCGCTGGACACGGCCCTGCAGGCGATTGCCCGTGCGGCGGGTGATGCAGGCGCCGTTTACATCGAGGACTTCGCGCGACTGAAGTCGCCGGCGTCGATCGATTTCTTCGTCGGCCTCAATGCGCCGGCGGTGGCGGACCATTTCTCCGCGCTTTACCGCTGTTCGCTGGGGGCGGCGTTCACGATTGAAGAACTGCGCGCGGCGGTGGCGCGGAGGCTGCCGGCGGCGACGTTGTATTCGACCTTTCTCGTGCCTTTTCTCAATGTGGTGAAGACGGCGGATGGGGAGCTGTCGGCGCAGACGCGAGCCAGGCTGCAGGAGATGCGCGCGGCGTTGTCATCAGCCGCTCGACGGGATCTGGATGATTTGCGCCGTTTCTTTGTGCTGGGTGGTTTGCGGGGGGATCCGTTCGAGGCTTGCGCCACGCTGACGCCACCCTCACCCGGCCGCTGACGCGGCCGACCTCTCCCGGGGCGGGAGAGGTGAAGAGGCGGCGACGCGGCGGAGACGGCTGAATCAAAGATGGATCGGCCGAGCCAGCGCGATCTTCGCCTCTCCCGCTCTGGGAGAGGCCGGCCGCGCAGCGGACGGGTGAGGGTCGTTTCAGAATGGCGCCGCGCCAGCCGACGCCACCCTCACCCGCCGCCTTCGGCGCCGACCTCTCCCGGAACGGGAGAGGTGAAGAGTGTCGGATCTTCGCCTCTCCCGCCCCGGGCGAGGCCGCGCGCAGCGCGGGTGAGGGTCGCTTCCGATTACTCGAGCGCCCCCAGTTCGCATGCAATCATAGCCAGCACCCCCGGCAGGTTCTCCATCACCTCGTTGTTCCAGAATCGCAGCACCCGGAACCCGCGCGCCCGCAGCCACGCGTCCCGGTCCTGATCCGCGCCGGTTTGCTCCGCGTGCTGGCCACCGTCGAGTTCAAGCACGAGGCGATGTTCGAGGCAGACGAAATCGACGATGTATGGCCCAAGCGGCATCTGCCGCCTGAACTTCGCGCCCTGGAACCGGCGCCTTCGCAGGTGATACCACAGGCGCCGCTCAGCGTCCGTCATCGCCGCGCGCAGTCGCCTGGCGAGGTCGTTTGGAATGGATTCGGTCATCGGCAGGTCGTGTCCCACCCCGTGGTGTAAGAAGCGGTCATCGTGATGAATCCGTTATCGTTGGAGTTACCACGCTTCAACGAGTTACCGGGAGACACCACGATGACCAAGATGAGCATGACGCTTGCGGAGTTGCTTGAGAAGGGTACGG
>CALRPY020000006.1:0-104021 GCA_943370145.1 Hydrogenophaga intermedia | reverse complement strand
TCCCGCGTCAGCGCAACCTACGGGACGCGTGCGTTGCCGTGAAAGTGCCTTTCCGGTGCCAACCGGCGGGCGCCCTTCGCTGCCGGTTCACGTTGCGCTCGCCACCGGGGCAGAAAAGGTGTCAGATTTGAAATCTGACACCTTTTCTCCGGCGCCGGCACGCACGCCGAATCCCGGTGTGCGCGGTGGCCCGTACGAACACGAACGCCAGCACCCGCGCCTCCCGGGGCGCATCTTTCATGATGGATGGAGCGGGGCCAGGTCGTTTGCTCGGGCTGGTGGCGCCGAGAGCAGCCGTTCCCGCGCCCGGTCCTGCCGCTCGTAGGCCTCGCGTTCAAGCGGGTGGCGGCGATCCTGGCAGCCACCGCAGTTCGACATGTCCCGCACGTAGGCGCACTTGAAACCACGCACGCCGAGGCTCGCGAACTGTCGGCGGTGTTCCAGTTCGTGCGCGATGATTTCGGCGAGGCCGTCGACGCTCATGCGCTGCAGGCCGTCGTCGAGGTAGAGGCGGTCGGGGGCCGGCATCATGCCGGTGCCCTGCAGCAGCGGGCAGAACGCGATGCGCAGGCCGGCGAACTCCCGGGCAGTCGCCAGCCGCGTGTCGAGCAGCCGGGTCTGCGCCTCGTCAATGCGCTCGCGCGCGGCGTCCGGTGCCTCGTAGCCCGCGCAGGCCACCATCACCGTCATCGCGACAAGCTCGAAGGCATCGGCGCAGTCGAATTGCCCGGCAACACCGGCCCCGTCGTCGGCGTGTGCACAGCCAACGAGGAGCGCAAGGCAGGCGGCGCGCAGGCGCGGGTGCCGCGTGCTTCGCTCACGCATGGGGCCCGCGGCGCCTGCGTTCAGCGTTGACCGCGACGTGCGGCCGCCAACGCCTCGCGCTGCGCGGTCGTGGCAGGCCCGTCGACGGCGAGGCTGTCGTCATCGAGACGGCCCGACATGACGACGCCGTAGATCGTAGTCGCCCGCTCGAGCGTCTCCCAACGCTCCACCACATCGCGCAGCACGCGCTTAGGATCGCGCCGCAGCGGATCGCCATAGCCGCCGCCGCCGGCATCGACGCCGCGGATCCACTCGCCGGCATCCAGCGTGCAGATCGTCACGCCCGGCAGCTTCTCATGCGTGCCGTCCGCATGTTCCTTCCAGGTCTGGGCCGGCGGTCCGTCCTGTCCGCCGCGCACGCCGCGCGGCGCATTGACCTGGCCGTCACAGGAGACGACCACCGTCATCGGGTCGCGGCGCGGCCCGTACACCACTTCGACACCGGGCCCGCCGCGAAAGGTGCCGGCGCCCGATCCGCCCTGCGCGACGCGCATCGAACGGTAGAGCATCGGGAACTTGGACTCATCGACCTCGACGCTGCCGCGGTAGATCACGCCGCACGCAACCGGCAGTCCGAAGTTCAGCCAGCCATCGGTCTCCGGGCTCGCCGGGCCGCCGTTGGCGATCATCCATTCCTGGTTGATGTAGGCGCCGTTGCGACGCCAGTCATGGCCGGAGATCACGGCCGCGCCCGCGCCCATGCCCATCGCGCCCTCCGCGTTGCCGTAACCGTCGCCGATTTCCGCGAACGCCGCCTGCACGGCATTGACGATGCGATCGCCGATGTTCGTCGTCGCCATCGAACAGCTGTGCGGGAACTCCGGTATGCCGGTCACGCAGCCCTGGCGCAACTTCACCGTGATGCGCGCGAAGCTCCCGGCGTTGTGCGGCACGTCGGGGACTATGCAGTTGAATACCCCGCACATCGCGTTCGAGGTCGCGCAGGCCACCGATTCATTCAGGCCGAACGCGAGATTGTCGGCATTGTGCGTGAGGTCGACCTCGATGCGGCCGGCATCCGGGTCGACCGCGACGTCGACGCGGATCGGCAGGCCGTCGGGCAGCAGGGGCGGCAGCGGATCGTAGACCGACGTGCTCGTGTAGCGGCCGGCCGGCATCTTGCGGATGGCCTCCGCGGTGCGGCGTTCCGAATAGGCGAACCAGGCCTCCACGAAGGCCTTCAGCGTGTCGATGCCGTAGCGCTGCACCAGTTCTTTGAGGCGGCGCTCGCCGATGCGCGCCGACCCAATCGACGCGAGGTAGTCGCCGTACCACTGCTCCGGCACGCGAATGCGCCGCTTGCACATGCGGATGATGTCGTCGACGTGCGCGTAGTCGCGCTGCACGCGCACGCAGGGAAAAATCAGCGCGCCTTCCTCGTAGACGTCGCGCGCGTTCGCATAGTAGGTGCTCGGGATCGCGTTGCCGCAGTCCGCCTGGTGCGCCTTCGCGCAGGCCGTGAAGAGATGCTGGCCGTCGACGAACACCGGGACCATGTACATGTGGTCTGCGGGGTGCGTGTTGCCGAGATAGGGGTCGTTGTGCAGGAAGGCGTCGCCCGGCGCGAGATCCGGGTGCAGTTCGCGCATCGCCGCGGTCTGCAGGCTCGACCCGAAGATGTGCACCGGCGCACCTTCGGCCGCGCACAGCAGGCGGTTGTCGCCGGTGACGATGGAGCACGAGAAATCCCGCACCACCGCGAGCACCGCGGAGCGCGCGGTCTTCAGCAGCGTGTTGGTCATCTCCCGCACGATCGCGTTCAGGCGGTTGGCGAGTACCGCCATCAGGATGGGGTCGAACTCGGCCCCCGGCGTTACTGGAGTCTGCCCCGTCATCGCTGCCCTCCTCGCCCGGGGCCTTCCGGCCCCGGGCGCATTGCCTGCCTCGTGCGGGTGCCTGCCGGCCTCAGCCGGCGAGCAGCTTGCGGCGGGCCGCGGTCGCGGCCTCGTCGATCGCCAGCGTATCGTCGTTGATGGACCCGGTCAGCACGACACCGTAGACGTCATGCGCACGGTCCAGCGTTTCCCACCGTTCGACGACGTCGCGCAGCACGCGTTTCGGATCGCGCTCCAGCGGATTGCCGTAGCCGCCGCCGCCGCAGTCGACGCCGCGGATCCACTCGCCCGGTTCGAGGCGGCACTCGACGACGCCGGGCAGCTTCTCCTGTGATCCGTCGCGCTTGATCCGGTAGGTTGCCGCCGCCGGACCGGCCTGGCCGCCCCGCACACCCTGCGGTGGATGCACCTGGCCGTCGCAGGACACGACGACCGTCATCGGGTCCTTCCGCGGGCCGTAGACGAGCTCCGAGCCCGGTGCGCCACGCGTGCGGCCGGCGCCGCCGCCACCCGGGATCACGCGCAGCTGCTTCACCAGGATCGGGTACTTCGATTCGTCGACCTCGACGCTGCCGCGGTACATCAGGCCCGCCGCCACCGGCAGGCCATAATTGAGCCAGCCGTCGGTGTCCGGCGTCGCCGGGCCGCCGTTCGTCACCAGCCATTCCTGGTTGATGAACGCCCCGTTGCGCCGCCAGTCGATGCCCGAGATCACGCCCGCACCGGCACCCATGCCGATTGCGCCTTCCGCGAGGCCGTGGCCGTCGCCGATTGCCGCGAACGCCGCCTGCGTCACGTTGACGATGCGGTCGCCGATGTTGGTGGTCGCCATCGAGCAGCTGTGCGGGAACTTCGGGATGCCGGTGATGCAGCCCTCGCGCAGGTGCACCCGCACGCGCGAGAAGCTGCCGGCGTTGTGCGGCACGTCCGGATCCATGCAGTTGAAGACGCCGCACATCGCGTTCGAGGTCGCACAGGCCAGCGACTCGTTGAGCCCGAAGTCCATGTTGTCCGGGTTGTGCGTGAGGTCGACGTCGACGTAACCCGCTTCCGGATCGACCGACACGTCGACGCGGATCGGCAGGCCGTTCGGCAGCACCGGCGGCAGCGGATCGTAGGTCGTGGTGTTGGACAGCTTGCCCTTCGGCATCTTGCCGATGGCGTCGACCATGCGGCGCTCGGAATACGCGAACCACTCGTCGATGAAGGCCTTGATGGTCTCGATGCCGTAGCGCTTCGTCAGCTCGACGAGGCGGCGCTCGCCGATGCGGGCCGATCCGATCTGCGCGAGGTAGTCGCCGTACCACTGCTCGGGCACGCGAATGCGCCGCTTGCACATGCGGATGATGTCGTCGACGTCCTTGTAGTCCCGCTGGATGCGCACGCAGGGGAAGATCAGCGCGCCTTCCTCGTAGACGTCGCGTGCGTACGCGTGGTAGGTCGACGGGATCGAGTTCCCGCAGTCCGCCATGTGCGCCTTCGCGCAGGTCGTGAAGAGGTGCACACCGTCGACGAACACCGGGACCATGATCATGTGGTCGGCGGCGTGGGTATTGCCCATGTAGGGGTCGTTGTGCAGGAACGCGTCGCCAGGCCCGAGGTCCGCGTGCAGGTCGCACATCGACTGCGACTGCAGGCTCGACCCGAAGATGTGCACCGGCAGGCCCTCGCCGGGGCACAGCAGGCGGTTGCCGCCGGTGACGATGGAGCACGAGAAGTCACGCACCACCGCGAGCACCGCGGAACGCGCGGTCTTCAGCAGCGTGTTGGCCATCTCGCGCACGATGGCGTTGAGGCGGTTCGCAAGCACCGCCATCAGGATCGGATCGATCTCGCGCAGCGCGGGAGTTTTCTTCAGTTCGTTCATGTCATGCCTCCACCGGGGGCGTCACGATGTAACGTCCGCCCGGACTGACGTGGGCCACCGCGCCCGGATAGACCACGAGGGTCGATGTCGCTTCCTCGATGACCGCCGGCCCCTTGATGACGGCGCCCGCCGGCAGCTTGTGGCCGAGATAGATGGCCGTGTCCACGTGGCCGTTGCCGAAGTAGGCCTTGCGCACGCGGTCCGGCTCGGCGTCCGCGTGGGCGGCGACCTTCGCCGGCTCCAGCGTCGGCGCCTGGACGTTCGCGATGAGGCGGCCGCGCCAGTTCAGGAATTCGACCGCGTTGCCGAGGTCGTGCACGGCGAACACGCGCTCGTGCACGCGGTGGAATTCGGCGACCACCGCATCCACGTCGCCCTGGTCCCTGAACACGCTGGCCGGCACCGAGACGTCGAGTTCCCACACCTGGAAGCGGTAGCGCGCCTCGACGAAGTAGCGCTTCTCGACGTTCGTGATGCCGCGCTCGCGCAGGCGCGCGGCGAATTCGTCGAGCGTCTTCTCGATGCTGGCCAGCGCCGCGTTGGCGCCGGCGAAGTCGAAATTGTCGGACGCCGTCAGCTTGCTCGCGCCGGCTTCGGTGATGATGTCGGAGTACTGCATGCCGGACGCGGACAGTGCGCCCGCCGTGCGCGGGCCGAGCACGGTGCGGCAGCCCAGCTCCTGCGCGATCGGCACGATGTTGAGCCCGCCCGCGCCGCCGCCGCCAATCAGCACCGACTCGCTGGGGTCGATGCCCTCGTTGATCGTCAGCTCCTTGATGGCCTCGATCATGTTCTCGTTGGCAACCGCAATGATCGCCCACGCCGCACGCTCGAGCGTCACGCCGAGCGCCTCGGCGACCGTGCCGACGACGCGCCGCGCGGCGGCCTCGTCGAGCTGCATGCGCCCACCGAGGAAATGCTTGGGGTCGAAGTGGCCGAGCACCACGGCGGCGTCGGTCACGGTCGGCTTCTCGCCGCCGCGCCCGTAGCAGGCCGGTCCCGGTTCGGAACCCGCCGACTGCGGGCCGACGCGCAGCAGCCCGCCCGCGTCGACCCAGGCGATCGAACCGCCGCCGGCGCCGATCGAGTGCACGGCGACCGAGGCCATGCCGAGGTTGTCGCCGGTCCACTGCGGCCCGAGCCAGGTATCGCGCGAGAACTCGACCGCGCCGTCGCGCACGAGGCTCACGTCGAAGGTCGTGCCGCCCGCGTCGCAGACGATCACGTCCTTCGGCAGGCCCTCCGCCTCGGCGTAGGCGAGGCCCGCGATCGGCGCCATCGCCGGCCCGGACTTCACGAGGTAGATCGGGCGCTTCACGACGTCGGTGAGGTGCATCACGCCGCCGAAGGAGGTGCTGACGAGGATGTCGTTGCGGTAGCCCGCGGCGCGCAGATCGTTCTCGAGATCCGACAGGTACTTCTGCATCAGCGGCTTCAGCGACGCGTCGATCGCGGTCGACGAGGCCCGGCGGTACTCGCGGAGAATCGGGTTGATCTGGTGCGACAGCGTGTACGGCACGCCGGGCAGCACTTCCTCGATCAGCTGGCCGACGCGCAGCTCGTGCGCGGGATTCGCAATCGACCACAGCAGGCACACGGCCACCGCTTCGATGCCGCGCGCCTTGAAGGTCGCGAGCGTCGCGCGCAGCGCCGCCTCGTCGAGCGGCTTTTCGACGCCGCCCTCGGCGTTGACGCGCTCGGACACCTCGAAGGTGTAACGGCGCGGGATGTACGGATCCGGGTACTCCATGCGGAGGTTGTGCGGCTCGGCCTTGCCGCCTTCCTTCAGCAGCAGGATGTCCGGGAAGCCGTCGGTGGTGAGGAAGGCGGTGCGCGCGATCTTGCGCTCCACGATTCCGTTGGTCGCGCGGGTCGTGCCGTAGAGAAAGACCGCGGTATCGGCAAGCAGCGCCGGCACCGTGGTGCCGAGTTGCTCGGCGGCGACGGCGAGGCCGGCGTCGATGCTCGCGAAGGCGCGCTGCTTGTCGGTCAGCGCCTTGCCTATCGTGAAACTGCCTTCGGAGCTGGTGACCACGACATCGGTGAAGGTGCCACCGGTGTCGACTGAAATGCGGTAGGGCATCGCTGATTGACCTCTGGTTATTCGTTGCCGGTCTGGCGTGTCCACGCGGCGCGGACCCGTCGCGGCATTCTCGCCGCAGCACCGAGCGACTTGCAAACCGCGGGCCGCCCCCGGTCGGCGGCGCCGGCCCCGTCAGCCGGGGGCCAGCAGTTCGAGCCCTTCGACTAAGCGGTCGCCGTCGTGGTCGATGCGCACCAGGCGACCCCAGGCCCGCTGCCCGGCCCGCGCGCCGAAGCAGGCCGCGAGGGACGCCGGCAGCGTCGCGCAGACGAAGGCCACGGGTTCGATGCGCAGGGTTCCAGGCAGGCGCTGCAGCACGTGCCCGAGCGGCGTGCGTTCGGCGAGGATCATCGCGCGCGCCGCCGCCGGGCAGCACCCGAGGTCGAGGCGCACGACGGCGTACTGGACGACCACGCCATCGGGGCGCTCGAGCAGGATTTCGCGGGCATAGGTCGCGGCGCGATGCACGCTCCGCAGCACCCGCACGGCCACCGGCGTGCCGTGCAGGGCCTCGACCGCGGCGGTCATGTGGCCGCGGTGGTTCAGCAGGCGGTCGAAGCGTGCCGGCATCAGGGACAGGGGCACGAGCGAGAGATCTTCCCGACCGAGCGCGCACGGCACGGTTTCGAGCAGGGCCTCGAGCAGGGCGACGGCGGGCGACAGCGGACGCATGGGTGCAGGTGACGCGGAAAAGGGGCCGGAGTCTAGGCAGCGGCCCGGGTCCCCGCAAGCGGACCGCGGCGCTTGCATTCCGGCCGGCCGCGCCCGACGCTTGCGGCGGGCGGCGTCCCGCCGCCCCCGTAAACCAGCAAGAACAGACGCACGGGCGGATACACCGCCCAACGAGGAGAAGGGGAGCCATGAGCGAACTGCCGGCCGCACTCGACGTCACGCGGGCCTACCGCATGATGCGCCTGATGCGCGAATTCGAAGACCAGATGCACGTCGCCATCGCGCGCGGCAACGTGCCCGGATTCACCCACCTCTATGCCGGCGAGGAAGCGAGCGCCGTCGGCGTATGCCTGCATCTCGCCGACAGCGACGTGCTGTGCAGCACGCATCGCGCGCACGGCCACTTCCTCGCCAAGGGCGGCGACATCGATGCGCTCGCGCTCGAGATCTTCGGCAAGGACGGCGGCGCCTGCGGCGGCAAGGGCGGGTCCATGCACGTTGCCGACTGGTCGCGCGGCATGTGGGGCGCGAACGCGATCATCGGCGCGAGCGTGCCGCACGCGGTCGGCGCCGGCTTCGCGTTCGGCTACCGTGGCGAGCGCGGGGTCGCGGTCAGCTTCGGCGGCGACGGCGCGTCGAACCAGGGCGCCGGTTTCGAGTCGATGAACCTCGCGAAGATTCTCAACCTGCCGGTGCTGTTCGTGCTCGAGGACAACGGCTACGCGGAGACCACCGCGGCCGCCTGGGCCTGCGCGGGCCGGCCCGTCGATCGCGCGGCCGGCTTCGGCATTCCGGGCGTCGAGGTCGACGGCACGGACCTGGTCGACGTGTGGACCCGGATCGGCGAGGGCGTCGCGCGGGCGCGGGACGGCGGCGGGCCGTCGTTCTTCCACGTGCGCGTGCCGATTTTCCACGGGCACTACGAAGGCGATCCGGAGACCTATCGCGCACCGGGGGAAGTGAAGAAACTGCGCGCGGAAGAGGACTGTCTCGTCAAGCTGCGGACCGTGGCACTGGCCGCCGGCCGCGCCACGGCCGCGGCGCTCGACGCGATCGACGCCGAATGCGCGGCGCGCGCCGCGCACGCCATCGAACGCGCGCAGGCCGCCCCCTTCCCGCCGCTGTCCGCCCTGACCACCGACGTCTGCGCGCGTTTCTGAGGGATTCACCATGGGTATGAAGACCACACGGGAAGCGATCAGGGAAACGCTGATCGCGGAAATGGAACGCGACGAGCGCGTGTTCATCATGGGCGAGGACATCGCCGGCGGCATGGGCGCGCCCGGCGAACAGGACGCCTGGGGCGGCGTGTTCGGCGTGACCAAGGGCCTGCTCGGCCGCTTCGGTCGCAAGCGCGTGATCGACACGCCGATCAGCGAGACGGGCTTCCTCGGCCTCGGCATCGGCGCGGCCAATGCCGGCCTGCGGCCGGTCGTCGAAATCATGTTCGTCGATTTCTTCGGCGTCTGCTTCGACCAGGTGCTGAACAACATGGCGAAGTTCCGCTACATGTACGGCGGCAAGGCGGCCACCCCGATCACCGTGCGCACGAGCTACGGCGCGGGCTTCGGCGCCGCCGCCCAGCACAGCCAGGCGCTGTACCCGATTTTCGCGCACGTCCCGGGCATCAAGGTCGCGCTGCCGTCTAACGCCTATGACGCCAAGGGCCTGCTGGCGGCGGCGATTCGCGACGAGGACCCAGTGCTGTTCTTCGAGCACAAGGGACTCTACGACGAAGCCTGCGAGGTGCCCGACGAGTCCTACGTGCTGCCCTTCGGCGAAGCGGCGGTCGTGCGCGAGGGCGGCGACTGCTGCGTCGTCGCCTTCGGCCGCATGGTGCTGCTCGCGCGGCAGGCGGCGGACATCCTCGCCGGCGAAGGCATCGAGGTGACGATCGTCGACCCGCGCACGATCGCGCCACTCGACACCGACACCATCGTCGAGGCGATCGAGGACTGCGGGCGGCTGGTCGTCGTCGACGAAGCGAGCCCGGTCTGCGGCATGGCGTCCGAGATCGCGGCGCTGGCCGCAACCCATTGTCCGCGCGCCCTGAAGGCGCCGGTGCAGAAGGTCACCCCGCCTGCCGTACCGATTCCGTTCAGCCCGGCGCTGGAAGCGGCCTACCTGCCGACCGCGGCCGACATCGCGGCGGCGGTGCGCCGCACCCTGCAGTGACGCGAGGCACGGGGGGCATGCGATGAACGAATCCGAATTCAGGGCCAGCCTCGCCGTGCGCGGCTGTGAGCGCATCGGCATCGTCGAGTGGGAGCCGGGCCGCCTCAGCCCGGAACACGCGCACGGGTTCACCGCGCTCGGCCTCGTGCTCGAGGGCGGCTTCACGCTGCGCACCCCGACGGGTGCGCGCGTCCTGGGGGCGGGCGACTCGTTCGAACTCGCGGCCGGCATTCCCCATGTCGAAGACGTCGGCGAGCAGGGCGCCAGGATCCTCAGCGGACGCCTGGAACCGGCGCCGTCCTGACGGCCGGCGCGCGCCTGGTTCGACTCACGCGTAGCGGTTCATCACCGTCTCTGCGAAATAACGCATCTGCTCGACGGGCCGATCGGTGACCTGGAACGCGAAGTGCGTCAGGCCCGCGGCCTCCAGCTGCCGGATGCGCTCGATGACCTGATCCGGTTCGCCGATCATCGCCGCGACTTCGGCGACCTCCGGCGACAGGAACTCCCGTTCGTCGTCGCGCGTGAAGACGAGATGTCCCTCGTGCAGGATGAGATGCCGGCGCTCGGGCGGCAGCGTCGCCTCGTAGCGCCGGTAGCGCTCGACGAAGCCGGCAATCGACGAATCGGACGGCAGCAGGCGCTCGTCCCACTCGCACATCACGTGCAGCAGGTTCGTGATGAAGGTTCCGAGACTCCGCAGCACCCGCGCGCTGCCGGCGGATTCGCCGGGCCGCAGCACCGCCAGCGGGTAGATGCCCTTCGACGGCACCTGCGCCGGATCCCGGCCGCTGCGCCGCGCGCCGGCGGCGATGGTCTCGCGCGCGGCGTGCAGCATCGCGGGTGACGCGTTCCAGGTCAGGTGCGCATCGCACTCCGCGCCGCAGTATTCGAGGGTCTGCGGACCGAAGGCCGACAGCGTCACGGGAATCGGGTGGTCGAGATTGATGAAGCCGTGCCGGCGGTGGAGCAGCTGCACGAGGTGCGACTCTCCCTCGCAGTCGTGCATGCCGGCCTCACCGCGCAGCAGCGTCTGGATGAGCCGGATGTCGCGCTGCATGCGCTTCAGCGGCACGGGCTTCAGGCCCATCGTCAGCCGCGCCGTGTTGCCGTTGCCGACGCCGAGTTCGACGCGCCCCGGCGCGAGCTGGGCGACGGTCGCGATCGAGTGCGCGATGGTCGGCGCCATCCGCGTGCTGGGCACCGCGACGCCGGTCGCGAGCCGGATGCGCTTCGTCTCGCGCGCGGCGACCGCCATCGTCGCGTAGACGTCCGAATAGATCATCTGCGAATCGAAGAACCAGGCCTGGTCGAAGCCCAGCGACTCGGCCAGCGCGACGAGATCGTAATCGCCGATCCTGGAGGTGAAGGCAACGCCGAATTCCATGGAGACCCCCCTCGCCCGTCAGGCCGCGACGGCGCGCTTGAACTGTGGCAGGACTTCCTCGACGAGCGCCTGCTGCGAGGCCGACCACGCCGCGTACTCGTCGAGGAAGTCGAAATTGATCACCAGCAGCGTGCCGAAGCCACCGGAATCGTGCTGCATGTCCGCGAGCTTGGCGGCGACGGTGCCCGGCGAGCCGACCAGCCAGTTGTGCTCGACGAGGTACTCCGGCGTGACGTCGGCGTCGGGCACGTCCGGATCGTGCTTGAAGACGGACAGCAGGCGGAAATTCGCGAACAGCGGCAACAGGTACTCGCGATACGCGCGGCCCATCATGCCGTTCAGCGCGAGCCGGCGCGCCTCGGCGTCGGTCTCGGCGATATAGACCTCGCGCACGACGCGCCAGTCTTCCCGGCGCGGGACGCGGCCGACGCGCTCCGCGCCGCGCACGACCGACGCCCAGTGCTCGCGCAGGTAGGCCTGCGACAGGTTCAGGCTCAAGGGCATGAAGCCGAATTCACCCGCCATCTCCAGCGTGTCCGAGCGCGGCGACAGGCCGGCGATGCCGATCGGCGGATACGGTCGCTGCCAGGGTTTGATGTGGAACTGGAGCCGCCCGTCGAACATCGGTTCGATGCGGTTCACGTTCCAGTACTTGCCGCGGTATTCGAAAGGCTCCTCGCTCTGCCACAGGCGCAGGATGATCTCGAGCGCCTCGCGCGTCATCAGGCGGTTCTCGCCGTTCATGCCGTCGACGTTGAACTGTCGCCAGTCGCTGGGCAGGCCGCCGGCGCCGACGCCGAACATGAAGCGCCCCTGTGCGATGTGATCGAGGAACGCGACGCGGCAGGCGAGTTCCGCAGGGTGGTGGTAAGGCAGCAGGTGCGCGCCCGGCGCGAGCTTGATCCGCTGCGTGCGGAGCAGGGCCTGCGCGATCAGCAGGTCCGGCGCGGGGTTCGGCTCCCACGGCGCCGTGAAGTGCTCACCGATCCAGGCTTCGGAAAAGCCCAGGCGATCGCACAGCGCGATGTGCTCGAGGTCCCATTCGAAGCCGGCCCGCAGGCTGCGTTCCGGGGGATGTGACGGCATCATGAACACGCCTGCTTCCATGACTTCCTCCTGCTCGTATCGGGTGCGTTCGACGCTAGCACGGGCCCGTGACCCGTCGCAACGAACGGGTTTCCCCACCGCGTGTGTCCGGGATCACGCAACGCGCGCCGCGCGCTTAGCGCCGGCGTGCGGCGCCCGCAGAATCCTGCCCGGCGCCGCGCTGCCGCGGCGTCGCCACCCGCCCCGACGGGCCGCACGCAGGAGCCGCTTCGATGATTCGCAGACACACCGCGTTCGCACTGATGCTCGCGCTGCTCGTGGGACCCTACGCCGCCAACAGCATGGCGGCGGACGGAACCGTCCTCGGGCGCAACGCGCCGTTCACGCTGGAGCGCCTGCCGATGGGCCGCCTGAAACACGGCATCACGCGGCTGCCGCCGCGCGCCCGGGCGCGCGCGATGGCCTGGCTGCACCGCTTCGACTTCCCCGCCGCGGACGCGGTGACCAGCCTGCGCGTCGATGCCCAGGGCTCCGTGCTGTACGTCGACACCGCGCCGGCCCAGGCGCCGCAGGCGGCGCCCGCCAGGAGCGGCAGCGCCACGCCCGCGCCAATCACCACCGCGGACGCGTTCCGGCTGCACAGCCGACCGGGCGCGCGGAACGTGCTGCACCTGGACTTCGACGGCCACCGCATCAGCGGCACGGCCTGGAACGCGAACTTCAGCGGCAACGCCGACCTCGAGGCGCTGCCTTACGACACCGACGGCAATCCGGCCGTCTTCAGTAACGCGGAGCTCACCGGCATCCTCCAGATCTGGCAACGCGTAGCCGAGGACTACGCGCCCTTCGACGTCGACATCACCACCGAGCAGCCGGCCATATCCGGGCCCACCGTCGGCCGCGTCGTGATCACGCGCGACGCCGACCGCAACGGGCGCGCGATGCCGGCCCAGGGCGCGGGCGGCGTGGCCTACGTGGGCGTGTTCGGCTCCGCCCATTACGGTTATTACTCGCCGGCGCTCGTCTATGCGAACCGGCTCGGCAACGGCCGGGAGGACTATGTCAGCGAGGCCGCCTCGCACGAGGCCGGACACAATCTCGGCCTGTCGCACGACGGCACGGCGGGCGCGACCTACTACGCAGGGCACGGCGCGGGGGCGACCTCGTGGGCGCCGATCATGGGCGTCGGCTATGGACGCGCGGTCACGACCTGGAGCGCCAACGAGTATCCGGGCGCGTCGAATCCGGAGGACGATGTCGCGCTGCTGCGCGGCCGCCTCGGCGCGCTCGCCGACGACCACGCAGACCACCAGGCGGGCGCGAGCGCACTCAACGCCACGGCCGACGGCACGGTCTCCGCAACGACCCTGGCCCAGGATTCGGGCAACCTGCGCCCGGAGAACAAGGGCGTCATCGGCAGTCGCGTCGACGTGGACATCTTCAGCTTCGTGGCCGCGTCCGGTCCGCTGAACCTCGCGGCGATCCCGCATCGCATGCCCGCGAACACGCCGGGTGGCAACCTCGACCTGCGCCTCGACCTCTACTCGGCCGGCGGCGCGCTCGTCGCAAGCGCCGCGCCCAATGGCGATCCCGGCGCCAGCCTCGCGACGAGCCTGGCGGCCGGGCGCTACTTCCTGCATGTGTCGGGCATCGGCGATCCACTGGCGCCGTACAGCGACTACGGCAGTCTCGGCCGTTACACCCTCAGCGGCCGGATCCCGGTCGCCGGCGGCAACACCGTGCCACCGGCGCCGAACCCGATGTACTTCGAGCTTGCACCACACTCGCCGGCCGCGGGCAGCGTGACCATGCGCGCGGCGCTCGCCACCGACGACGCCGGCGCGCCGGTGCAGTACCGCTTCGAATGCGTGGCCGGCGGCACCGGCTGCGGCACGTCCGCCTGGCAGGGCGGTCGCGATCTGGCGCTCAACGGCCTTGCCCCGGGGGTGACCTACCGATTCCAGGTGCGGGCGCGCGATGCGTTCGGCAACGAGACGCGCCCCTCGGTGGCGGCCAGCGTGCTCGTTCGTGGCAACTCGGCGCCAGTCGCGACAACCGACCGCGCGACGGTGCGCCGCTTCGGCGCCGTGCTCCTCGCAGTGGTGGCCAACGACCGCGACGTCGACGGCGACGCCCTGCGCCTGAGCGCCGCTGGCCCGGCCCGGCGCGGCAACCTCCTGCTCCTCGGCGGCCAGTTGCTGTACCAGAGCACGGGCACCACGGGCGTGGACCAGTTCAGCTACACAGTATCTGACGGCAAGGGCGGCAGCGCGCGGGGCACGGTCGTGGTCACCGTGGTGCCCTGAGCGCGGGCCGCGCTTGATTCCTGGGCCGGGGAATGGCGCAATGGCGGCGAGTCCCTGCGAACGCGCCGCCCATGAACGCCCCCGCACAGGTCACCGTCCTCGTCGTCGACGACGATCCGACGGTGCGCGAACTGCTCGACGACTACCTCACGGACAACGGCTATCGCGTGCTCGAAGCCGGCAATGGCCAGGAAGCCCGCGCCACCCTCGAAGAGCAGGCCCCGCATCTCGTGATCCTCGACGTCGGGCTGCCGGGTGAGGACGGCCTGAGCCTCGCGCGCTTCATCCGCGAGCAGTACGACATCGGCATCCTGATGGTGTCCGGCGCCGGCGAGACGGTCGATCGCATCATCGGCCTCGAGGTCGGCGCCGACGATTACATCGCCAAGCCCTTCGATCTCCGCGAACTGCGCGCTCGCATCAAGAGCGTGCTGCGACGCTACCAGCGCGACCCCTCACCGCCGCCGGCTGCCGTGGCCGATGGCGGCGCGCGCGTGCCTTTCGGGGCCGCCCTGCTCGACCTCGGCAGCCACCAGCTGTTCGGCCGCGACGGGCGCGAGATTGCGATTACGAGCGCGGAGTTCGATCTGCTGCGGATTTTCGCCGAACGACCGAACCGCCCGCTGTCGCGCGACCAGCTGATGACGCTGACCCGCAACCGCGACTGGGACCCGTTCGATCGCAGCATCGACATCCGCATCGCGCGCCTGCGCAAGAAGGTCGAGGCCGACCCTGACAATCCGGTGTCCATCAAGACGATGCGCGGCGTCGGTTACATGTTCGTGCCGCCGCGCACCTGAGCGCGACCGGCCGGGGATTGTTGCCCGTTTGTAGCAGCCCGCCCGGGTGCATCGGGGCCCTTGCTAGACTTGCGGGGCGAGCCCGTCGCCAGCGGGCGCCAGTGAAGACAACAGGGCCGCATCCATGACCCCTCCCGTCGTCAGCAAGGTCACGTCGCTGGTCGCCAACCTGCTCGGACAGGAGGATGGCGACGGCGCCGAGGCGCTCTACCTCAAGGCGGCTATCGCGCTCTCGAGCGCGCGCCGCGATCGCGTCTTCGAAGACCTCACGCAAAGCCTCTGCGAACTGCTCGAAGCCGACGGCGCGCTGATCGGCGTGCACGACCGCGCGACGCTGGGTGACCGGGTCAAGGTGCTTGCGCTCCACCTCGACGGCCGCTGGGTCCAGGACTTCGAGTATCCGGTCAACGGGACCCCGTGCGCGAGCGTGCTCGGCAAGGAATTCTGCTACTTCGAGACCGGCGTCACCGGGCGCTGCACCGACACCGCGTTCGGGCGGCTCGGCATCGAGGGCTATGCGGGCATCCCCCTGCTGAACGCCGATGGCCAGTCGCTCGGGCTCATCGCGGTGATGAGCCACGGCCCACTCAAGGCGCGCGGACGCGTCGAAGCGCTGCTGCGGATCTTCTCCGATCGCGTCGTCATGGAGATCGAGCGCGCGCGCACCGAGGACGCGCTGAAGGCCAGCGAGGAACTCTACGGCGCGGTGTTCAACTGGGCCCTGGACGGGATTGCGATGCTGACGCTCGATCTCGAGATCGTCGACATCAACCCGGCACTGGAGAAGATGAGCGGCTATCGCCGCGAGGACGTGGTGGGGCGCAAGGTCATGGACCTGTGGCCCGGCAACGAGGTGCTGAGCAATTTCTTCGCCGACGTCGTCAGGCATGGCTCGGCCTGCGCGGAGGGCCCGGTGGCGCGACGCGACGGCCAGATCGGCGTACGTGAGTTCCGCGGCACGCTGGTCCAGTTCGGTGGGCGCACCCACATCCTGGAGATCGTGCGCGACATCAGCGAGCGACTGCGCGCGGAAGAACAGCGCGCGGCGCTCGAAAGCCAGTTGCGGCACGCCCAGCGCATGGAGGTCATCGGCCAGCTGACCGGCGGCATCGCGCACGATTTCAACAACATCCTGACGGGCCTGCTCGGCTACGTCGACATGGCGGGGGAACGCGCCGCCGAACTGCATGACGAACGCCTGAACCGCTATCTCGACCGCGCCGGCCGCGCCGGTGCACGGGCCCGCGAACTCGTGCAGCAGATGCTGACCTTCAGCCGCGGCAAGCGCGGCACGCCGCGCGCGGTCGATGTCGGCCTGCTGACGCGCAACCTGCTCTCGCTGCTCGAATCGACGCTGCCATCATCCATCGTGGTCGAGCCGCTGATCCCGGAACAGCTGCCGACGACGACAATCGACCCGCTGCACCTCGAGCAGGTGCTGATGAATCTCTGCATCAACGCGCGCGATGCGATGGAGGGCAGCGGCCGGCTGCGCATCGAACTCAGCGAACATCGGTTCAGCGACTGCTTCTGCTGCGCATCGTGCAAACAGGCGATCGACGGCAGCTTCGTCGCGCTGTCCATCGCCGACACCGGCCCCGGCATCCCGCCCGAGGTCCTGCAGCGCATGTTCGAACCCTTCTTCTCGACGAAGGAAGTCGGCAAGGGCACCGGGATGGGCCTGTCGATCGTCCACGGCATCGTCCACGACTACGGCGGTCATCTGGTCGTGCGCACGGCACCCGGCGAGGGGACGACGATCACCGTGCTGTTGCCGGTCGATGCCGACCGCAGTGACGTGCCGCACGCCGACAAGGCGGGGCGCGGCGACCAGCGTTCCAGCGCGCCGCTCGGCGCGCGGGTGCTGCTGGTCGACGACGACGGCGACGTGGTCGAGTACATGCGCGAACTGCTGGAGGGCTGGGGCTGTCAGGTCACCGCGTTTCGCGACGCGCCCGCGGCCCGGGACCACTTCGCGACCCACAGCGACGATTTCACCCTCGCGCTGCTCGACCAGACCATGCCCCAGCTGACCGGCCTCGAGCTCGCGAAGAGGCTGCGTGCGGCCCGGCCGGCGCTGCCGGTCGTGCTCTACACGGGCTACAGCGACACGCTGAACGAAGAGGTGGTGCGCGAGGCCGGCGTCGCGGCGCTGGTCAAGAAGCCGATCGACCGGCGCAGCCTGCGTCGAGTACTCGAATCACTGCTGCAGGTGTCCGGGCGCGCCGATACAAACGGTTAACATTTCCGCGCAGCGCAGCAATCAGGCGGATACATTCGGCGCGCAGACTTCCTTCCATGGTCGACGCAAGAGACCACCAGCCGAAAGGAAGGCCGACATGAACCTGATGCAGAACGAAACGCTCGCCGCGGTGCTTGCCGGAATCGCCGGGATGGGACTCTGGGCCGCGCTGATCGCAACCATCGCCACGCACCACATGGTGCCGATCGTCTGACGGACCGGCGGGGCGCGGAAATTCCCGCGCCTCGCGCGCCAGACCACCGCCTCCCTCACGCGGCGCGCGCCCCTCCCCCCCATTTGCGCGTCGCGTTTTCAACCACGCCGCCTCGGCAACGACGCGGCGTTTTTTTTCGTGTCACGGGCGGCGGCTGTGACGGAGCTGAATGGCCACCGAGAACTCGGAGAACACCGAGGGTGGTTGAGTGGGCAAGTGCCGCGACGGAGGCGGCATCCCCCGGTTCACTGTTCTTCTCCGTGTCCTCCGTGTCCTCCGTGGTAAAAAATCCGGCTTCCGGTGCCACGGCAATGCCCGGTTTGACCACGGAGGACACGGAGAGCACGGAGTAGAAGACCTGCTGGACAGGATGGTGCGTTGGGCGGCAGAGCGTGGGAGAAAAGGTGTCTGATTTGAAATCTGACACCTTTTCTCCGCTGACGCTTCTTAATGCCATGGTCGGAACCGGCAGGCCTTGGACCCTGCGAACCGTCTGAGCGCAGCGCGGGACACAGTTGCTCGGTGGCCTCTCGCAAGCCCGGCCGCACCCTCCCGCGCTAGCGCACGCCGAGGTGCTTGTGCCACTGGGCGGTGAATTCCCAGTACATGCCGAGGCGGTTCAGTTCATAGACGCGTTCGAGGGTTTCGGCCTCGTTGCTGCCGCCGTCGCGCCATGCCGGTTGCAGGTAATAGTTCCAGGCGGAGAACTTTTCGTAGTAGTCACGCAGTTCGTCGATCGACTGCCCGGTGTAGACGACCTTCAGTTCCTGCGCGAAGGTCAGGGCGAGTTCGGACACCGGCGCCTTCGGCGACACGGTGCACCAGTCCCACGGCGCGTTGACCCGGCGCAGGCCCGAGGTCTGCACGTTGATGTACAGCCCTTCCCGGCGCAAGGCGGCGATCAGCGCGTCGAAATCGGGCTGGTCGAGGGGCTCGCCACCCGTGATCGACACCCAGCCGCGCGCGCCCACCGCCGCGACGGCCAGCGTCGCGAGCTCGCCCGGCGAATATTCCTTGCCGCCCTTGAACGCCAGCGATTCAGGCTGGTCGCAGATGTCCCTGATCGGGCACTTCACGCTGCAGCCCTGCGCGCGGATGAAGAACATGGGCTTGCCGGTCAGGTGACCTTCACCCTGGATACTGTGGAATATTTCGCTGACCAGCATGTCGACTCGCTCAGTGCAGGTGATTGTTGACGGGAATGGCCGCTTCGTCTGCCGAGCCCCGCGCCGGCAACCGGCGACTGCGGGCGGGCCGGACGTCGCGTTCGACACCCGGGTCGAGCGGAAGTGCCGGAGGCGCGCGAACGGCTCGCCGGCACCTGCGAGCAGAATCCGGCGGACGGGGGCGCATTCTAGGAGTTTCGCCTCCCTGCTGTCAGCCGACCCGGTGGCGAGGCTGGTGGAACTTCGCTAACTTGCTGGCGCAATCGGCACGCAGACACCGAACACCAGGGGGGCACTTGGATCTTTCCGAACGCTTGCGCGGCGTGGGCGCCGCTTTGTCCGGGATCACCGAACGCTGGGTGCCGGACGCCTGGGTGATCTGCATGATGCTGACCGCGGTCGCCCTGGTGCTCGCGGTGCTCGGCGCCGGGACGAGCCCGGAAGCGGCCGTCCTCGCCTGGGGCCAGGGCGTGTGGAAACTGCTCGCGCTGGGCATGCAGTTCACCATCTCGATGGTCGCCGCTTACGCCTGCGTCGCATCGCGGCCCGCCTACCGGTTCTTCTACTGGCTTGCCGGGCTGCCGGACCCCGCGAAACCGGTGCAGGCGGTGATCCTCGCCGGTGTGTTCTCGATGGTCACGGGCTACATCAACTGGGCGCTGTGCCTCGTGGCCTGCGCGCTGTTCACGCCCTTCGTCATCAAGCGCAATCCGCACAGCGACGTCCGGCTCGTGATCGCCTCGGCCTACCTTGGCCTCGGCACGATCTGGCATGGCGGCCTGTCGGGCTCGGCGCCGCTGATCCTGGCGACCCCGAACAATCCGCTGGTCACGGCGCCCGCCGGCGCGACGCCGGTGGTCGATCGCCTGTACCCGATTTCGGAGACGCTGTTCTCGACCTACAACCTCCTCTACTGCGCGGCGATCTTCGCGATCGCGCTGGTCACGGTTGCCGTGCTGCATCCCAAACGCGACGTCCGCACGCTCAGCCCCGAACAGGCCGACGCAATACTGCCGGCCCCGCCGGAGGAGGACCCGCCGAGCCTGCGCCCTGCCGATCGCATCGACCGTTTCCGCGGCTGGACCTGGCTCGCGATCCTGCTGGTGCTGTATCCGCTGGGGCACTCGTTCGCGACCCGCGGCATCGGCAACAGCTGGACGATCGACGCCTACAATGCGACCTTCATCGCGCTCGCCCTGGCGCTGCACGGCAACCCGGTGTCCTTCCTGCGCGCCTGCCGGCGCTCGATGGATTCGGCCTGGGGCATCATCGTGCAGTTCCCGTTCTACGGCGGCATCTTCGGCCTGCTGCAGTTCACCGACCTCGGGCACTGGCTGGGCCAGCTGTTCAGCAGCCTGGCGACCACCGGCACCTTCCCGCTGATCGTCTACGCCTACTCCGGCCTGATGAACCTCTTCATCCCGTCCGGCGGCTCGAAATACCTGATCGAGGCGCCATTCCTGATCCCGGCCGGCGAATCCCTGGGCGTGTCACCGGTGACGACGACGCTGGCCTATGGCTACGGGGATTCGACGACGAACCTGATCCAGCCCTTCTTCGCGATCCCGATTCTCGCCGTCACGCGGCTGCGCTTCGGCGAGATCGTCGGCTACACCTTCCTCGTCGCCGTGGTGCTGTTCGCGGCGAATTGCGTCGCGATGCTGCTGATCCCGCCCAATCTGTGAGGCTTGCGGCGGCCGCCGACGACGGCCCCGAGGGCGAGGAAACTCAGCCGGTCACGATCACGCAGCGGCCAGGCACGCAGAGATAGCGCTGGAGTGCCGCCGTCTCTTCGTCGGCACGCAGCCGGGACAGCACGAGGAGGCCGATATCTTCGTGCGTCGCCAGCGCGAACTGGCCGTCGGCGGGAATCGGCACGATCGAGGATCCGGCCCGCGGCGCGTCGCCAAGCAGCTCGCGCGCAAGTTCAAAGGCGGTCTCGTCGCCGCTCCCATCGCCCGTGACGACCCCGATCCGCCGGTGCGCGCCGCTCGCCGGCTTCGCGGCGAAGCCTGGCGGCGTGGCGCCGCCCAGCAGCAGCACGTCACGGGACGACAGGGCCGCCAGCGCAGCGCCGAGCAGGCGGCCGCGGATGATTTCCATCGCGGTCTGCACGCGCCGCGCGGCCGCGAGGCCGCTGAGGCGACGTTCGCAGTCGCGCGTGACGCGCGTCATCGCGCGCCGGGCCGCCTCGCTGTCGAAGGGACGCAGGGCGCCTGACCAGCGGTCGACCTCGAAGACGAAGGGCAGCGCGCCGGCCACCGCGAGCTCACTCGCCTCGCGCACGAGCGCGAGCAGCTGTCGTTCGCGCCGGCTGGCGAGCTCGATGCCCAGTTCGAAGAGTTCGTCGGCGATCTCCGCATCGTGCACGGCCACCAGCACACGGCCGCGCGGCCTGTCATTCATCGTCGTTGCGCTCCTCGCCAGCGCGCGCAAAATCACGTCGCTGCACCGAGAACTCGATCAGCCGCGCCTCGGCCAGGCCGTTGACCGAGTTCTCCGGGAACTGTCCGTTGCCGTCGCGCTCGCCGGCCTCGACGCTCGTCAGGAGGTGCAGCGCCTCGTCGACCGATGCGACCGCATAGACGTGGAAGGTGCCCGCGGCCGAGGCTTCCACGACCTCTTCCCGCAGCATCAGGTGCTTCACGTTCGCCCGCGGGATCAGCACCCCGTGCCCGGCGCCGAGGCCCCGTGCCCGGCAGACGTCGAAGAAGCCCTCGATCTTCTCGTTGATGCCGCCCACCGCCTGCACCTCGCCGAGCTGGTTCACGGAACCGGTCACCGCGAAGCGCTGCAGGATCGGGATGCCGGAGAGGGACGACAGCAGCGCGCACAGCTCGGCGAGCGACGCGCTGTCGCCGTCCACCATGCCGTAGGACTGTTCGAAGACGAGGCTCGCGGACATCGACAGCGGCACGCCCGCCGCGTAGCGCGACGCGAGGAAGTTCGACAGGATCATCACGCCCTTCGAATGGATCGCGCCGCCGAGCTCCGTTTCGCGCTCGATGTCGATGACGCGGCCGTCGCCGAGCCGGGTGGTCGCGGTGATGCGCGAGGGCTGGCCGAAAGAGAAGCTGTTGGTACGCAGCACCGACAGTCCGTTGATCTGCCCGACGACGTGGCCGTCGGTGGCGATGATGCGATTGCCGCGCAGGACTTCCTCGAGCATGCGCTCACGGATCCGGTCGCCGCGATGGCGCTGGCGCTCGATCGCTTCGCGCATCGCTGCGCCGTCGATGGTCGCCGCGCCGGCGACGCCCGCGCAGTAATCGGCTTCACGAATCAGGTCGTCCAGCGCATGGAGCTGCGTGCTGAGTCGTTCGGCATCCTCGGCGAGCCGCGCGCTGTGCTCGACGAGCACGCAGACGGCGGCACGTTCGAGCGGTTTCGCGTTCGCCTCGCGGGCCAACCGCGCGAAGAGCCGTGCGTAGGCCAACTGGCTCTCGGCGTTGCGCGGCACCTCGTCCTCGAAGTCGGCGATGACCTTGAACAGGTCGCGGAACTCCGGATCGTTCGCCTCCAGCAGGTACATCAGCCAGCGCTCGCCGACGAGACAGACCGTCACGTCGAGCGGAATCGGTGTCGGATCCAGCGAGACCGTCGTCAACAGGCTGAACATCAGTTCGGACGCGTCGAGCCGCACCTCGTTCGCGCGCAGGTTGCGCTTCAGCGCCTCCCACGCGAAGGGCTGCAGCAGCAGCTGCCGCGCATCGAGAATCAGGAAGCCACCGTTGGCCTTGTGCAGCGCGCCGGCCTTCAGCAGAGTGAAGTCGGTCAACAGCGTGCCCATCATCGCGCGATGCTCGATGCGGCCGACGAGGTTGGCGAGCGTGGGCAGATCCGTGTGCACGACCGGCGCGGCCTGGAGCGCGCCATTGTCGACGAACAGGTTGACCTCGTAGCGCTGGAACACCGCGCTGACGTCGACGCCCTCGCCGCCGGCGGCCGCCATCTGCTGCGGGCCCATCATGAACGCCGGCGCATGCGCCACGATGTCCGTGCGGATCTCCTCGAGATAGGCGAGCACGGCCGGCAGATCCGGAAAGCGCGCGCGCACCTCGTCGACGAGATGGTTGACGACGTATTCCGCGATTTCGCGGTTCAGCGCCTTCAACTGCTCCCGCATTTCCTTGAACCACAGCGGGAACTGGCGCACGGTGGCCTGCAGTTCCGCCTGCAGTTCCTCGATGATCGACTTGATGCGGGCCTGGTCCTCGGCGGGCAGCTTCTGGAACTTGGACGGGTGCATCGCTTCACCCTGCTCGTCCATCGGGGCAAAGGCAAAGCCCGATGGCGTGCCGATCAGCAGCACCCCCTGCTTCGCCGCCCGCTCGCTGAGTTCGCTGATCGCCCGCTGCTGGCGCTCCTGGAACTGGGCCTCGATGTCTTCCTGGCGCTTGCGGTTCTCCTCGCGGCCGAAGGCCGCGGGCAGCGCAGTCTTCAGGTCCTCGACCAGGCGGGTCATCGCGTCCTGCAGCGCGGCGCCGCGGCCCGCCGGCAGGCGCAGCGCGCGCGGCTGGTGGGAAACCTTGAAGTTGTTGACGTAGCACCAGTCGTCGGGGACCGGCCGCCCGCGCGCCTCACGCTCGAGTTCGGTGTTGACCAGGGACAGCCGTCCGCTGCCGGCCGGCCCGCAGGCGAAGACGTGGTAACCCGGACCGCGCACGCGCGTACCGAAGCGCAGGGCTTCGACCGCCCGCGCCTGCCCGAAGGCGTCGACGAGGGGTTCGAGTTCGGCGGTGGTCGCGAACTCGAACTGGTCTTCGTGGCAGCGCGTCCGCAGGCTCGCGCCGGGCAGGCACTCCAGCGTCACGGCCTACTCCTGCTTGCCGAGCAGCGCTCTCAGTTCGTTCATGTCGATGATGCTGCTGTCGTCGCCCGCGCGCGCGAGATGCAGGTCGCGCCAGTAACCGAACTCCTCGAGCAGGTTGTAGGACTCGCGCGCATGCGGCCCCTCCGGCGCGGCGCGGATGGCCGACGCGAAGAGCAGTTCCATCTCGGGCACCGAGTACTTCGGTTCGATGGTGCGCAGCGCGATGATGCCGAGCATGTAATAGGCCTCGGCGACGTCCGCGCCCTTGGCGTCGGGCTGGGCGGCGACGAAGCGCTGGAGCTGGCTGGCGGCAACGAGGTCGTGGATGGCCCGCTCGCGGCCGCGCGGTGCGCGCGTCAGGCCGTCGGCCTTGAGGAAGAGTTCGCGCGCCTGGGCCAGCGCAGGCTCGGCCTTCAGGGTCGGCGCAAGTTCAGTGATGCTCGCCTGCCACTGCTCGATGCGGGCGCGCAGGTAGCGCGGTGCGTCCGGCCGCGCGGTGAACTTGGCCAGCAGCGCGTGCGCCCGCTCCGGGTTCTGGCGCACGACCAGCGTGACGTTGAGGTAGTCGAGCAGCACGCCGGCATTGTCGAGGTCGATCGCGTCCTCCTTCGGGCTCAGCAGCTTCTTCTCGAGCACGGCTTCGGCGGCGTCGAACTGGCGGGTGGCGACGTAGAGCTGGGCGAGTTCGCTCGCATCGAAATCAGCGGTGTCGACGCGTGACATCAGGCGCTGGCCGAAGGCGGCCTGGGCCTCCGCCGGCAGGCGGGAATGGCAGGCCACACAGTGCTGCGTGAGTTCCATCAGCGAGAAGTATGCGTAGGACGGCCAGGTCTCCTTGAAGGAGTTCGTGATGTCCTGCGTCGTCTCGTCGAAGGACCGGGCCAGGCCGCGGAATTCGCTGTCCTTGTCCTTCGCGTGATCGACCAGGGCCTCGGAAGCCTGCTTCAGCACCGTGAGCTTCTCGTCGATCAGTTCGCGGTCCCACGACGTGGCCTGCTCCGCGTCGCGCACGGACAGCGGCAGCAGGTAGGCGATTGCGTCGTAAACGCGGTGCATCACATCGCGCGTGGTGCTGTCGCCGCCGGCGTCCGCGGCGGTGGCGTTCGCACACAGCAGCAGCGCGCCGGCAAATATCGTGAGCAGTCTGGACATGGATGACCTCGCAGCCTTGGTTGTTTCCTGGTTTGATTCCGCCTGCCCATGGTGCAGCAGCACCCGGCAGGGCGGTTGATCGCGATCACGCGCCGCGACGCGTGGCGGCGCCCCGCCGCCGGCGGCGTTCAGGCGCTGATGCCTTCGAAGAGCACGCTGGACAGGTAGCGCTCGCCCGCATCCGGGAGAATCACGACGATGGTCTTGCCGGCGAAGCCGGGTTCCCGCAGCAGGCGCGCCGTGGCGGCGACCGCGGCGCCACAGGAGATGCCGCACAGGATGCCTTCCTCGCGCGCCAGCCGCCGCGCGTACTCGACGGCCTCGTCGTTGTCGACCTGCTCGATGCGGTCGACGAGGTCGAGGTCGAGGGTGCCCGGAATGAACCCGGCGCCGATGCCCTGGATCTTGTGCGGCCCCGGCCGCAGCGGCTCGCCGGCCCGGCGCTGGGTCATGACGGGGCTCGCCGCCGGCTCCACGGCCACCGACAGGATGGGCCGGCCGCGCACGCGCTTGAGATAGCGGGACACGCCCGTGATGGTGCCGCCCGTGCCGACGCCGGCGACGACGACGTCCACCTGGCCGTCGGTCGCGTCCCAGATCTCGGGGCCCGTCGTGCGCTCGTGCACCGCCGGGTTCGCCGGGTTCTGGAACTGCTGCGGCATGTAGTAGCGGGCGGGGTCGGTGGCGACGATCTCCTCGGCCTTCGCGATGGCGCCCGCCATGCCCTTCGCGCCCTCGGTCAGCACGAGGTTGGCGCCGAAGGCCTTCAGCACCTTGCGCCGCTCGATGCTCATCGTCTCGGGCATCGTCAGCGTCACGGGATAGCCGCGCGAGGCACAGACGAAGGCGAGCGCGATGCCGGTGTTGCCGCTGGTCGGCTCGACGAGTTCCATGCCGGGCCTGAGCACGCCCCGCTGTTCCGCGTCCTCGACCATGGCGGTGCCGATGCGGCACTTCACCGAATAGGCGGGGTTGCGTCCCTCGATCTTGGCCAGCACCAGCGCGCGCGCCCCGTCGACGACCTTGTTCAGCCGCACGAGGGGCGTGTTGCCGATCGACAGCGAGTTGTTCTCGAAGTACTTCATGGAAACCTCCTCGGGGGCGCGGGCTGGGACCATCCTAGCGAACCGGCGACTGGTGGTGAAGGCAGGCGACCCGCGTCGCACTGCGGCGCGGGTCCCGTGGCCGCCCGCAGGCCTCTCCACGCACCGCCGTTTCCGCGTATAGTAACGCCCGCGCCAGCGCGTCCCGCGGGCGACCCAGAACACAGACAACAATACGTACCCCGCGCCCTTGTCCGGCCGCGCAGCCAGATCCGCCCGAGGCTCTCACAGTATGACTCCGATCCACGCACGGGGGGCGCACAGCCGCATGGTGGCGGCCCTCGCACTGGTCCTGGCCCTGTTTGCCATCTCCCAGGGCGCCGTCGCGCGCGAGAAGATTGAGCTGGGTTGGCTCGAACGCATCCGCCTCCAGCCGTGGGACATCGTGCTGAAGGCGAAGCTCGACACCGGTGCAAAGTCGGCCGCCATCCACGCCACCGACATCGAGCGCTTCGACAAGGACGGCAAGACGTGGGTGCGCTTCAAGCTCTGGCTCAACCACCGCGACGCGGGCAGCGAGACCATCACCGTCGAGAGGCCGCTCGCGCGGGACATCAAGATCAAGCTGCGGGGCACCGACAAGACCCAGTCGCGGCCGTCGGTCAAGATGGAATTCTGCCTCGGGGGCAAACGTTTCCAGGCGCTCTTCACGCTGACCAATCGCGAGCGGTTCAACTACCCGGTGCTGCTCGGCCGACGCTTCCTCACGGACATCGCGGTAATCGACCCGGCGGCGCGGTACAACACAGACCCCACCTGCCCCAAACCGCAATCGGAATAAGGTCCGTCCCGCGCCGGGCCAGTCACCACGACACGGAGTAGCCAGTTTGCGTTTTCCAGCCGTCTTCGTCCTCGCCTTCGTCTGTGCGGCCCTGGGCCTGTCCATCGCCTACCTCAAGGTCAGCCGCCTGTCGGTGCCGCTGGACGCGTCCGCCGAGGCGACCGTCTGGGACGTCGAAGCCCGCATCGCCTTCGAGGGCCGCGGCGGCCCGGCCAAGGTCGCGCTGGAACTGCCCAACACGCCCCCGGGCTTCGCGCTCCTCGACGAGGACTTCGTATCGCGCGCCTACGGCCTCGCGATCAGCACGGCCGAGAACGGCAATCCCCGCCAGGCCGTCTGGACGGTGCGTCGCGCCGCCGGCACCCAGGCGCTGTACTACCACATCAAGGTCTACCCGAAGCGCGAAGACGCAGCCGTGGACCCCGGCCCGGCCCCGACCTTCCCCGAGGTGCCGGAATACGCCGAGCCGCTGCGCTCGGCGATCGAGGCGGTGCTGAAGAAGGCCCGCGAGGAATCCGCCGACATCGTGACCTTCACCAGCCTGCTGGTCGCGAACATCAACGAGTCGAACGACGAGAACGTGAAGCTGATCCGCAAGTCGGCGAGCGACGACAACTGGACGACGATGCTGACCGAGGTGCTCGCGGGCGCGCGCATCCCGAGCCGGGTGGTCTACGGGCTGCCGCTCGAGAACGACTTCGTCGACATGCCGCTGACCGCCTGGCTCGAAGTGCACGACGGCGAACGCTGGTACGGTTTGAACCCGCGCAACGGCCAGAGCGGCTACCCGGCCAACTTCCTCATCTGGTCCTACGACAATCCGAAGATCACGACGACCAAGGGCGTGCGCGCGGTGGAGGTCGGCTTCTCCGGCAACCGGACGCCGATGCCGCAACTGTCGGTCGCCAAGACCATCGAGTCCAAGCTCGACACGGGCCTGATGGCGCTGTCGCTGAACGACATGCCGGTGCGCACGCAGAACGTCTACCGCGTGCTGCTGATGGTGCCGCTGGGGGCTTTCGTGATCGTGCTGATGCGCGGCGTCGTCGGCGTGCCGACCTTCGGCACCTTCATGCCGGTGCTGGTCGCGCTCGCGTTCCGCGAAACGAAGCTCGTCGCCGGCATCGCGCTGTTCCTGATCGTGGTGTCGGCCGGCCTCGCCATCCGCACGGCGCTCACGCACCTGCGCCTGCTGCTGATGCCGCGCCTGGCGAGCGTGCTCGTGATCACGATCGGCATCATGCTCGCGATCAGCCTGCTGTCGGCGAAGCTCGGCATCGAACAGGGCCTGTCGATCGCGCTGTTCCCGATGGTCATCCTGACGATGACCATCGAGCGCATGAGCATCGTGTGGGAAGAGCGTGGCCCCGGCACGGCAATCAAGGAATTCATCGGCAGCCTGTTTGTCGCGATCGCCGGCTACTACGCGATGACCGAACCGCATCTCGTGTACCTGATGTCGACGTTCCCCGAACTGTTGCTCGTCGTGCTCGCCGCCTGCCTGTGCTTCGGCGCCTACACCGGCTACCGCCTGAGCGAAATCCTGCGGTTCCGCGACCTCGCCAAGCGCTGATACGACGATGTTCTTCGACACCTGGCTCAAACTTCGCAACGCGGGCGTGCTGGGCCTCAACGCCCGCAACCGCGAATACATCATGCGGCACAACCCGCGCCGCCGTTACCCGCTCGTCGACGACAAGCTGACGACGAAACGGCTCGCGATCGAGGCCGGCATCGCGGTGCCCCAGCTGTACGCGGTGTTCCAGACCGAGCACGACCTGACCAAGCTGGCCGAGCGGCTCGCGCCCTACAGCGAGTTCGTCATCAAGCCGGCCCACGGCAGCGGCGGCAGCGGGGTGCTCGTGATCGACGGTCGCCGCAAGGATCTCGTCGTGAAGCCGGACGGCCGGGGGCTCACGCTCGACGAAGTCGAGTTCCACGTTTCGAACATCCTCAGCGGCATCTACAGCCTCGGCGGCGTGCCCGACGACGCGATGGTCGAGTACCGCGTGCGGGTCGACCCGATCTTCGATCCGGTCAGCTACCAGGGCGTGCCCGACATCCGCCTGCTGGTCTACCGGGGGGTGCCGACGATGGCGATGGTGCGCCTGCCGACCCGGCAGTCCGACGGCAAGGCGAACCTGCACCAGGGCGCGGTGGGCGTCGGCATCGAGATAGCGACCGGCCTGACGGTGCACGGCGTGTGGCAGAACCGCACCGTCGCCGACCACCCGGACTTCGGCGTGACGCTGTCGCACATCGCCATCCCGAACTGGTCGCAGCTCCTCGAACTGGGCGCTCGCTGCTACGAACTGACGGGCCTGGGCTACCTGGGCGTCGACATCGTGATCGACCGCACGCACGGGCCACTGCTACTGGAGCTGAACGCCCGCCCGGGCCTCGCGATCCAGATCGCGAACCGGCGCGGCCTGCGCGGCCGCCTCGAGGCGATCGACCGTCTGGAAAGCATTCCGGACACCCCCCTCGAACGGGTCGCACTCGCGCGCGAGCTGTTCCGGGTGCATTGAAACCAGGTGCCCGGCCGTCGCGGCCGAGGCACCCGCCGTCGCGGCCCGCCCAGCGCTCGCGTCAGTCCTTCAGCATCGCCGTCAGCGCGGCAACCTCGTCGACGCTGCCCAGAATCACCGGCACGCGCTGGTGCAGTTCCGTCGGCTCGACGTCGAGAATCGGCAGCTCGCCTGTCGACGCCGCACCGCCCGCCTGTTCGATCAGCATCGCCATCGGGTTCGCCTCGTACATCAGGCGCAGCTTGCCGGCCGGCGCCTTCGCGGTCGGCGGATAGAGGAAGATACCGCCCTTGATGAGCACGCGGTGCACGTCGAGCACCATCGCACCGGCGTAGCGGCTGGAATAGCCCTGCTCGCGGCACTGGGCGAGATAACGGCGGTAGCCCGCCGGGAAGCTGTCGAGGTTCGCTTCGTTGACCGAGTAGGTCTTGCCGCGCGTCGGCATCCTCAGGTGCTCGGCGACGCGGATGAACGCCCCCACCGCCGGGTCGAGCACGAACATGTGGACGCCCTGGCCGGTCGTCAGCACGAAAATCGTCGACGAGCCGTAGAGCACGTAGCCGGCGGCAACCTGGCGCCGTCCCCGCTGCAGGCTGTTCGACGCGCCGTCGCCGAGCGAGAAAATCGAGAAGATGGTGCCGACACCGCCGCCGACGTCGAGGTTGGACGAGCCGTCGAGCGGGTCGAACAGCACCGCGTAGCGGTGCCCGCCGGCGCCCGCGGCGTCGACCAGGAACAGTTCGTCGTTCTCCTCCGAACCGAGCACCGCGACGCCCTCGCGGGAGCGCAGCAACTGGATCAGCAGGTGGTTGGCGATGACGTCGAGCTTCTGCTGGCGCTCGCCCTGGACGTTCTCGCTGCCGACGTCACCGAGCACGTCTTCGATGCCGGCGGTCCGCAGCTTGGCGGCGATGCTCTTGGAGGCGATCGACAGTGCCGAGATGATCCACGACAGCGTGCCGGTCGCGCCCGGGTGGCGGCGTTCCTCGGCAAGGACGTGACTTTGCAGGGTCACGAATGAAGGTTGGCCCAGCAGCGGGACCACGGACGCGGGATTCGCCATGCCTGACTCCATGTTCATGTTGTTTCTGTTCCGATTGTGCGCGGCTTCGATGACGGTTTCGGCTGCGGCCAGCGCAGCTTGACCGACTTTTACATTCGAAACGCGAAGTGTGCCCTGACCTGAATCAGCCCGCACGTGCGACCGGCCGTCCGCGCTAACATGACGGCCTCTTCCCCACTGCGGAACAGACCGTGCCCGTCGCAGCCGCCTATGCCTGCGTGATCATCATCTGGGCCACCACGCCGCTCGCGATCAAGTGGAGCGGCGAAGGCCCCGGCTGGCTGTTCGGCGTGATGAGCCGCATGCTGCTCGGCAGCGCCTGCGTATGGCTGCTGCTGCTCCTGACCCGCACGCGCCTGCCGCTGGACCGTGCGGCACTCGTGCACTACACGGCCGGTGCGCTCGGCATCTACGGCGCCATGCTGCTGTCCTACTGGGGCGCGCAGCACATGCCCTCCGGCTGGCTGTCGGTGCTGTTCGGCCTGAGCCCGCTGGTGACGGCACTGCTGTCGCGCATCCTGCTCGGCGAGGCGGCCCTCTCGCCGAGGCGGCTGTCGGGGCAGGCGCTCGCGCTGGGCGGCCTGTTCCTGATTTACGGTGACTCGATGAACGCGGGCCCCGCGGCGGCCGTGGGCATCGGCGCCGTGTTGCTCGCAGTGGTCCTGCATTCGACGTCCGGCGTGTGGATCAAGCGGCTGGACGTCCACATGCCCGCGCTGGCCTCGGTCGGCGGCAGCATGGCCCTCGCACTGCCGGCGTATGGAGTGACGTGGTTCGTGCTGGACGGCGCGTGGCCGCGCGCGCTGCCCGCTCAGGCGCTGCTGTCCATCGCGTATCTCGGCGTGGTCGCGACGACCGCCGGCTTCACGCTGTACTACCACGTGCTGCGGCACCTGCGTGCGACGCAGGTCGCGCTGATCAATTTCGCGACGCCGGTGTTCTCGCTGGCGCTCGGACACGTCTTCAACGCGGAGACCATCAGCGCACGCGTGGCGGGCGGCACGGGCCTCATCCTCGCCGGCCTCGTGCTGCACGAACTCCAGTTCGGCCGCACGCCGCCGGCGGACGCGGCCCGCGCGCGACCATGAACGTCGCGCCGGGAACATTTTTCCGGCAGCGCAGCAAGTTAGCTCGCTTGACAGCGTTCCCGCCCTCCGTTGCTATAGGCCATCGCAGCTTCAGGAGACTTCGACCATGCACGTCAATCACAATCCCGCCATGCCGATGCACAACCTGCCCGGACTGGAACACCAGACACTGGCCGGCCACCAGGACGGCCTGAAGAGCTTCGAAGTCTGGCGCCAGACCATCGCGGCCGGCGCCACGACGCCCGTGCATCGCCACGACTGTGAAGAGGTGATCGTGATCATGGGGGGCGCCGGCGTGTGCAGGTTCGAAGACCGCGAGTTGCCGTTCAAGGCCGACCAGACCCTCGTGATCCCGGCGAACGTCGTGCACCAGATCTGCAACAACGGCACCGAGGACCTCCACATCATCGCGACCCTTGCGATGTCGCCGGTCAAGGTCGAGACCCAGGACGGCCAGCCGATGCCGCTGCCCTGGTACGCCTGAGCGCGCCACCGTGGCGGGCACCGCATTCGTTCCGGGCACGCCACGCATCGCCTACGAGGCGAGCGGCAGCGGGCCGACGGTCGTTTTCATGCACGGCATCGGCGGCAACCGCACGAACTGGCGTGAGCAGGTCGCCGCGCTGGCCGGTGAGTTTCGCGCGGTGGCCTGGGACGCGCGCGGCTACGGCGACAGCGAGGATTACGAGGGCCCGCTCGCCTTTCCGGCCTTCGCCGCCGACCTGCTGCGCCTGCTGGATCACCTCGACGTGCAGCGGGCGCACCTCGTCGGCCTGTCGATGGGCGGGCGCATCGCACTCGATTTCTACGAAAGCTTTCCCACCCGCGTCGCCAGCCTCGTGCTGTGCGACACCTTTCCGGGCTACGGTGCATCGATCACGCGCGAGCAACGCGAGCAGTTCATTTCCTCGCGCAAGCAGCCGCTGATCGACGGCAAGGAGCCGCGCGACATCGCACCGGTCGTCGCCCCCACGCTGCTCAGCAAGGGCGCCTCGGAGTTCGCGCTGCAGCGACTGATCGACAGCATGACGGCCCTGCACAAGGACTCCTACATCAAGGCCATCGAGGCGATGACGCGTTACGAACCGGTCGCCCGGCTCGAGGCCGTCAGGGTGCCCAGCCTCGTCATCTGCGGCGACGAGGACAGCCTGACGCCGCCGTCCATCGCGCGCGACATGGCGGCGAGGATCCCGGGCGCGCGCCTCGCGATCCTCGAACGCGCCGGCCACCTGTCGAACATCGAACAACCCGCCGCTTTCAACCAGGTGTTGCTGGACTTCCTGCGCGCGGCGGGTTGAGCCCCCGGCGGGGATTTCCCGGGACGCAGCAGGCCGCGCGCCCGTGGAGTCTCCGCGAATACCACCTGTCTCCTGGTCACATTCGGGCGCTGCTGCCGGTGTCCGGGTCCTCATGGGCCATCGAAAACACCGGGAAGACCGGGATTGTTCGAGCGGGGCTGAGCCTGCGGTGGAAGTCATGTTCATCGCCCGGGCGACGGTCGAAGCAAGCGACTTCTCCGGGTGCTCCCCGGTCGAGGGGAGAAAAGGTGTCAGATTTCAAATCTGACACCTTTTCTCCTCCGCTGACCATTCTTGATGCCATTGTCAGCACCGGCAGGCCTTGGACCTTTCAGACCATCCCCCTCGGTGTTTTCGGCGTTGTCGGTGGCCCGTACGAACAAGAACGCCGGCCCCCGCGCCTGCCGGGAAGCTTCGTTCATGCTGGCGGGTGATGCTCGGGGGTCATCGGAGAAAAGGTGTCAGATTTCAAATCTGACACCTTTTCTCCTGCGACGGCTTCATGTCGCGCCGCTGGGAAAAATGTGAGCAGGAGACAGGCGGATAGCACGCGGGCATCCGTGACCAGGCCTGCCGGGGGCTCACCCACCCACGCCCTGCAGCTGCACGCCGGCGACGAGCCGACAACCTGCCAGGCCGCGAACGCGGGGACCGCCGCCTGTTCGGCTGCGCTTCATCCGGCGGCCGCAAGGCCGGGCCGGCGACCGTCACGCGGCGGCCCGGCGCCGCTCACCTGCCCGCTCGCCACTCCGACCTGGGCCGCCGGCGCCACAGGCGCGTGCGGGCGGCGCTGCCGCCGCAGTCGATGCGGGCCCGGTATCCAAAAATTCATATACATGTAATATTCCGCGCCCGCGCGCCACAGCGACCGGCGCGCGTCCCCAAGCACCTGCCAGAGTCTTCAGTCGATGCCACTGCGCCCGCGCCGATGCCTGCTCACGACCGCCGCACTGCTGGCCACCACGCTGGCCGTCGCCGCCGACGAAACCGCGCCGCCCGCGCCACCGCTGGAAAACCTCGGTCTCGTCTATCAGAGCGACAGCAACCCCGTCGTGCAGGAGGCCTGGCTGCTGGGCCGTTACCACGGCCAGTGGCACTGGGCCGACGGCAGCAACGGCGAGGACGACGGCTACGAGGACCGCCGTTACCGCATGGGCGGCCAGGCACGCATGTTCGACCGGCTCACGCTGCACGTGCAGATGGTGAGCGGCAGCGACTTCGAGCCCTTCTACAACGGCTTCACCGAGCTGTGGGCGGCGTGGAAGTTCAGCGACGCATTCGTGCTGACCGTCGGCCAGCAGAAGCATCGTTTCACGCACGATCGCAACGTCTCGAGCCGTTATATCAACTACCTCGAACGCAGCATGCTGACCAACATGTTCGCCGCCGATTACACGCCGGCGGTCACGCTGTCGGGCAAGGCGCAGCGCTGGTCCTGGTACGGCGGCGTGTTCTCCAACAAGACCAGTCGCGACATGAAGGACGCGTTCACCGACCTCGACTCGGGTTACTCGCTGCTCGCGACGGCGACACGCGACATCGGTGACCACATCCCGACCGACTCCGCGTTCCTGAACATCTCGTTCGTGCACAGCGAGGCGAACGACAATGCGACGAACCTCGACCATTTCGACCAGGGCGTCGCCTCCGCGCTGATCCTGACGCAGGGTCCCGCGTCACTCGTCACCGAGATCACGGCCGGCCTCGGCGCCAACGACGGCGACGCGATCGGGCTGAACCTCCAGCCCGGCGTGTTCATCACGCACTGGATGCAGGCCGTCGGTCGTTACCAGCTCGCAGGCAGCGACGAGGACGCCGGCCTGCGCGCGCAACGCCGCTACGAGCGGCTCGCGGGCCTGAACCGCGGCGATCTCTACCAGGCGGGTTACATGGGTCTCAACTTCTACCTCGCGCAGCATCGCGTGAAGCTGATGACCGGCATCGAGTACGCGACGCTGGGCGACGAGGACTGCTGGACCGGTTCGCTGGCCGTACGCATCTTCTGGGGCCCGCATTCGAAGGGTCCGTTCCCGATGGCGCAGATGCTGGACCCGGCGTTCGACTGAGGCCGCGCGCTGGCCGACGCCCGCGTCATGGTTTAAGGTCCCAGCCGCGCCGATCCGCAGCGCCAACGTTCCAACACCGCATGACGCCCCGACGCCTGCTCATCTGCCTGCTGCTGGTCCTCGCGGCCCTCCCGGTGTCCGCCCGCGCCGAGGCGACCACCCCGCGCGTGATCGTCTACGGCCGCGACAGCTGCGGCTACACGCGCTCCACCGTCGTCGCCCTCGACGTCGCGAGCGTGCCCTTCCGCTACCTGCGCACGACCGATCCGGCGGTACGCAAGGCGCTCTTCGCGAAGATGGACGCCGCCGGCATCCCCGACGGGCCGTTCAAGCTGCCGGTGGTGGAAATCGACGGGACCTTGAGCATGCGGCCAACCGTGGACGACATGCTCGAACGCGCCGGGGCGCCTGCGCGTCGCGACACCGCGACGCCCTGATCCGACGGCGAGCCCCCGATGCGCATCCTGTTTCTCCACGGCTGGCACTCGGTGCCGGGCGGCGTCAAGCCGACCTGGCTGAAGGATCACGGCCACGAGGTCATCAATCCCGCGCTCGACGACGACGACTTCGCCGCGGCGCTGGCGACCGCGCAACGCGAGTTCGACCGGCACCGGCCCGAGGTCGTCGTCGGCTCCAGCCGCGGCGGCGCGCTCGCGATGAACATCGACAGCGGCAATGCCCGGCTCGTCCTGCTCTGCCCGGCGTGGCGCAACTGGGGCAGCGCGACGACCGCGAAGCCCGGCACGATCATCATCCACAGCCAGGCGGACGACGTGATCCCCTACGCCGATTCCGAGGCGCTCGTAAGCGCGAGCGGCCTCCCCCGCACGGCGCTCGTCGAGATCGGCGAGGACCACCGGCTCGCGACGCCCGCGCCGCTCGCGATCATGCTCGCGGCCTGCGAAGGCCGCGTGTCCGCGCACTGACTTGGCGCCAACCGCACCCCTCACGAAGCGCAACACATGCCCACCCGCGAAGAACTCACGCATTTCCTGGCGACGGATTTTCCCCAGTGCAAGAGCGAGGTCGAACTGTGCGGCCGGCTCGGCGCGACCGTGCGCCGGCGGATCAGCGAGGCGGACCTGAGACCGGGCGGTACGGTGTCCGGGCCGGTCATGATGGAGGTCGCGGACACCGCGCTCTACGTTGCGCTGCTGGCCGAGATCGGCATCGTGCCGATGGCGGTGACGACCAGCCTGACCATCAACTACCTGCGCAAACCGTCGGCGGAACGCGACCTCATCGGGGTGTGCCGCCTGCTGAAGGTCGGCCGCAGGCTCGCGATGGGAGAGGTGACGCTCTATTCGGACGCCGATCCGGCGCCGGTCGCGCACGCGACGGGCACCTACGCCATCCCACCGACGGCGGCAGGCTGAGGCCGGCGTCGCGCTTGGCCGGTCACGGTTCACGGCAGAGAGGACGAGCTGGCCGGCAGGTCGCCGGGCGCACGGGTCCGGCCGCGCCGACCGCCCACGCGCGCGCTCGTTGATACTCCCGGGCACCGGACATACGATGCCCTGGATGCTCCACCGAAACCTGCAACGCGCCGCGAAGATCACGCTGATCGTGCTGCTGGCTTCCTTTCTCTCGCCGGCCTTCGCCCAGGGTGTGGCCGGCGCCTCGCACGATATCCACTCGCATGACGGGCACCACGCATGGGCCGCGAGCGACGACGCTACGCGGCACGCCACCCACGACCAAGGCCATGCGCTGGACGAGCACGACAACCTGGGCCACCAGCTCGGGCACCTGCCGGGCAATACCGTCGAATTTTCCGCGACGCTGCCGAGCCTGAGTTCGCCGTTCCGGCGAGCCGACCGGGCGATGGCACTCGCGACCGCGAATCCGCACCCCCTCTTCAGACCACCGCGCCCCGACTTCCGTCCGTGACAACCTGAAGCGCGCGCGTGGCGCCCGTTTGCCGCGCGCACGCGACTGTCAGCCAGGAAGGAGTCTTCCCCGTGGGAATTCAAGCAGACCCGGCCGCGGGCGCGCGAGCATTGCCTGTTCGTCGCCGCGGCCACCGAATGTTCATCATGCTGCTCGCGCTGTGCGCGGGCCCGTCCCTGTCGGCCAGGGAAATCACCGAGCCTGAAGCAATCGCCGCGGCGCTGGCCCGCGCGGATTTCCAGGCCCTGGAGGCCAGCCGGCGGATGCTTGCCGAAGCCGACGTGGAAGAAGCGGCGCTGCTGCCGAACCCGCGCGCCTCGATCAACCGCGAGGGCTTCACCACCGCCGGCGATCGCACGATCGAGACCAGTTACGAACTCTCGCAACAGCTCGACCTCGCGGGCCGCCGGGGCTTGGCGCGCGACGCGGCGACGCTGCGCCTCAGCGCCACCGAGAGCGAGACACTTGGCGCTCGCCAGGTCGCGATCGCCGAAGTCCGCAAGTCGTTCGGCGAAGCCCTGTACCGGTCTCGCATCGTCGCTGCGCTCGAGGACGGCCTTGCCCGCCTCTCGACGACGGGCGGCCTCATCGAGAAGCTCGCGCAATCCGGCGAGGCTTCGGGCTATGACCGGCGCCGCGTGCAGCGCGAACTGCTGGGCGCGCGGGTACGGCTGGCGACGGCCACGGCCGAGCTTGCGCGCAGCCGGGCGGCGCTCGCGGCACACCTCGACCTTCCACAGGGCGAGGACCTGCAGCCGACAGGCTCGCCGCTGCCGCTGTCCCCGCCGGCGCTCGAACCGCTGCGCACGGCCCTGCACGCGCGCCCGGATCTCGCCGCGCTGCTGGCGCGCGCGGATGCCGCGTCCGAGGAACTGCGGATTGCGCAGCGGGCGTGGATCCCCGAGATGACCGTTGGCATCGGCAACCGGGTCATCGAGGAAGCGCGCGGCGACAACGACCGCGTGATGCTGTCCCTCTCGATGCCGCTGCCGGTGTTCGATCGTGGCCAGCCGGCCGCGAAACGCGCCGCGGCGCTGCGCGAGGGCTTGCGCGCCGAACACGCGCTGCGGCTCGCCCGCCTCGATGCGGAACTGGGCGGGCTGTGGCAGCAAGCCTCGCAGCTGCATGCGTCGGCGCTGGCCTTCCGCCGGGAGGGTCTCGCGCAATCCCGCGAGCTGACCGGGATTGCGCGCGCCGCCTACGCCGCGGGTGAAGGCGGCGTGCTCGATCTCATCGACGCCTACCGCAGCGAACTCGATACCGAACTGATGAGCCTCGATCTCGATTACCGCGCGCGAATCGCGCGCATCGACCTCGACCAGATTGCCGGAGTTTCACCCCATGAATAAGTACACGCGCTGCGCGCTGATCCTGGGCGCGCTGCTGCTCGGCGCCTGCTCGCATGAACATGACGACGAGCATCCCGCCCACCCGGAGCCGGCGACCGAGACTGACCACGGGCACGGGCACGGGCACGGCGGCGGAATCTCGGTCACCCACTTCAGCCCCACCACCGAACTGTTCGTCGAGTACCCGCCGCTGGTGAGCGGCGAGGATGCCGCGTTTGCGGCCCATCTCACCTGGCTCGGCGAGCGCTTCGAGGCGGTCGACGAGGGCAGGCTCGTCGTCACGCTGACCAGCGACGGCGGTGCGACGGATCGCGCGGAGGCCCCGGTGAGCGACACCCCGGGCATCTTCCGGCCGGTGCTCAAGCCCGGCGCGGCCGGCAAGCGCCGGCTGCTCCTCACGCTGGAAATCGGCGACCGCCGCCACGAGCACGATCTCGGCGAGGTCGTCGTTCATCCCGACGCCAGTGCCGCCGCGGCGGCGCTGCCAGCGGAAGAAGAGAACGGCGGGGCGATTTCCTTCACGAAGGAGCAACAGTGGAAGCTCGACTTCGCGCATGTGCCGGCGCAGACGCGCGAACTGCGCGAGTCGGTGGCGGCCACCGCGCTGATCCGTCCCGCCGCCGATCGCGAGGCCCGTATCGTGAGCCCCGCGGCCGGCGTGATCGAGACCGGCGACACCGCGTTTCCCCATGTCGGATTGCCGGTGGAAAAGGGCCAGGTGCTCGTGACGCTGATGCCGCGTCTCGCCACCGGGGTCGACCTGGCGACCCTCGAGGCCGACGTGCAACGGGCCCGCATCAGGGCCGAACATGCCACGCAGACCGCGCGCCGCCTGCGCCAGCTGGTCGAAGCCGAGGTCGTTGCGGCCTCCCGTGTCCTTGCGGCTGAGCATGACGAACGCCTGGCCCGCACGGAACTTCGCGCCGCGGAGCGCCGGATCGGCACGGCCCGCGGCGAGGGCGGCGGGATCCCGCTGCGCTCGCCGCTGGCCGGCACCGTGGTCGACGTCCGCACGACACGCGGCGCCGCCGTGCTTGAAGGAGAGGCACTGATACACGTCGCGGACCTCGCTCAGGTGTGGCTGGAGGCCAGCATCGCGGAAGCGGACCTCGGACGCATCACCACGCCCGAGGGCATCTTCTTCCAGCGTGACGGCGAGACCGGCGCGCGGGTCCTCGAGGTCGGCAGGAACGCCCGGCTCGTCGCATTCGGTGGCCTGGTCGACGAGCACAGCCGCACGGTGCCGGCGATCTTCGAAATCGACAATGCGGACGGGACGCTGCGCGCGGGCATGCGCGTGCAGACGCGGGTATTCGTGGGTCGGGTTGTCTCCGGGCTCGCGGTCCCGGCCTCCGCCATCGTCGACGACAATGGCCAGGACGTCGTGTTCGTGATGCTCGACGGCGAATCCTTCGCGCGCCGCGTGGTGCGCACCGGCGTGCGCGACGGCGACTGGGTTGCCGTCGAGTCGGGCGTCTCGGCTGGCGAGCGGGTGGTGTCGCTGGGGGCTTACCAGGTTCGTCTCGCCGCCACTGCACCCGCGGCGATGGGCCACGGGCACGCACATTGAGGGCAGCGACATGATTGCTTCGATTATCAGGGGCTCCCTGCACAACCGGCTGCTCGTGCTGGTCACGGCCGCGCTGCTGCTGCTCTGGGGCGGCTACCACGCCACGCGGATGGACGTGGACGTGTTCCCGGACCTCACGGCGCCGTCGGTGACCGTCGTCACGGAGGCCAGCGGGATGTCGCCCGTCGAGGTCGAGAACCTCGTGAGCTTCCCGATCGAGACCGCCCTCAACGGCGCGCCGGGCGTGCGACGCGTGAGATCGATTTCCAGCGTCGGGCTGTCGGTGGTCACCGTCGAATTCGACTGGGGCACGGCGGTGCCGGCCGCGCGACAGACGGTCGCCGAAAAGCTGCAGACCGCGCGCGGCGCGCTGCCGGACGGACTGCCGCCGCCGCAGATGGCGCCCGCCGCCTCGGTGATGGGCGAGATCATGTTCATCGCGCTGGCCTCGGACAGCGCGAGCGGTGTCGAACTGAAGACGACCGCCGACTGGATCGTCCGCAAGCGGCTGCTCGCCGTGCCCGGCGTCGCCGAGGTCCTCACCATCGGCGGCGACGAAAAGCAGTACCAGGTCACGCTCGATCCGGCCCGTCTCGCCGCCTACGAGGTGCCGGTGGGCGAGGTGCTCGACGCCTTGCGTGCGTCGAACGCGAACGTGCCCGCGGGCTTCTACCGCGAGAACAGCCAGGAATACCTGATCCAGGGCATCGGCCGGATCGCGAGCCTCGACGACATCGGCGACACCCTCGTCGCCACCCGTGGCAACGAACCGGTGCTCGTGCGCCATCTCGGTCGCGTGGAAATCGGGGTCGGCCCGGTGCGCGGCACCGGCGCGCACAACGGCAAGCCGGCGGTGATCTTCGCGATCCAGAAGCAGCCGGGCGTCAACACGCTGGCACTTTCAGCGCGTCTCGATGCGACCTTCGCGAGCCTCCAGGCTGCGCTGCCCGCCGGCATGCGTATCGAGTCGCACATCTTCCGCCAGGCCGATTTCATCGACCGCGCCATCGACAACCTGCTGACCGCCCTGCGCGACGGCGCATTGCTGGTCATCGCCATCGTGTTCGTCTTCCTGCTGTCGGTGCGCGCCACCCTGGTCACCCTGATTGCGCTGCCGCTGTCCCTGATCGCGGCGCTGCTGGCGCTGTCCGCGTTCGGCGGCACGCTCAACACGATGACGCTCGGCGGGCTTGCGATTGCGCTGGGCGCGCTGGTCGACGATGCGATCATCGTGGTCGAGAACATCGTGCGCCGACTGCGGCAGAACGCGCGCCGGCCGCTGCCAGACCGGCTGCCGCTGGCGGAGGTCGTGTTCGAGGCGACGGCCGAGATCCAGGGCTCGATCGTCTTCGCGACGCTGATCATCATGCTGGTGTTCGTGCCGGTGTTCTTCCTCGCCGGCGTCGAGGGACGCCTGCTGGCGCCGCTGGGCTTTGCCTATGTCGTCGCGCTGGGCGCGTCGCTGGTGGTGGCGATCACGGTCACGCCGGTGCTCGCACTGATGTTCCTCGCGCGGCCCGGACACACGGGCGAAGTGCGGGAACCGCGGCTGCTGGGCACGCTGCAGCGCGGCTACGCCGCGGCGCTGCGGCGAGTGCTCGGGCGGTGGGGATGGGTGACCGCGCTGGCGCTCGCAGCATTCGCGATCGCCGTTTTCGCCTTCATCCACGCCGGGCGTTCCTTCCTGCCCGATTTCAACGAGGGCAGCCTCACGGTCAACATCACGACCCTGCCGGGCACCGAGCTGGCCGAGTCCGACCGCATGGGCCGGCGGGTGGAGGAAATCCTGCTCTCGCACGACGAAGTGGTGGCGACCGCGCGCCGGACCGGCCGCGCGCCGTCCGATCCACATGCGCAGGAAATCCACGCCTCCGAAATCGAAGCGAGTCTCGACATGCGGGGCGCGGACAAGGCGTCGCTGCTGGCCACGCTGCGCGAGGAATTCGCCACCCTGTCCGGCATGAGCGTCGTGATCGGCCAGCCCATTTCCCATCGCATCGACCACATGCTGTCGGGCACGCGCGCCAATATCGCGATCGGGATCCTGGGACCGGATCTCCACGAACTCCGGCGCCTGGGCGAACAGGTGGAAGCCATTGCCGCCGGAGTGCCGGGCGCGGTGGACGTCGCGCTGGAGACGCAGGCCGATATTCCCTTCGTGACGATCGGCTTCCGGCGCGACGCGATCGCGCGCCACGGCCTGCACATCGACGACGTCGCGACCGCCGTCGAAGCCGCGCTGGCCGGCGCCAGGGTGACGAAGGTGCTCGAGGGGCAGATGGGCTTCGATCTCGTGGTCCGCTACGACCCGGCGGTGCGGGATTCCCTCGATACCGTCCGTTCGGCGCTGATGGTCACGCCGGCCGGCGCGCAGGTGCCGCTGTCGGCACTGGCGGAGGTACGCCGCGAGCGTGGACCGAACCTGGTCAGCCGGGAGAACGTGCAGCGCAAGATCGTCGTGATGGCGAACGTCGCCGGGCGCGATCTGGCGGGCGTGGTCGGTGACATCGAGGCGCGCGTCGCGGCCGGCATCCAGCTCCCCGTCGGCTACCACGTCGAGTACGGCGGGCAGTTCGAAAGCGCGGCGGAAGCCACCCGGACGCTGGCGGTGCTCGGCGCGATCGTGACCGTCGGTGTCTTCCTGCTCCTCTACCTCGCGTTCCGGTCGGGCATCGATGCGCTGCTCGTGATGATCAACCTGCCGCTTGCGCTGATCGGTGGCGTGGCGGGCATGGTGCTGGCAGGCAACGTCGTCTCGGTCGCGACCCTGATCGGCTTCATCACGCTGTTCGGCATCGCGACGCGCAACGGCGTGATGCTGGTTGCGCACATCCGCCACCTCTGCGAGCGGGAGGGGATGTCCAATCCGCGCGAGGCGGTGCTGCGCGGCGCCACGGAACGACTGGTGCCCATCCTGATGACGGCGCTGGCCGCGGGCCTGGCGCTGGTGCCGCTCGCGCTGGCGATGGGTCAACCCGGCAGCGAGATCCAGGCGCCGATGGCGCTGGTGATCCTGTTCGGCCTGGTGTCGTCCACCGCGCTGAACATGTTCGTGGTGCCCGCGCTCTACCTGCGCTTCGGCTCGATCACGCATCCACGCGCGGCAGAGGATGACGCGCAGCAGACCGGCGCGCAGCTTGCGCGTTGACGGCGATGGGCTCAGCTGATTGAAGTAAGCCCCCACCCGAACGGGCTGTCTCTTGGTCGCATTTGGACGCGGGTGCCGGTGTCCACGTGCTGCTGGGCCTCCGAGAACACCGAGAACACCGAGAGTTTTCGAGTGGCGCTGAGCCAGCGGTCGACGGCATGGCCATTGCCCGGACCACGCTCGAAAATGCGACTGCTCCGTGTCCTCCGTGCGCTCCGTGGTCAACATTCGGCGCCTGTTGCCGCGGCAACGCCGGGCTTCACCACGGAGCGCACGGAGGACACGGAGAAAAACGGTGAATGGCGGAATGCGCCTCTGCCGTGGCAATGCCGGCCGGGCGGCACCTGCCCACCCGATCCTCTCGGTGTTCTCGGTGTTCTCGGTGGCCTGTCAAGGTCTGCACCCCGGTACCCGCGCCCAAAGGGGACCAAGAGACAGCGGAGCGGGAGAGGCCGGCCGCGCGTTGATCTTCACCTCTCCCGGAACGGGAGAGGTGAAGAGCCGACCGCTCGATCACGCCTCTTTCACAGCAAGCCACGAGCGGGCACCACTGTGGGCAAGAGACAGCCCGAGCGGGTGGGGGCTGCGGGACAGCCGCCTCAGCCGGCGGCGTCCAGGTCCGCCGGCTGGTAGAAGGGCCGCTCGCCCAGCGCGTCGATCGCCGCCCAGAAGTCGGGGCCCGCATTGAGCTGGCCCACGCTCTCCGGGTCGAGCATGTTCGACTGGCGCCGGTAGTTCCACTTGTCCGGACACAGCCGCACCGCTTCCCTGAAGTGGTGCTTCGCGCGCTCCAGGGCGCCCTGTGCGTACAGGTGGCGACCGAGCCGCACGTGCGTGGCCGCGCGCACGTCGGCCTCGCCGGGCCCGCGCATGCGCTTGCGGATCTCGTCCGGCGCCATCACGTAGCGGCTGGCCGCGCCCTTGCGCACCCAGTCGCGCAGCGCGTCCACGTACTGGTTGCGCAGCGCCACACCCTGCGCAGCGACAGCATCCGGCAGTTCGAAGGTCGTGCGATCGAGGTGGCGCACCACGTCGCTGGTGCCGGCCGACTCGATCGGCCGCACGATGCGTCCCTGCTCGTCGATCCACACGCCCTGCGGCACGTTGACCATGCCGTACAGTTCGGCGACGACGTGCGCCTCGTCGATGAGGCAGGTGTAGGCCGGCGGCGCCTGCTTCGACCACAGCTCGTCCGACCAGCCCATCAGCCGGCCGAGCATCGGCGGACGTTCGGCGATGTCGGTGGCGCGGATGCGCGATTCCACCGCGGCCTTGCCGGCCGTGTCGAACGCGACGGCGATGATTTCGAGGCCTTCGTTCTTCAGCTCTTCGTAGACCACCTGCCACACGGACAGGTCGAAACTACAGCCTCAGTACGAGCCCCAGGAAAAGAGGAAAACCTTCCTGCCACGGAAATCGGACAGCGAGTGCAGCTTGCCGTCGAGATCCGGCAGCGTGAAATCGGGCGCCTGCAGCGAGAAGAGCTGATCGCGCACCGCGTTCACGTTGTCACCAAAGGCCCAGGTGCCGGCGGCGTCCTCGCGCACGATGGGCTGGCCCATGTAGGCGGCGAAAGCGGCGAGGTCGACCCGGCCCTGGTCGTCGAGCCAGGTCGGGTTCGTGCGCACGCAGGCGTCACCACGGCACAGGCCTTCGGGTTCTAGCTTCCAGCCGGTGGCCTGTGCCAGCTCGGCCTTCGTCAGCCACAGGTGGTCGGCATCGGCGACTGCGTGCAGCCCCCCCGTCGACCGATCGTCGTAGAGTATCGTCGAAACGTTCATGTCGGCGCTTCCAGTCTCACGCGGGATTCGCCCGGCCAATCTATAGCGCGACCGCCGAACTTGGAAGCCGGACACGGGCGCCTCAGGGCGCGGCCCGCGCCTTCGCCAGCGCCGCCTCGAACTGCGCGACCGGCACGGCGCCCGAGACCGGCTCGCGGTTGACGAGGAAGAAAGGCGTGCCCTGGATGCCGAGACTGTTCGCAAGCGCCAGGTCGCGTTCGACGGCGGCGGCCGATGCCTCGCCCGTGCGGTCGCGCTCGAAGCGGGCGAGGTCAAGCTTCAGCGTCCGGGCGAAGGCCGCGTAACTGTCAGCCGTGAGCGCTTCCTGCGCGCCGAACAGCAGGTCGTGGTATTCCCAGAACCTGCCCTGCTGCTGGGCCGCCCAGGCGGCGCGCGCCGCCGGCACGGCCTCGGAATGGATCTGCGCGATCGGCAGGTGCTTGAACACGAGCGTGACTTCCTTGCCGTGCTTGCGCATCAGTTCGTCGATCGTCGCCTGGGCGCGCGCGCAGAACGGGCACTGGAAGTCGGAGAACTCGACGAGCAGCAGCTTGCCGTCGGCGGCGCCGCGGGTCGGCGAACCCGTGGCGACCGTCGCAAGATCGAGCTGGGCGAGGCGCGCCGCGAGGGCGGCCTCTTCGGCTTTCTGCGCGGCGACCTGCTGTTCGCGCTGATGCGCCTGCAGCGCCTCGAGCACCGCGGCGGGATTCTTTCGGATGACGTCCAGCACCTTTGCGTCGAGCAGCGCGTCGTCCAGCGGGCGCTCGACGACCTGGGTGGTCGTGCAGGCGTTCAGGGTCGCGGCCAGCAGCAGGAGCGCCGTTGCGGCAATCCGGGAGTATCGGGGCATGTCACATTCCGGTCATGTACGTGAAGTGACTACCTTAATCTTCACAAATGTCGGCGGCATGACAGTGCGTGCCGCGCCGGCCCCCCGGCCGGCTCAAGCGTCGGCGATGCCCTTTGCCAGCGCCTGCTTGTCGCGCTTGCGCTCGGCCTTGCGGGTCTTCGCGTGCGCCCCGCCCTTGCCGAGCAGCGGATGCATCGCGACTCGACTGCGGACCTTCTGCTTCGCGCGCTTTTTCGCCGACTGCGACATCGGTTCCTCAGACGTCCTCGACCGGAAAGGTCTTCGTGAAGCTGCGGCCCTTGGAATCGGTCATGCGGGCTTCTATCGTGCCGCCGCCCTGCGGCTTGAAGAAGAAGCGGAAGCTCGGGTCCTCGCTGATCGAGATGTCCGTCTCCGCGGTCATGATGTGCTGGCCGTTGAAGCTGATTTCGACCTTCGTCACGTACTCCGCCGGGATGAAGGCGCGCGTGCGCTGGTCGAGCTGCAGGCCCGTGATGTTCGGATGGCTGATCATCAGCTGGCCAAGGGCAACGCCGGACTCGTCCTTGCTGTCGCTCGCGCGGAATTTCATCTGCCCGATCTTCGCGCGCGCCTCCTTCAGCTTCAGGAACGGGGGCGGCTCGGAGCACCCGCCGCTCGCACGTGTGTAGCCCTCGTCCATGTGCAGCTCGCCGGTGTTCATCTCGGCAATCACGCGCACGAAGGTGAACTGGTTGATGCGCAGGCGCATCGACAGGTCCGCACGGCCCATCGCCGGTGTCAGGTGGAAGAGCCCGGCGAGCGGTTTCGGGTTCCTGTCGATGAAGACATAGACCTTCTGGATGTAGCGCTCGGGGGTCTGCGGGATCTTCGCGTTGAGGCTGACCGGCACCACGCCGGAATCCTCGGCCCGCACCGGCACGCGCAGTTCCATGACGGCCTTGTCGACGGAGATCGGGCGATCCTGGAAGTACTGCGGCTTGAGCAGCGTCTGCCAGACATCGACCTCCGACTGCTCACCGGCGGCCAGGGCCGATGTGGCAAACGACAGGCACATGACGAGGGCACAGCACAGGGCGCGCACGCGCGGATATTGCATTGCAGAATTCCGATCGGACCGGGCAGACCGGTTGGCAGCATACAGAGCGCACACCGGCGCGGGCAATCACCGCCCTCAGCCGGACGGACCGGACCGCACCGGGTCCTGCCGTGTGAACGGGTCGAGCACGGCGACGGCGAGCGTGCCCGCCGTCACCGCGCCGGCCAGCGCCAGGCCACCGGGCCATGCGAACAGGAACAGGCTGCGCAGCCACGGCACGGTGAGCGCGCACGCGTAGCCGGTGATGGCCGCCAGCAGCACGAGCCGCAGGGCCGGGTTCGGTGCGACGAGATTCGCCAGCCACCCGCGCCGGCGCGAGCGGTTCAGCACGATCAGCGCGAGGTTCGCCGCCACCAGCGTCGTGAAGCCCAGCGTGCGCGCCGCGTCCGCGGGGTGGCGCTGGAGTGCGAGCGCGTATACGCCGACCACCGCGAGCGTCGCGGCCAGGCCCTGCAGGACCGCGGCGCGCAGGGTAACGGCGTCGACCAGCGGCTCCGTCCGGCGCCGCGGCGGCCGTCGCATCAGGCCGGGTTCCTCACCCTCGAGTTCGAAGACCAGCGAGCAGGCCGGGTCGATCACGAGCTGCAGGAACACGACGTGGACCGGGAACAGCACCAGCGGCCAGCCACACAGCAGCGGCAGCAGCGCGATGACCGCAATCGGCACGTGCACCGCGAGGATGTAACTCGTGACCTTGCGCAGGTTGTCGAAGATGCGGCGACCCATGCGCACCGCGCGGACGATGGACGCGAAGTCGTCGTCGGTCAGCACCAGCGACGCCGCCTCGCGCGCGACGTCGGTGCCGCGCGCGCCCATTGCGATGCCGATGTGCGCGGCACGCAGCGCCGGCGCATCGTTGACACCGTCGCCGGTCATCGCGACGACCTCGCCGTTCGCGATGAAGGCCTGCACCAGTGACAGTTTCTGCGCGGGCATCACGCGCGCGAAGACCGTCGAGGCGGCAATCCGCCGCCGCAGTTCGTCCACATCGAGTTCACGCAACACGTCGCCGGTGACCGCGTCGTCGGCGTGCTCGAGTGCCAGCTGGCGCGCGATTGCGCGTGCGGTGGAGGGATGGTCGCCGGTGATCATCGCGACGCGGATGCCCGCCTCGCGACACTCCCGCACCGCGTCGGCCACCCCCGCGCGCAGCGGGTCCTCGAGCCCGACCAGGCCCATGAACTCATAGTCGAAATCGTGCTGCCGGTCCGGCCACCGCGTCCCCCGGTGCGTGCCGCACGCGACCGCCAGCACGCGCAGGCCGCGCGCGGCCAGTTCGTCGACATGGGCGCGCACCGCGTCGATGCGGGCCGACGGCGCATGGCAGAGGTCGAGGATTGCTTCCGGCGCGCCCTTGGCCGCGACCACGTAGTCGGCATGCTCCAGGGTGCGCCACACGTGCGTCATCGCGAGCATGCCGGGCGCGACGCCATACTCGTGCGCGAGCTGCCACGTCCCGTGCAGGTGTCCGGTGCCGTGCAGGTAACGGTCTCCCAGCGCGCGGAAGGCCTGCTCCATCGGATCGAAGGGGTTCACGGCGCTCGCGAGGATGCCGAACTCGAGCAGTTCGTGGAAGGCCTCGGGAAGCGCGCCGGCGCGGTCGCCGGCGACATCGAACACCGCGCCCGCCGGCAACGCGAGCGCGGCGACGCTCATGCGGTTCTCGGTGAGCGTGCCGGTCTTGTCCACGCACAGCACCGTGGCCGCGCCCAGGGCTTCGATGACCGCGACGCGACGCGTCAGCACGCGATGCCGTGACAGGCGCCACGCCCCGATCGCGAGGAACACCGTCAGCACCACCGGGAATTCCTCGGGCAGCAGCGACATCGCGACCGTGATGCCGGCCTGCATGCCACCAAGCCAGTCGCCGTGCGCAAGGCCCAGGATCAGCACGATGATCGCACACAGCAGCAGCGCGGCGGGCGCGAACACGCCCACGATGCGGGCGATCTCCTGCTGCAGCGGCGTGCGTTCGACGCGCACCTCGCGCAACGCCGCGCCGATGCGCCCGAGTTCGGTCGCGGCGCCGACGCGCCGGATCTCCGCGACGGCCTGGCCACGCACCAGCACCGTGCCCGCATAGAGAAAGGGCAAGCCGTCACCGCCCGGCGCGGCGAATTCCTCACGGCCGTCCCATGGTCGCTTGCCGACGGGAACCGCCTCGCCGGTCAGCAGGGATTCGTCGACCTCCACCGCGCCGCCGGACAGCATCACCGCGTCCGCCGGTACCCGATCGCCCTCGGCGAGCAGCAGCAGGTCGCCGCGCACGACCTCGCGCCCGGGGATGCGCTGCTGCACCCCGTCGCGGATGACCAGCGCGCGCGGGCTCGTCATGTCGCGCAGGGCCTCGAGCACGCGTTCGGTGCGGCGCTCCTGGACGATGGTGATGGTCATCACGACGCAGACCGCGAAGAGCAGCAGCAGCGCCTCGCGCAGGTCGCCGAGCACGACGTAGAGCGCGCCGGCGGCGACCAGCAGCAGGAACATCGGCTCGGTGCAGGTGCGCCAGGCCGTGCGCCACGCGCCCGGGCGGCGGTCCTGGGGCAATTCGTTGTGGCCCTCGGCGGCGAGGCGGCGTGCGGCGTCCGCGCCGTCGAGCCCGCGGCCCACGCGCCCGCGGTCGGCAGCTGGATCCTGCATGCTCAGGGCGCGTCCCCGCCTGTCGCGGCGGTCCAGCGCTGCGGGCCAGGCATCCCGTGCGATGCTTTGCGCGTCATTGCATCCCAGCCACGGCGCTATCCCCGTGCCTCAGTACAGGGACACCACCTTGTCCTTCACGAAGGTGTAGCGTGGGTGCTTGTACCAGCCGTAGAGCAGGGATTTGCGCGGCTCCTTGTGCACCTTCGCATCGTAGATTTCGAGCCTGTCACCCTGTGGGCGCATCCAGAAGTCGAGGTCGTAGACCTTCTCCGGCGCGCCTTCGACCTTGAAATCGGTACACGCGAAGTAGGTGTCGCGCCCGATCACGCGCACCGGATCATGGATTGTGACGAAGCGCAGCGCGAGCATCTCGCCGGTACGGTCGTCCCGCATGCGGAAGACGCCGTCGGCGTCCTGGTGAGCGGCGATGTGCGCCATCATCGCCGCCTTGATGTCCTCGACATAGAACTTGCGCGGCGCGTCGTCAGCGAGGAGCGCCCCGCAGGCCAGCATGCAGAACGCGAACAACAGCGCGCCGCGCTTCATGTTCCCGTCTTCGTCCTGGCTGCGGGGACGGGGTTCAGGGCTTTTCTTCGGCCGGCGCGCCGCCGTGTTCGGCAGGCTTGCCCTCGTGATCGGCCGGGGCCGCGGCTTCCTCGGTCTTTTCGGTCGCATCCTTCGCCTTGTCTTCGGCCGGCGCACCGCCATGTTCGGCGGCAAAGGCGACGAGCGGCAGGGACAGCAGCAGTGCAAGCATCAGTTTCATCGTGAGGCTCCTCGGTGGGTGAACGTGACGCTCGTACGCTAACCGGAAACCGCCGGAGCCGCTAGCGCGGCGGCGCCGGGCTCGAGGTTGCGGCGGCGGCAAGGCTCGTCGAGCCAGGCCAGCGGCGAAAACGCGAGTTCACGGGCTTCCGGCAGGCCGAGCGCATCGGCGCCGCGCGTCGTCGCCCCGCCGTCGGCGGGCCGTGCCCAGGTGCCGAACAGGCGGTCCCAGCAGCTGAAGATCGTCGAGAAGTTCGCGTCGCCGTAGCGGCGATCGACCGCGTGATGCGCGGCGTGGAAGCGCGGCGTTACGATGAGCAGGGACAGCCAGCGCTCGACGGGGTCCGGAAAATCGATGTTGCTGTGGTGGAACTGCGCGCAGAGGCTCACCAGGGCCTCGAACAGGAACCAGGCCACGACCAGCGGACCCCACACGGCGAGCCACGCCGCCTTCACCAGCGCCGAGAGCAGCAGTTCTCCCGGGTGGAAGCGCAGCGCGGTCGACACGTCCATGGCGGTGTCCGCGTGATGCGCCTTGTGGAAGCGCCACAGGAAACGCACGCGATGGTTCGCCCGGTGCCAGACGTAGTCGAAGAAATCGAGCACGACGATCGACAGCAGGATCTCAGGCCAGCCGACGAGCCCGAGCGTCCGCGACAGCCCCCAGCCCTCCTCGTCCACGTGGACGCTGAACACGAGGAAGGGCACGTAGACGAACACGCGGACGAGCACCGTGTTCAGCACCGCGACGCCCGCATGGAAGCCGAGCCGCCGCAGGCGGCCATCCGGCCACGGCCGCGCCGGGAACAGGGTCTCCAGCAGGAAGAAGAGCGCGAAGCCGGCGACGAAGACGACGAGCTTGCCGGTGTCGAGATCGATATCCATGGCGGCACGCGAGCGATGTCGGGATTGGTATGAACCGTCGCGGGACCGGGCGACGGCGCCTCGTGCCGAGTTATATCAGAGTTCGCGCGCCCGGTGCGCGCCGGCGGGCGCAGAGCCGCCCGTCGCGCCAGCGGGTAAACTGTCCGCCAGCGGCATGGGCCCGACCCGCCCGCGGCGCCCTCCGAACGAGAAACGGACGAGACATGAACCAGACCGATTTCAACGCCGGCCTGCTCGGCTACATCGACGCCTCCCCCACCCCCTTCCACGCCGTCGCTGCGGCGTCGCGCCTGCTCGCGGCGCAGGGTTTCACCGCGCTCGACGAGCGCGACGCGTGGCAGCTCACGCCCGGCGGTCGCTACTTCGTGACCCGCAACGGCTCCTCGCTGACCGCCTTCGTGCTCGGCGAGGAACCGCTTGCAACCGCCGGCGTGCGCATGGTCGGCGCGCACACCGACAGCCCGTGCCTGAAGGTGAAGCCGAGGCCCGAGATGAAGTCACAGGGCTACTGGCAGCTCGGGATAGAGGTCTACGGTGGCGCGCTGCTGAACCCCTGGTTCGATCGCGACCTCGGCCTCGCCGGCCGCGTGACGCTGCGCGACGCCGCGGGAAACCTCGTGAGCCGGCTGGTCGACATCCGCGAACCGGTCGCCTGCATCCCCAGCCTCGCGATCCACCTCGACCGCGAGGCCAACGACAAGCGCGCAATCAACAAGCAGACGCACCTGCCCGCGATCGTCGCGCGCATCGGCGACGGCGAGAACTTCGACCTGCGGCGGGAACTGCTCGCACGCCTCAGTGCCGGGGAGCCGTCCCTCGCGGGCGGCGCCGTGCTCGACTACGAACTCGCGCTGTTCGATCTGCAGCCGGCGGCCTTCGTCGGCTGGCGTCGCGAGTTCATCGCGGCGGCACGCATCGACAACCTGCTCAGCTGCTACACGGCGCTGGCCGCGCTGTGTCACTGCGAAGCGGCCGGCAACCGCCTCGTGGTGCTGAACGATCACGAGGAAGTGGGCAGCGGATCGGCGGCCGGCGCGCGCGGCACCTTCCTGCGCTCGGTGCTCGAACGGCTGTCCGGCGGCGGCGAGGCCCATGCGCGGGCGATGGCCCGCTCGCTGCTGGTGTCGACCGACAACGCGCACGGCGTGCACCCGAACCACGCGGACAAGCACGACGCCAACCACGGGCCGCAGCTGAACGCGGGGCCGGTGCTGAAGATCAACCACAACCAGTCCTATGCGTCGAACAGCGAGACGGCGGCGGTGTTCCGCGAGGCCTGCGCGCGCGCAAACGTGCCGCTGCAGAGCTTCGTCGCGCGCGGCGACATGGGCTGCGGCAGCACCATCGGGCCAATCACGGCCGCAGTGCTCGGCGTGCGCACGGTGGACGTCGGGGTGCCGACCTTCGCAATGCACTCGATCCGCGAACTCGCGGGCCGCGACGACGCGTGGTCGCTGATGCTGGCCCTCGGGGTCTGCTTCGGGCTCAGCCTGCCGGACTGACGGGCGCCGACGGGTCCGGGGGCAGGCAGTCGGCGAGCCGCGCGAAGAGTTCGTCGGGCACGATGGGTTTGCCGACGTGCGCATTCATGCCAGCCGCGAGGCAGGCGTCGAGGTCGCTGCGATCGACGTTCGCGGTGAGACCGATGATCGGCAGCGCGGCGGTGCCTGGCATCGCGCGCAGCCGGCGCGTCGCTTCCAGCCCGTCCATCTCCGGCATCATCACATCCATCAGCACGAGGTCGAAATCGCCTGCGGCCGCCATGTCCAGCGCAATGCGGCCGTTGTCGGCGACCTCGACCACCGCGCCGCGGCGCTCGAGCAGTTCCCGGGTGATCAGCTGGTTCACCGGGTTGTCCTCGACGACGAGGATGCGCCGCCCGTCGAAGCGCAGGTCGCGAGGCACCGTCATCGCGCCGGGCGCGGCCTGTGCAGCGACGGCCAGCGGGAGTTCCACCGTGAAGACACTGCCGGTGCCGACCTCGCTGGTGACGCGGATTTCGCCCTGCATCAGCTCGACCAGGCGTCGCGTGATCGACAGGCCCAGGCCGGTGCCGCCGAAGCGGCGCGTCACCGACGCATCCGCCTGCGCGTAGGCGCCGAAGATGCGCTGGCGCTGCACCGGCGTCATGCCGATGCCGGAGTCCGATACCGTCAGGCGCAGCGTGGTCTGCCCCCCGTCGCCGAGCGCCGTCGCGACCTCGACGACGACGCCGCCGGTTTCCGTGAACTTGACGGCGTTGCCGACCAGGTTGACGAGGATCTGCATGATGCGCACGGAATCGCCGACGAGGCGATCGGGCACGTCCGGCGCGACCCGCACGTCGAGGCGCAGCTGCTTCACCCGCGCCTGCATCGTCAGCGTATCGACAATCTGTTCGACGAGCGCCCGCGGCGCGAACGGCGCGAGCGTGAGGTCCATGCGCCCGGCCTCGATCTTCGATAAATCGAGCACATCGTTGAGCAGCTGGTAGAGGTGCTGTCCCGCCTGCCTGATCTTTTCCAGGTAGTCGTGCTGCGGCTGGCCGTCGCTCTCGAGCGCGAGGTGGGTGAGCCCCAGGATCGCGTTCATCGGCGTGCGGATCTCGTGGCTCATGCTGGCGAGGAAATCGCTCTTCGCGCGGTTCGCGCGTTCGGCCTCGGCCTGTGCCGCGAGTGCGGCTTCGCGTGATTCGAGCAGCGCCTGCGACAGGGCCTCCTTTTCCAGGCGCAGGCGCAGGCTCTCGACGAGTACCCGGCGCAGCCGGTCCGCGCCCAGGATCATCATCGCCAGGTAGACGAGGCTCGCCGCGCCGACCACGCCTTGGGTCGCATCGGCCTCGACGAAGCACATCAATGCGAACGGCGCGACGATGGCCGCGGCGAACAGCTCGTAGGCGCCGCGCACGGGTGCCATCAACGGGACGGCGCCCGACACCAGCACCATCGGCCCGAGATAGATCACGAGTTCGCGCGCGCTGGACAGTTGCTCGTAGAACCGCACGAGGCCGACGCCCCAGACGAGACCCGCGAGCAGCACGCTCGCGCGAACTGCATTGATCGCCGCAGCCTGCTCACCAGACGGGCCGGCGCGGTCCGCGCGTCGGAAACCCAGGGTCAGCGCGTACCGCAGGACGGCGACGACGCCCGCGAGCAGCCACCACCACGCGACGAAGGCGTGACCGCGACCCTCCCATGCCAGGGCGCCGACGATGATCGCTGCAATGACCCCGGCGACCTGGCCGGCCGGGACTCCGCGGTGGTAGACGCGCAAAAGTTCGAGCTCGACCTGTCGTTCGATCCGCTGGTCCTGCTGCATGGGCGTCATACCGTCAGAGCAACAGCGGTGAATCGGGCAGTTCATCGACGTCGTCAGGCGCGGCTGGATCGGCCGGGAAGTGGCTGGCGGCGAGCGCGCCGACGCGTTCCACCAGGTCGAGCGAGCCCGCTGCGAATTCGCCACGCCCGAACGAAGCTTCGGCGGCGGCGCAGAGCCCGCGCCATCCGGCGCCGTCGACCCACCCCGTGAAGCCACGGTCGGCGACGATCTCGATGGCGTGGTCGGCGAACAGGATGTACACGAGCACGCCGTTGTTGCGCGCCGTGTCCCACACCGCGAGGGACGCGAACAGTTCGAGGGCGCGCGCACGCGGCGTCATGCCGGCCTGCAACGCGGAGAGGTTCAAGGCCGGTTCGAGCACGAAGCGGATTTCCGCCGAATGCGTGGCTTCCGAGTCGCGGATGGCCTGCTCGATTGCCGCGAGCGTGGCCGGCGGGAAGTCGCGGAGCGCACGACGGCGGGTCGTCGTGAGATGGCGCCAGCAGCGCTTGAGGTCCATCACCAGTGCCCCGACGCGCCGCCGCCACCGAAACCGCCGCCGCCACCGGAAAAACCACCACTGCCGAAGCCGCCGCCCCCACCACCGACCGTCCAGCCGCCTGGCCAGTGCCCACTGTAACGCCGGTGGCTGGCCCAATGCGTGGGCCCGCCACCGCCGTTGAGGCCCGCGAACAGGCCCGCCACGAGCAGCGAAAGCCCCGCCGCCGGGACGACCTGGGTCAGCAACAGCGTCGTGCCGCCAGCCACGAGGCCCGACGCGCCGACCCGCAGCGGCGCTGCACGCAGACCACGGAACATCAGCGGGAAAAACACGGCGAGGAACAGCGCGAGCGCGAACGGGTTGTGCTGCGTGCGGCGCGCGGGGGGTGGCAGATCCTCGCCGGCGACAACCGCCATCATGCGCTCAAGTCCCTGCGCGATGCCCCCGGCGTAGTCGCCGGCGCGAAAGGCCGGCACGAGGGTTTCGGCGATGATGCGCTTGCTGGTCGCGTCCGTCAGCACGCCTTCCAGCCCGTAACCGACTTCGATGCGCAGCGCGCGGTCGTCGAGGGCAACGACCAGCAGCGCGCCATCGTCGATCCCGTCGCGCCCGAGCTTCCAGGCCTCGGCGACACGCAGCGCGTAGGACTCGATGGGCTCATCCCCGGTCGTGCCGACGATGAGCGCTGCGATCTGCGCGCCGCGCTCGGCCTCGAAGGCGGCGAGCTTCGCCTCGAGCGACGTGCGCGTCGCGGCCTCCAGCACGCCGACGGTGTCGGTGACGCGGGCGCTGAGCGGCGGGACCGGCGACTCCGCGCGCGCCATGCCGATGCAGAGCGCGAGCAGCATCAGCAGGTGAAGGCCGGCGCCGAACGGCCCGCGTACGCGCACCCTCGTCACGGGCTCAGCGCGTCCCGGTGTCGAATTGAACCTCGGGCGGCTTCGCGAGCGCGGCCTCGTTCTCCACGGTGAAGCTCGGCTTCGTGGCGTAGCCGAACACCATCGCCGTCAGGTTCGACGGAAAGCGGCGCACGGTGGTGTTGTATTCCTGCACGGCCTCGATGTAGCGCTTGCGGGCGACGGCGATGCGGTTCTCCGTGCCCTCGAGCTGGGCCTGGAGGTCGCGGAAGTTCGCGTCGGATTTCAAATCCGGGTAGCGCTCGGAGACGACGAGCAGCCGCGACAGCGCGCTGGACAGCTCGCCCTGCGCGGCCTGGAATTTCTGGAAGGCCGCCGGGTCGTCGACGAGGGCCGGCGTCGCCTGGAGGCCGCCGACCTTCGCGCGCGCCTCCGTGACCCCCACGATCACCTCCCGCTCCTGCCGCGCGAAGGCCTCCACCGTCTTGACGAGATTGGGAATCAGGTCGGCGCGGCGCTGGTACTGGTTCAGCACTTCCGCCCACTGCGCCTTGATGGCTTCATCGGTGCTCTGCAGCGTGTTGTAACCGCAGCCGCCCAGCGGCAGCGCGAGCACGAGCAACAGCACGGTCCACGGTTTGATCAGCGACATCGCATCCTCCTTGGACTGGAAACAGACCACGCGGGCAGCGCGACACCCCGCACACCGCCGCTGTTTTCCAGGTGGGGACCGGCTGCGCAAAGCGCAAGCCGGCCCATGATTCCGTTCAGAACACCGCTTCGATGAGGTGCGGCCCCGGCGCCGCGAGCGCGCGGGAAAGCGCGGCATCGAGGGCCTCGGCGGTGTCGACCCGCACGCCGTCCACGCCCATGCCGCGGGCGAGTGCCACCCAGTCCAGGGCGGGATTACCGATGTTCAGCATCGAGCGCGCACGCGCGCCCGGCGTCCCGGCACCCACCCGCTCAAGCTCGAAATTCAGGATCGCATAGTTGCGATTCGCGTAGATGATGCTGATCACGTCCAGGCCTTCGCGCGCCATCGTCCACAGCGCCTGCGCCGTGTACATCGCACTGCCGTCGCCCTCGAGGCAGATCACCTTGCGCCCCGGTGCGCCCAGCGCCGCGCCGACCGCGAGCGGCAGGCCGTTGCCGATGGAGCCGCCACAGAGCTGGATCCAGTCGTGCGGCGGGCAGCCGATCGTCGCCTGCTGCGCCGGCAGCGAGCCGGTGATCGCCTCGTCGATGACGATGGCGTTTTCAGGCAGGCGGCGCGCGACGACCTGGGCAATCTTGCGCGTATCGAGTGCGCCGGGCTCCACGGCCGGCAGGTGCAGCGCCTGTCGCGACGGCTCGCTGCCGTCGGCGTCGAGCGCGGTCGCGAGCCCGGCCAGCGCGGCGGCGACGTCGTCGGTCGGGCGCGCGAGCGGCAGCACGCGACAACCGGGCGGAATCAGCTCGCTGGGTTTGTTCGGATAGGCGAAGAACGCGCACGGCGAGCGCGCGCCGACCAGCACCATGAGGTCGATGCCGTCCATCAGTTCCAGCGCCAGTTCGCCGCGGTAGGGCACGAACACCAGGGGCAGGCGGCCTGCGCCGCGCTGCACGCGGCGGTTGAAGGTCTCGGCGTGCAGGCGCAGGCCGCAGCGCGCCGCGATGCGGCCCGCGTTGAACAGGGACTCGCCGACCAGCGCTTCGCCGCCAAGCAGCAGCATCGGCCTCTTCGCGGCGCGAATCGCGCGCGCGGCCTCATCGACCGTGGACGCCGGCACGCGCGGCAGCGCCGGGGGCCTGCGCGCGGCGACCGGCGAGAAGTCCGCGGGCAGGTCGGTCCACGCGGAATCGGCCGGTGCGACGAGGGTGGCGACGCGGCCCGGCACGAGTCCCGCCTCGACGACCGCCTGCGCGCCGAGCTCGGCGAGCGCCGTCGGCGTGCGCGCGGACTCCAGCCAGTGCGACACGGGTCGCGCCATGCCCTCGAGGTCCGCATTCAGCGGGGTGTCGTACCGGCGGTGATAGGTCGCGTGGTCGCCGACGACGTTGATGACCGGCGAGAAGGCCTTCTGCGCGTTGTGCAGGTTCGCGATCCCGTTCGCGAGCCCGGGCCCGAGGTGCAGCAGCGTGCAGGCCGGCTTGCCCGCCATGCGCGCGTAACCGTCGGCCGCACCGGTCACGACGCCTTCGAACAGCGCAAGCACCGGTCGCATGCCGGGCACCTTGTCAATCGCGGATACCAGCTGCATTTCGGAAGTGCCCGGATTCGCGAGGCAGAGTTCGATGCCGCTGCGCACGAGGGTGTCGATCAGCGCTTCAGCGCCATTCATGCGGGTGCTCCTTTGCTGGTGAAGTAGGGCCGACGGCCTAGTGTAGCCGAGCGTGGCTGCGTTCAGGCCACCGTGGCGAGGGCCGGATAGACGTGCGGAATCTGCTCCAGCGACAGCCCCGCCCCGGGTGGCGCGAACACCGCATAGGACGCGATCACGGACGGCGGGAGCGCCCCGCCGACCCGCGGCAGTTCGCCGAGCCGGAGGCCCTGACGCACCAGCCACGCGAAGCAGGTATGGCGCAGCGTCTCGACGGTGATCTCCCCGGGCCGCGACAGGCCCGCGTCATGGGCCACGTAGGTCAGGGTGCCCTGCAGATCGGCGACCGAGAACGGCGCATCGGCGGCGCGGCCGACGAGCGCGCTGTCCGCGGCCCGGCCCGCCACGCTGCGCGCGGCGAGCGCCGCGATGTTCGGCGGCAGCAGGAGCACGCGCGGCGGCCGGCCGACGCGCAATTCATCGCCGGACACGAGGTCGTCGATGCGCAGCGCGACGAGTTCTTCGCCCGTGACGCCGAGCAGCACCAGCGCGATCGCGAGTCGCGCGGTGTCATCGCCGGCGGCGAGCAGCGCGACGACCTCGGCCGGTGACAGTTCGCGTGCCGCGGGTGCCGCGAGCAATGCCTGCGGGGCCATGGCCGTCAGCGCCGGCAGCGGTGCGCCGGGCGGCAGCGCGAGCGCGCCCGGCGGCGGATACAGCTGGGTGTTCATCGAGTAGATGCGCGGTTGCAGATCCGCGGGCGGCGTCGCCGCGGCCGGCGCGCGGGTCAGGAACTCGTAGAACAGCGTCGCCAGCCACGCGAACACTAAGGACGCGGCAAGCGCGAACCCGGCGTCACGCAGGTAGGCCGGGCGCACCGGGCGGGCGGGCGTCGCCGGGGCGGCGAGCACGGACACCCTGGGTTCGAGTTCGCCCGCCGCGACCTCCGAACGGACCAGGCGTTCGCGCAGCGGCGCGGCCTGCGCCTCGAGTTCCGCCAACTCGCCCCGCAGCGCCTCCAGTTCCTCGAAGCGGCGACTGAAAGACGTCAGGCGGGTCCTGAGCGCGGCCTGCTGCTGCTCGAGCGCGGCCTTGGCCTCGCGCGCCGCGGCGAGATCGGTCTGTGCCTGGCTCAGGACATCGGCGTCCGCCTGCGCCTTCATGGCGTCGAGGTCGGCCTCGGCCTGTGCGAGATCCTTGCGCGCGGCGGTGATCTCCGGCGCGATGGCCGCGAACTTCTCGGTGTACTTGTCGCCCTGCGCGCGCACCTGGTCGCGCAGGGCGGCAATCCGCTCCTCCAGCCGTTCGATTGCCGCGCGGTCCTGGCCCTGGGTGACGGGCTCCCCGGCTTCGAGCGCACGCTGCACGGCGGCGAGGCGCGCGGCCGCCCGCATCTCTTCGTCCTCCGCGACGTTGATCGATTCGTTGAGCCCCTTCAGCTTCGCGGCGTCGCGGTTGTCGTCGCGCGCCTCGGACACGATGCCGTGGGTCTCGCGAAATTCGTCGATCCGGGCGCGCTGCCCGGCAATGCGCCCGTCCAGCGCCGCAAGCTGGTCGCGCAGGGACGCATCGTCCGCATCGCGTACCTGCGTCGTGCTCTCGACACGCGTTGCCTGGTAGTGCTCGAGCCAGCGTTCGAGCACGCGCTGCTGGAGTTCCGGATCCGGTCCTTCGAGTGCGACATCGATGAGGCTGGTGGCCGCATCGAATTCGACGGCGACCATCGCCTGCAGGGTCGCGAGCGGACCGGCGGCGGCGTCGACCTCGGCGAGCCCGGCAGCGAATTCATTCGCGACCTGCTGCAGCAGCGGCGCCGCGAGCAGGCGCTGCTGCTCGGTGGCGAGCAGTTGCGCGGGGCTGGTCGTCGGCGCCAGCAGCGCGAGCGCGGCATCGGGCGTGAGCGTCGCGAGCGGGCGGCCAGGATTCGCCGGCGCCTCGACGAGCAGCGTTGCCGCACTGCGATAAACGGCCGGGCGCAGCAAGGTGAACGCCAGCCCGAGCGCGAGCGCGAGGACGAAGACGCCGGCGAACACCGGCCAGCGGCGGCGCGGCGCGGGCGCGGCGAGCGGCCGGCCGTCGGCGTCGAACAGGTGGGGCGGAACGCTTTGGGCACTCATGGGCGACAGACTAACCGGGCCCGATGACGGCCAGCCAGCCTTTGCGCTAAGTTAGCTGGCGATTCGCGAGCGGTACGGCGAAACCCCGCTCACGTGCACCGTCCATGCCGACGGCATAACAACGATTGTGGTCGCGGCCGCCGCCCAGACGGCGCCACGCCCGGGGAGCTCATCATGCAAGCCAGTTCGAAGGGGCGCCGCCCCGTTCCGTCATTCGGGCCCATCGCCCTGTCCCTGCCGCTGCTCGTCGCGGCGGCGGGCGCCGCCCACGCCGGCAGCATTGCCGGCACCGTGACCGCCAACGGCGCCGCGGTCGACGGCGCGATCGTGAGCCTGTCGAGCCCGCAGGGGATCATGGAATCCGTCTACACCGACGCCGGCGGTCATTACGCCATGACGACGAAGCTCGACGGCAAGCTCGAACTGCGCGTGCGCAAACGCTACCACAAGGACGACCTGCGCCCGCTCGAAATCGGCGCCAGCGACACGCTGAAACAGGACGTCGCACTGACGCCGCTGACCGATCCGAAGGCGCTGTCCGACGACCATCCGGCGCTGTCGCACTTCTCGCTGATCGCCTTCGACAAGGACGAGCAGGCACCGTACTCGCGCGGCAACTTCGCGCGCGATTGCCTCACCTGCCACCAGCTCGGCAACGAGTTCACGCGCTGGCAACGTCCGGCCGAGGGCTGGGTGCCGTCGGTGCAACGCATGCACGGCTACCTCGCGAACGCGGACATGGAATCGATCAAGCATCGGTCGGCGATGCTCGCGCAGGCCTTCGACGGCAGGCTCGCGACCTCGAAGCCGGTCGTGCCGACCGATCCGCTCATCTACCAGGCGAAGGTCCACGTGTGGAAGCTGCCCGGCAGCGTCGTGCCGCACGATGCCGAGTATTCGCACCGCTACGACAAGGTCTACATGTCGGACATGTTCGGTGGCGAAGTGCTCGAGACCGATCTGAAGACCGGCGAGACGGTGCATCTCAAGCTGCCCGACGAGGGCGCCGGTCCCGGCGGCGAGTTCACGAAGCGCGGGCTGCCCGCGCCCTACGGCCTGACCATCGCCCGCGCACCGCACAGCCTCGTCGAGGGACCGGACGGCAACATCTACATGACGGATTCCATCGGCTCCGCCGTCACGGTCTTCGATCCGCGCACCCGTTCGTTCAAGAGCCATGCGGTGGGCGGCAATTCGCTGTACCCGCACACCGTGCGCGCGGACAAGGAAGGCATCGTCTGGTTCAGCATCGCATTCTCGAACCAGGTCGGCCGCTTCGATCCGAAGACCGGCGAGTCGAAGGTGATCAACCTGCCCGACACGCCTTCGCTCAGCACGCCGGGCACGACCGTCCCCTACGGCGTGGACGTCAGCCCGCTGGATGGCGGCGTGTGGTACTCGAAACTGGCGTCGGACAAGATCGGGCGCATCGATCCGAAGACCCTCGAGGTCACAGAATACGATTCGCCGGTGCGCGGGCCGCGCCGCATGCGCTTCGACGCCGCGGGCACGCTGTGGGTCGCCGGCTTTTCGGACGGCGCGATTGCGGCGATCGACGTCGCGCAGTGGAAGGCCGAGATCCACAAGCTTCCGGAATATGCGCCCGGCGAAATCGCGGCGCCCTATGCGCTCGCCGTGAACCCGGTGACGCAGGAAGTCTGGGTCAACGACACGATGCTCGACGTGTCGTGGCGCTTCCTGCCCAGGGAGAAGCGCTTCGTCGCCTACCCGATGCCGACGAAGGGCACCTACACGCGCGACTTCAGCTTCACCAAGGAAGGCTGGGCCTGCACGTCGAACAATCCGATTCCCGCCGCGGCGCTCGAAGGCGGCGTGCCGGAGCTGATCTGCATCGACCCGGGTCCGTCGACGGCCAGTGCACTCGCCGCGGCCGATGCGTCCGCGCACTGAGGGGCGCACCCGGACCTTGCGTTCGTGGTCGGCCGCGCTCGCGGCCGGCTGCCTGCTGGGCGGCCCGGCCGGCACGGCGGGCCCCTACACGCGCCTCGGCGTTGACGGCGCAGCGCTCGCGGCGGGGGCGCCGGAAGCCGCCTGGACCTGCTCGCGGGACGAACGCACGGGCCTCACCTGGGAAGTGAAGACGGCGGACGGCGGGCTGCGCGACCGCCGCTGGACCTACACACCCTACGACGGCAATCCCGCGACCAACGGGGGTTACGCGGGTTACCGCGACACCACGAGCGGGAAATGCGTGCGTGAACTGATGCGCGGGCGCTCGTGCAACACCGAGGCCTACGTCGACGCCGTCAACGCGGCCGGGCTTTGCGGACACCGCGACTGGCGCCTGCCGACCTACACGGAACTCGCGGCAGTCGCCACGCAGACGACGTCGGCAGCGCCGGGCGCCGGCCCGCACGCCCTGCCGAACATCCAGGAAGGCTGGTACTGGACGGCGGTCGCCAGGGTCGGCGTGACCGCGTTCTCGCGCGTCGTGCTGTTGCCGCCGCGCGGGCAGCCGCTGTTCTACGACGGCAGCTACCTCGTGATGCTGGTACGCGATGCAGGCCAGTGAGGCGCATTGCAGCGGACGGGGCGCGACACTGAAGACTTTCTTCACCTCTCCCGGGACGGGCTGTCTCTTGGTCACATTTGGACGCGGGTACCAGGGTGCAGACCTTGATGGGCCACCGAACACCGAGAACACCGAGAGGATCGGGTGGACAGGTGCCGCCCGGCCGGCATTGCCACGGCAGAGGCGCATTCCGCAATTCACCGTTCTTCTCCGTGTCCTCCGTGCTCTTGGTCAAAATTCGGCGCCTGTTGCCGTGGCAACGCCGGGTTTCACCACGGAGGGCGCGGAGGACATGGAGAAGTCGCATTTTCGAGCGTGGTCCGGGCAATGGCCATGCCGTCGACCGCTGGCTCAACCCCACTCGTCTAATCTCGGTGTTCTCTGTGGCCCAGCAGCACGTGGACGCGGGCACCCGCGTCCGAATGTGACCAAGAGACAGCGCGTGCGGGAGAGGCGAAGATTCTCGCGCTGCATCGCCTCTCCCGCGCGCGGGAGAGGCCGACGGCGAAGCCGGCGGGTGAGGGGCGCCTCCGGCGGCACGGCGCCACGTTGATACGACCCTCGCCCGGAGACCTTGGGGAGGCGAAGTTCAGGGCCGGATGAACGGGTAGTCCTGATCCGGATCGAGGTTGTCGATCATGTAGCGGAGCTCGGCGGCGATGTCGTCGATGCTGCGATGCTGGCGCCACAACTCGACGACCTCGTCGAGCAGCATGCGGCCGACGACATCGGCCGGGATGCCGGTCTCCTTCGCCTCCGCGAGCAACGCGCCGACGTGGCGGCGAATGACTGCGCGATCGCTCATGTTCAATCCCTCCTGCGTGATCGGTACCCGCATCCTAGGCGCAATGCGGCGCGGCTTACTTGACGTGGATCGGTTCGGCGCGCCGGGTCCGCGGCTCGCGCCAAGGCCGATGCGAAGGCCCGCGCAAGACCGTCGGCGGTGTGCGCAAGCCACGGGCGTGTCTTGCGCGCCCCGTGGCCGCACGCCCGATTCCCTTCGCCGCTTGCGGACGCGGGGAGATCAGTGCGCGCGGCGCGCCCGGCGTGCGGCGCTGGCGCCGGGCGCCTGGCGGGTGACCGAGCCGGGACCCTCGTCGACGCGGACCGCATTGAAGTTGCGGGTTTCGAACATCCACTTGCCGCGCACCTTGCGGTATTCGTCGGCGTAGTGACCGACGCCCATCAGTTCCATGTTGTGCCGGGCGCTGCGCAGATCGACGTAGCAACGACCGCTCGCACGGCCCTTCGGCTTCAGATCGACGACGACATTGTGGATCAGCGGCCGCTGCTGGTGCTTGAGCCCCACGCGGTAGAAATCGATCAGGGCGGCGCGACCCTGCACGCGGGTCTCGCCCTCGGCGGTCTTGATCACGAACGCGCCGTCCTCTGTGAACAGCTGCACGAGCGCGTCGATGTCGCCGCGCCAGACGCAGTCGCAGTAGCGAGCGGGCAGATCGCGGATCGCCTCGCGGTCGAGCATCTCGGCGACGAGTTCATCGGTTGTTTTTTTCATGACGGTGCCCCCCTCTTGGTGGACTGCGACAGTACAGGCAAGCGCTTCGACGCGGAAGCGGCTTCCCGGCGGAGGCTGTACAGGTTCCCGGCCACCATCACCGACGCGCCGGCGAGCACCCACCAGTCGATGGTCTCCTGGTAGTACGCGTAGCCGACGAGCGCGATGAGCGGCAGGCGCAGGAAATCGAGCGGGATGACGACCGTGGCGTCGGCCAGCGCCAGCGCGCGGGTGATGCAGAAGTGCGCCGCGAGCGTCGTCAGGCCCACGGTCAGTATCCAGGGCCAGGCCGCCATCGACGGCAGGCGCCAGTCGACGAGCGCCGGCCCCAGTGCGAGCGGAAGCTGGATTGCCGCCATGTGGAACAGCACGACGATCGGCGCATCGCTCGCGGACAGCCGCTTCGTCAGGATGTAGGAACCGGCGTAGGCCACGGCCCCGCCCAGCACCGCCAGTGCCGCGGGGCTCACCACTTCGACGCCCGGCCGCAGGATCAGCCATACGCCGGCGAGGCCCATGGCGATCGCCGCGCGGCGCGCGGCCGTGATTCGTTCGCCCAGCACGAGCGCCGCGAGCAGCGCGGTCCACACCGGCACGGTGAACTCGATCGCGAACACCTGCGCGAGCGGCAGGTGCGCGAGTCCGTAAAACCAGCCACAACCCCCGAGGAAATGCAGCAGGTTGCGCTTGAGGTGCGTGCCCGGGTATGCGGTGTGCACACGCCGCCAGCCGCTGGGGCCCAGGATCACGGCGAGCACCGCCAGGCCCACGACATTGCGGAACAACAGGATCTGGAAGGGCGACAGCTCGGCGGCCAGCTCGCGGCCCGCGACCGCCATCAGCGCGAGGGACAGCAACGCGCCACCCATCCACAGCGCGGCACGGACGACCGGCGCCCTCGTCCCGCGACGCGCTTCCACGGCCAGGCGCTAGACCAGCTTGCGTCCGTAGGCCGCCGTTTCGACGAGCACGGTGTCGAGGTATTCACTGACCTCCGCGATCAGTCCGTTGCGCACGCGGAACACGAAGGCGTATTCGTTGTTGTAGGGCAGGCCATGGACGGTCAGCGCCTCACCGTGGCCCAAGGCGACGACGCGTTCTCCCTCGCCAATCAGCTCGTCGACCGTGACGACGAGGTTGCCGTCGATCTGCCTGCGCCAGGGCGTGAAGAAATCCTCGACGATGGACTTCAGGCCGCGATAGCTGCCCGACACCGGCGTCGTGCCCTTGAGGTGATAGACGACGTCGTCGGCGAACAGCGCGAACGCGCCGGCCGCGTCGTTGCGCGCGATGCAGTCGAACCACTGCTGGACGATTTCCTTGTTGCTTGCCACGAAACGCTCCTGGTGGTGGTGGGCAGGTCCCGACGGTACACGAAACCGCGGCGCACCCTCCACTGCGCGGGCCGGACGGCCTTGCACGGGCCGTGGCCGGCACGACCCGGGACCACGCACCCTCCTGCACCCGGGCTGCGGGGCGAGAGAGTCCCGTATACTGTGCGCATTCCCCCGCTTCCACGAGACGACATTCATGCCGATCAAGGGCGTTTTCTTCGATCTGGGCGGTACGCTGTTCAGCTACCGCCACGTGTCCCGCCAGCACGGGCAACTGCTGGGCGCGGCGGCGGCGCGCCTCGCGCTCGACGACGCGAAAGTCCTCAAGCGCGCCTACGCCACCGCGATCCAGGACATCACGCAGCGCTACGCCGAGCGTGAGTACTACCTGCACCGGGATCTCTTCCGCGACGCGTTCACGCACGCCCTCGCGCTGCTGGATCTCCGGATCGACGAGGGCCTGGTCGACTGGTACCTCGACGAGCACCGCGACGCCGTGTTCGGCTGCCTCGAAATCAAGGACGATTGCCTCGAGACCCTGCGCGAACTGCATGGCCGCGGTCTGTACCTGTCGATCGTCTCCAACATCGACGACGACATGCTCGAGCCGCTGGTCGCGCGCGAGGGGCTGGACCGCTACCTGCACCACTGGACGAGTTCGGAGGAGGCGCGGTCATGCAAGCCGCATCGCCGCTTCTTCGAACTGTGCCTGGAGAAGTCGGGCCTCGCACCCCACGAAGTACTGTTCGTCGGCGATTCGCCGGAGCACGACATCGCCGGCGCCGCCGCGCTCGGCATGCGCACGGCGCTCATCGTCGATGGCGAACTGCCGCCGCCGCTGCAGTCCGGCAAGGAATGCGTGGACCCGCACCACACGATCGAACGGCTGAGGGAACTGGCGTCACTCGTGTGAGCCCGCTTCGTCGCTGCCCGGATTGCGCTGCCGCTGGAACGGGACTGCAGGCGCGACTGCGCGAGGAGTTTGCGGATGGCTGACCTCGATGAACTGCTGACGGCGACCATTGCCGACCTGTCCGGCCTGATCGAACGACGCGAGGTGTCGCCGGTGGCACTGGTCGACGCGCAACTGGCGCGGATCGAGGCGCTCGACGTCCGGATCGGCGGCTACCTGCGCGTGACCGCAGACCTCGCGCGCGAACAGGCGCGGCGCGCCGAGCGTGAAATCGCAGGCGGCCACTACCGCGGCCGGCTGCACGGCATTCCCATCGGCATCGAGGATCTGGTGGCGATGCGCGGCATCCCGACGAGCTGCGTGTCGCCGCTAACGCGGGATTGTCGTCCCGACGACGATGCGGCGATCGTCGGGAAACTGGCCGCCGCAGGCGCCGTATGCACCGGCAAGCTGGCCCTCGGCGAATTCGCCCTCTCCGGTTGTCACCCCGACTTCACGCCACCGGGGAACCCGTGGCGTCCCGATGACCGGGCGGGCGTGTCGTCCAGCGGTGCCGGCGCCGCGACCGCGGCATCGCTGTGCTTTGGCGCGATCGGCAGCGACACCGGCGGCTCGGTCCGGTTTTCCGCGGCCGACTGTGGGGTGGTCGGCCTCAAGCCCACGTTCGGCAAGATTTCCCGCCATGGCGTTTTTCCGCTTGCGGACACGCTCGATCACGTCGGCACGCTGACCCGCGGCGTCGCCGACGCGGCGATCATGCTGGCGGCCCTCGAAGGCCGCGATGCACGCGACCCGGCCTCCCGCCGCGACCCGCAGGCCGACTATCTCGCGGCGATCGCCGAGGGCGCGAGCGGCTTGCGCATCGGCATCGATCGCGCGTACTGCGCAGCCGATACGGATTCGGCGCAGGCCGACGCGACGTCCCGTGCCTGCTTCATCCTCAAGGGCCAGGGCATCGACATCCTCGACATCGCTCTCACGGGGATCGCGGATGCCTGCGCGCACTGGCTCGCAACCTGCGCGGTCGACGCCCTGCTCCACCATCGCGACATTTTCCCCCGGCGCGCCGCCGAGTACGGCCCGGTGTTCCGCGCACTGCTCGAATACGGACTCACGGTGACCGCCGAGGATTACGCCCGCGGCCAGCGCGCGCGCCAGGCCGTCACCGGGCTGATTGAAAATGCGCTGCGCGACGTGGACTGCATCCTGTGTCCGGCGTCGCCGGGGACAGCGATGCCCCGGCAGGAATTCGCGCCGCCACAGATCGCGCGACTGCTGCGTTACAGCGCCCCGACCAACTTCAGCGGCCATCCATCCATCACGGTGCCGAACGGTTTCACCGCCGACGGCCTGCCGACCGCGATGCAGTTCATCGGCCGCCTCGGCGATGAGGCGACGATCCTGCGCATCGCCGGCGCCTACGAGCGCGCGACCGGCTGGCACCGGCGCAGACCGGTACTCGCGCCCTGACCGGGACGCCCGCGCCGGGAAGGAGGCATGGCCGGCGCGGACAGCGGGCGGAGGTCATGTGTGGATGCGTCGTCTTGCGCAGGGCGCGCCGTGGACGGCGGCGGATCGCGGCCCCGGCGAGGGGGGTGCGCAAGGCGGACGGGAGCGGTAGCATCGCGAACCTGATTGCGGGCGGACGCAGCGTCGCCCAACCGCCAGGCACTGGCAAGAAATTCAACGGCACGCCACCCGCAGTGGCCAGGACAGCACGATGAACACGCAACTCGAATCCCTGCGCCGGCATTCCGTGATCGTCGCCGACACCAGCGACCTGTCGTCGATCGCCACCCATCGCCCGCAGGACGCGACGACCAACCCGAGCCTCGTGCTGCAGGCGGCGTCCGATGCGCGCTACGCGCCGATCATCGACGAGGTGATCGCGCGCCTGAAGCCGGGACAGGACTGCATCGACGAACTGTTCGTCGAGTTCGGCTGCCGCATCCTGACGATGGTGCCGGGCCGGGTGTCTACCGAAGTCGATGCGCGCCTGTCCTTCGACACCGACGCGACGGTGGCGAAGGCCGAGCAGCTGATCGGGATGTACGCGGCCAGGGGGATCCCGAGCGACCGCGTGCTGATCAAGATCGCGAGCACCTGGGAAGGCATCCAGGCCGCGACACGGCTGGAAAAGCGGGGCATCCACTGCAACCTGACGCTGCTGTTCAGCTTCGCCCAGGCGGTCGCCTGCGCGGACGCCGGCGTCACGCTGATCTCGCCGTTCGTCGGCCGCATCTACGACTGGTATCGGGCGAACGGCGGCGGTAACGACATCCCGCGCGAGGAAGACCCGGGCGTGGCGTCGGTGCGCCGCATCTACCAGTACTACAAGAAGTACGGCTACCCGACGAGCGTGATGGGCGCGAGCTTCCGCAAGGCGACGCAGATCCTGGATCTCGCGGGCTGCGACCTGCTGACGATCGCGCCGCAGCTGCTCGAGGAACTCGCGACCGCCGCCGGCGACGTCCCGCGCAAGCTGGACCCGGCGGAGGCCCGCGCCGCGCCGATCGAGCGCCTCGCGCTCGACGCCGCCGACTTCCACTGGCACCACAACCAGGACCCGATGGCGGTCGACAAGCTCGCCGACGGCATCCGCCGCTTCGATGCCGACGCGCGCAAGCTCGAGGCGATGGTCGCGGCGCGACGGGCCTGAGGCGCTCGTCGCCTGCACCGCGACGCCGCAAGCGGCGCCGAGTCGCCTGGGACGACCCTCACCCGCCGGCTTCGCCGTCGGCCTCTCCCGGGGCGGGCGAGGCGAAGATCCGACCGGCGTGCGTGAGTGATTCGGCCTCGATGTTTCGCCTATCCCGCCCCGGGCTGTCTCTTGGTCACATTTGTGCTCGAGCGTTGGGCTTCCTGCGTCAGCCCAACCTACCCACGTGGTCACATGCGTGTCCACCATAGTGAAACTGGCCGTTTCCGCGACACGAGTAGCCCGATTGTCACCACGCAGAGCGCGGAGGACACGGAGAAGAACCGTGAATTGACGGATGCGCCTCCGCTGCGGCAGTGCCTTCCAGGCGTCACCTGTCTACGCCATTCCACCGCGGTGTTCTCGGCGTTCGGTGGCAAAAAGCGCCGGCACCGTGCGGCGTTCAGGGCGTGGGGGAAAGGTGTCAGATTTGAAATCTGACACCTTCCCCCCCCTCAGGCCTGTGGGGGCGGGGCCCAGCTCCCCGACAGGCGCGGGTGATGCACGCGCGTCATGACCGTTGCTGTCAAACTGCTTGCCCGCTGCCAAATCGACGCAAGGAAAGGAGAAAAGGTGTCAGATTTCAAATCTGACACCTTTTCTCCGCCCAGACTCTCTGAGCGCAGCGCGGGACACAGTTGCCCGGTGGCTATTCCGAAAGCCTGCCGTCACGACGGCCATTCATCACAGGGCAAGCGACGGCTTCATGTGAAACGGCTGGAAAAAATGTGACCAGGGAGACAGCCCGCCCCGGGAGAGGCCGGCCGCAAGGCCGGGTGAGGGTCGCTTCAGCCGGCACGCCGTTCAGTCGCGCTTCCCCGTCCGCGCGCCGTCCAGCGGCGGCGGATAGCGTCGACCCGGTCGCAGCGGCCGGAAACACGCCGCTTCACGATAGAAGTCCTCGTGCGCGTTGTCCGGGTGCCAGCCGGGCATGCCGGCGAGCGGCAGCGGACGCAGTTCACCCGGGTCGCGCAGCAGCTGGCCGGCGTCGATGCGGTCAGCGACCTGGCGCCGCGCGGCTGTCGTCGAGACGTCGCCCGTGACGACGACACATTTCGCCACCGTCGTCGCGCGCGGCAGCAGCAGGTGCTCGAGCAGGGCGTGGCCGAACATCACGAGCGTCGCGCCGGCCGCCCAGCGCGCGCGTTCGCGCCACAGGAGCCCGTGCCAGTCGTGCGCATCCCACAGCGCGAGGAGGGCCGCATCGCGCAGGATCACCACCGCGCCGGCTTCGTCGAAGTGCGTCAGCGCGCACTGGGGGCGCGTGCGCGGCGCCGTGCGGGGCGCCTCGCGCACGTAGGCCGCGTTGACCGCGCATTTCAGGTCGCGGCGCTCCATCCACATCAGCGCGTTGAACAGGTCGTGCCAGTTGCCGGCGCGGGTCGCGATACGGCCTTGCTCGTGGATGCGCGCCTCGTAGTGCAGCCCGTCGTCGAGCAGCGCCGGCGTCTGCTCCACGAAAGACAGGTGCGCGCCCGAGCGCTCGTGCAGCGGGGCACCGAGCATTTCATTGAGGGCATCGAGCGTCGGCCACGGTCCTTCGAACAGCGCGGCCTGGCGCACGAACGGCGCATACGCCGGATGGGCGAAGGCCGAGCGCGGCACCGCATCGCGGGGGGGCGCGCGGAAGCGCATGCGCGCCTCAGCCGCCGATGCGCGGAAACACCGGCGGGCGCTCCTCCAGGAAGGACCGTACGCCTTCGCGGAAATCCGCGCGGACCAGGCTTTCCGCCATCAGGCGCTCGGTCTCCGCCATCGCCGGCCCCAGCGGCATCATCAGCTGGCGATAGACCTGCTGCTTGATCACCATCAGCGAGGTCGGCGAAACGTTCGCGGCGAGATCCCCGATGTAGGCGCGGGCCGCGCGCACGCTGTCACCGGCCTCGCAGAGGCGGTCGGCGAGGCCCAGGCGTTCAGCCTCGACGCCATCGAACTTGCGCGCGCTCCACAGCAGGTCGAGCGCCCGTGACGGTCCTATCACGCGCGGCAGGAGCCAGCTCGCGCCGTGCTCGGCAACGAGGCCGCGCCGCGCGAAGGCGGTGCTGAATTTCGCGTCGCGTTCGACGAAGCGCAGATCGCACAGCAGCGCGAAACAGAAGCCGAGCCCGGCGCAGGCGCCGTTCACCGCCGCAATCACGGGCTTGCGCAACTTCAGCAGGTAGCTGTAGACGGCGGTGAAGTGCTCACCCATCGCGGCGTCACCGGGCTCGGCCGCGAGCGCCGTGGGCACTTCGCGCGACACGCGGCCCTCGGCCGCCATCGCATCCAGCGCGGCCATGTCCATGCCCGCGCAGAAGCCGCGCCCGGCGCCTGTGAGCACGATGCCGACAACCCGTTCATCGCGCTCGGCGGCGGCAAATGCGTGGCGCATCTCGGCGAGCATGCGCGTGGTCATCGCGTTGAGCCTTTCCGGCCGATGCAGCGTGACAACGGCGACCGGATCGGTCACCTCGTAGCGGATTTCCTGGTATTCGACGGCCATGCGGGCTGCTCCTGTATGACATGCAAGGAGGTCGGCGCCGGACGCGCCGCCCGGGCGCAATCTTCGCATCCTTCGACCAGCGATCGCGCGGGCCCACGTGCCCACGCGGGGGCAGCCATCGCCGATCCCCGGGCGCGCAGCGCAGCACAGGACGCCGGCACTCGGACCTACCCGCATCCCGGAGCGTTCGTAACGCAAAGCCGTATACTGGCTGCCCTGTCAAAAATACCAACGAGGAGCCCGCGATGGACATAGGCGTCATCATTTTCCCGACCGACAAGGCAATCCAGCCGATGGAACTCGCGAAGGAAGTCGAGGCGCGCGGCTTCGAATCCCTGTGGTTCCCCGAGCACAGCCACATCCCGACCAGCCGCGAAACGCCCTGGGGCGGCTTCAAGGACATGCCGCCGCTGCCGGAGGAATACTGGCGCACCCATGACCAGTTCGTCGCGCTCACCGCGGCCGCCGCGGTGACGAAGAAACTCCGCCTCGGCACCGGCATCACGCTGGTCGCGCAGCGCGATCCGATCTGGCTTGCGAAGGAAGTCGCGAGCCTCGACATGATCTCCGGCGGCCGCTTCGAACTCGGCATCGGCTACGGCTGGTGCGTGGAGGAGATGCGCAACCACAAGCTTGACTTCAAGAAGCGCCGCGAGATCCTGCGCGAGAACATCCTGCTGATGAAAGAGCTGTGGACGAAGGACGAGGCGGAATTCACCGGCGAGCACATCAAGTTCGAGAAAAGCTGGGCGTGGCCGAAGCCGACCCAGACGCCGCATCCGCCGATCGTCATGGGCGGCGCGGCCGGGCCGAAGACCGCCGCGCACGTCGCCGAGTTCTGCGACGGCTGGATGCCGATCGGCGGCCTCTATGACTTCGAAGGCGGCTGGAAGCACATCACCGAGGCCTGCCAGAAGATCGGCCGCGATCCGAAAACCATCGACCTCGGCATGTTCTTCGCGATGGCGCCGGATGCCGACGCGATCAAGAAGCTGCCGGCGATGGGCTTCAAGCGCGCCATCCTGCCTCTGCCGGCCGCCGGCGCCGACCAGGTGCTGCCAGTCCTCGACCAGTACGCGAAGCTGATTGGCTGAGCTGCCCGGCAGCGCCGCGCGCGGCCCGGATACCGTCCCACGCCCCGCGCGTGGGGCGGTCACCGCGCGCACCTCGACGACGCCAACGCGATGACGCGCATCGACATCCTTTCGTACAACATCCACAAGGGGCTCGCCACCGGCAACCGGCGGCACGTCCTGCACCAGATCCGCGACGCGCTGGAACTGGCCGCTCCCGACCTCGCGCTGCTGCAGGAAATCATCGGGGAGCATGCCGGGCATGCGCGGCGCTTTCCCGACTGGAGCCCACTGCCACAGGCACAGTTCCTCGCCACCGAACGGTGGCCGCACGCCGTCTACGGGCGCAGCGCGCAGCACGTGCATGGCAATCACGGCAATGCGGTCCTGAGCAAGCTGCCGGTCGTCGACTGGGTCAACATCGACGTCAGCCTGAACCGCTGGGAGCAGCGCGCAATCCTGCATGCGGTGCTCGACACCGGCGACGAGTCGCGCCCGCTGCACGTCTGCTGCGTGCACCTGAACCTGCGCCAGGGCGATCGCCGCAGGCAAGTCGCGACCCTCATCGCCCACGTGCTCGAGACCGTGCCCGACGACGCCCCGCTCGTGATCGGCGGTGACTTCAACGACTGGCGCCAGCAGGCGGGCGATCCCCTGTGCGGCGAACTGGGCGTGGTGGATGTCCACGTCGAAGTGCACGGCCGGCACGCGCGCACCTTTCCGTCATGGCGTCCGCTGCTGCCGCTCGATCGCATCTACTGCCGCGGCCTCGACATCGAGCACGCGGAAGTCCTGGGCGGCAGCGACTGGCGCGGCATGTCGGACCACCTCGCGCTGCGGGCGCGTGTCGTGCTGCCGCCGCGCCGCCTCATCGTCACGCCATGAGCGGCGCCGGCGCCTGGGCGTTCTCGACGGGTGTCAGCCTCCTGCTGGAACACCTGGGCATCGTCGTCGGCTTCGTGCTGGGCCTGCTGCTCGTCACGCGTGTCCTCCGCCAGCACACGCGGCCGGTGACTTCGATCGCGTGGATGCTGTTCATGGTCCTTGCGCCCTGGGTCGGGGTACCGGCCTACCTGCTGTTCGGTGGACGCAAGATCCGGCAACTGTCGCGGCGCAAGCCCCCGTATTTTCCCCACGAACCTTCCACTGCGCTCGCGCTCGCCGCCGCCAGCGGCGAGCCGCTCGACGAGGTCGCGCGCCGACTTGCCGCCTGCGGCATGCCGCCGCCGCGCGCCGGCAACGGCTACACGCCAATCACCGACGGGAAGCTTGCCTACGACTGCCTGCTGTCGCGCATCGACGATGCCCGCGAATCGATTCACCTGATGACCTTCATCCTCGCCGACGACCTCGTCGGGCGCGAAATCATCCGGCGCCTCGCCGCGCGGGCCCGTGCCGGCGTCAGGGTACGCGTGCTGGTCGATGCGCTGGGCAGCCTGCGCGTACGTTTTACGCGCCTGCGGCAGCTGCGCGAGGCTGGCGCCGAGATCGGCGTATTCATGCCGATGCTGCCGCTGCACCGACGCTGGTCGGCCAATCTGCGCAACCACCGCAAGATCGCCATCTTCGACGGCACGCTCGCGGTGACCGGCGGCATGAACCTCGCGCAGGAATACATGGGCCCCTTGCCGGGCCGCGCGCGCTGGATCGACACCTGCGCCGAAATCTCGGGGCCGGCGGTCGCCGATCTCGCGAACGTGTTCGTGCGCGACTGGAACTTCGCGACGGGCGACGGGCTCGCACCACCACCGCCGCCGCCGCCCCACGGGCCCACCGCGCTGCAGATTGCGCCCAACGGGCCGGACGTAACGGGCGAGCCCTTCTACGACGTGCTGACCTCGGCGATCTACAACGCACGGCAGCGCATCTGGATCGTCACGCCCTACTTCGTGCCGGACGAAGGCCTGCTGCGCGCACTGAGCCTGCAGGCGCGGGTGGGCGTGGACGTGCGCGTCGTGCTGCCGCGCCGCTCGAACCACCGCGTCGCGGACTACGCGCGCAACCGGCTGCTGCGCGAACTCGTCGCCAGCGGCGTGCGGGTGTTCATGCATCCGCGCGCGATGCTGCATGCCAAGCACATCGTGATCGACGACCGGGTGGCCATCAGCGGTTCGGTGAACATGGACGCGCGCAGCCTCTACCTCAATTACGAGGTCGCGGTGTTCGCCTATGGCAGGGATGCGGCAGAGCGCGACGCTGCCTGGGTCGAGCGCCTCATGCGCGACTGCGTGGAAGGTGAAGTGTCGCACCCGGGCGTGCTGGGCCGCTGGGCCGAGGACCTGTGCTGGCTGCTGAGCCCGCTGATCTGAAGCGGGCGTCGGGCATAGCCACCGAGAACACCGAGAGGGATTGAGTTGGTGGGTGCGGGCTGTGCAGCACTGCCGCAGCGGAGGTGCATGGCATCGCGTCATCATTTTTCTCCGTGTCCTCCGTGGTGAAAAATCTGCTGCGTTTACGGCGCGCGAAGATCCCGATTTCACCACGGAGGACACGGAGAGCACGGAGAAGGGAAGTGGATCAAGGGCGTATGTTTCCGCAGCGGCAGTGCCGTGCGGCTTGAGCCGCGCCACTCAACTTATTCCCGGTGTTCTCGGTGGCCAATCAACCACCCCCAACGACTCGAAGATTCCGGGCGGCCACACCTTCGTCAGGGCGCCAGCAGCGCCTCGCGCCACCTGCGCAGGACCGCCTGCGCGCGCGCCATGTTGTCGGGGCCGATGCGCAGCAGGATCTTGTGGCCCGGGGAGCGCGCTTCCAGTGCGGGGTCGGCGTAGCGGTAGAGCACGTTCGGCTGCACGAGGCGGATCGGACCCTCGACCGGCTGCGCGGCGAGCAGGTGATCGATCACCGCGATGAGGCGGTCGTTGAAGTAGCCGTCGAGGAAACCGAGGTCCTGGTAGGCCTGCTGGAAGAGCGGGTAATAGCGCCGGTACAGCGCGACCAGCGCCGCCGGGTCGACGCGTTCGGCCACCTCGAGCAGCGGCACGTAGCGGGCGTAATTCCGCGCATCGAGCACCAGCGCCTCGCCGTCGCCGCTGACCACGGGCGCGCCGTCGACGGGCTTCACGGGGCGCTGCTTCAGCGTCAGGCGCCCACCGGGCAGGTTGTCCAGCGTGACCACCAGGCGCCGGATAAGGCCCTTCGTTTCGAAATGCCGCGCCAGGTTCGCCTCGCCGACGACAGGCGCCAGGGCGCCAACCAGCTCCCCGTCGCTCGCGTCCAGCTGTGGCAGGGTACTGTAGGGATCGGCCGTCACCGGGTGTTCGATCGGCGGCGGCGCTTCAACCTCTTCAGGCTCGCGGGCGGGCTCGAAGGGGGGCACGGTGCCGATCGCCTTGCGCACGCGGTCCGGCGCCTGTTCGACGAGTTCGGCCAGCGCGGGCGATTCCGTCCGCGCCCAGCGCCAGGCGGCCGCCGCGAGCGCCGCGAGCGCGAACAGAACGAGCAGGTATTTCGTCGCGGTTCTCATCGATGACCTCCGGACCCTGTCGAGTCAATGATGGCGTGGCGACGGCGCGCCGGCTGCTGCGCATCGAGACGGATCACTCGAGGGCAAGGCGGCTCAGATCGAATTGCGGTGGCGGCACGGGCCGCACATCCGACAGCTGCGTGCCGGGCGGATCCAGCGTCAGCGCGCTCAAGTCATAGACCGGCGCCTCGACGCGCACCGGTTCGACCAGCAGTTCACCTGCGGCCGCCACGCTCAGGTGGGCCGTATCGATGCGGACGGGCGACGGCGGCGCGGCCTCCACCAGCATCACGCCCGGTTCCGCGACCGAATAACCGGGCGCCTGGGGGGGCGCCGCGCGCGCCGCAATCGCGGGCGGCACCGTCACCGGTGCGCCGCGCGGTGCGGAGCCCGCTGGCGGCGCCTTCGCTGCCGGCGCCTGCGCGGTTGACGACACGGGCGCGGGTGGCGCTTCGATCAGCTCCGCGAGGTCGGCGACCGCGCCGGCCTTGGCCAGCGCCGCGACGTACTGGCGGCCGGTGGCCGCATCGACGCCTTTCTTGATCGTCACGGGCTGTCCACTGAACAGGTGTTCGATTCGGGCCGGCTCCGTCTTGAACAGGCGGGCCAGGTTCTCGCGCACCTGGGCCGGTTCCGCCCCCGGCTGCAGGGTCCCGATGAAAATCACGTCATAGCGTTCCGCGGTCATCGTCCTTTATCTCCCGGGGCATACCGACAGTATAGGGAAGCCGACGCCGACGGTTACACATCGTCACGCGGCGGGGTCCCCGCGCCGGCGTCCGTTCAGCTGCCAATCAGCCAGGCCGGTCTAGTCTCGCTGCCACCGATACGCGTACGACGAGGGAGACACCGCAATGAACAAGACGCTCGTTACCGCCGCGCTGTGCGGCACGCTGGGCCTGCTTGCGATGCAGGCGGCATCGGCGTCGGGCGGCCGTCACGGACATCATGGACACCACGGCGGCCACGCCAGTTTCGGCTTCTATTACGGCGGCCCGCTGTTCTATGACCCGTGGCCCGCCTACTACCGGCCCTGGCCGCCCTACTACTACGAGCCGCGTACGGTGATCATCGAACGCGAGCCGCCGGTCTACATCGAGCGCCAGCCCGCGCAGGCCCAGGCGCCTGCGCCGACGCTCTGGCACTACTGCCCGAATCCGGCCGGCTACTATCCGCACGTGCCGGCCTGCAACGAGGCGTGGGTGCCGGTGGACCCGGCCACCCTGCCGCCGACGCGCTGATGCCATGCGCAGGAGAACCGCCATGCACAGACCCCTGGCCGCAACGCTGCTGCTGCTGGCCGCCGGCGTCACCGGCTGCACGACCATACCGAACGGACCGGGCGTGATGGCGCTACCCGGCAGCGGCATGAACTTCGACCAGTTCCGCGCCGATGATTTCGACTGCCAGGCCTATGCGCGCCAGACCACCGGCATCGAGTCGCCGCAACAGGCGGCGGAGCAGAGCGCGATGAACAGCGCGGTGGTCGGCACCGCGGTTGGCGCGGCCGCCGGGGCCCTGATGGGCTCGGCGACGGGTGATGCCGGCGCCGGCGCCGCCTTCGGCGCGGGCAGCGGCCTCATCGTCGGCAGCGCCGCCGGCAGCGGTGCCTACGGCGCCTCGGCATGGCAGGTCCAGGAGCGCTACGACGCGGCCTACGTGCAGTGCATGTACGCGAAGGGTCACCAGGTGCCGGTGCCGGCGAGCGTCGCGGCCCAGCAGCAGGCTGCGCCGGCCCAATACCACCCGCCGCCCCAGTCGCCGGCCCAGCCCGCCTACCCGCCGGCGAACACGCCACCGCCCCCCGGCTATCGCTGAGGCGCGCTGCCCTTACTGCCCGGCCGGGCTCGGCATGCGCGCGTGGACCGCTTCGATGTCGGCCAGCGCCTCGGCCGACAGCGTGGTCTCGAAGCACCGCACGAGTTCGTCGAGTTGCGCGAGCGAGGTCGCGCCGACGATGGTCGAGGCGACGAAGAAGCGCTGGCGCACGAAGGCCAGCGCGAGCGCAGTCGGCGTCAGGCCGTGACGTTCGGCGAGCGCGCAGTACGCCTCCGCCGCGGCCAGGCTGCGCGGCCGCTTGTAGCGCTCGCCGAAGTCCGGGAATTTCGCGAGGCGCGCCGCCGGCGGCTGCGCGCCGTCGCAATACTTCCCCGTAAGCAGTCCCATCGCGAGCGGCGAGTAGGCGAGCAGCGGTATGCCGAGGCGATAGCTGACTTCGGCCAGGTCGCCGTCGAAGGTGCGACAGACGAGGCTGTAGCCGTTCTGCACAGAGACCGGCGACGGCAGGCCATGCAGCGCAGCGAGGCGCCTGAACTCGCAGAGCCCGTAGCTCGTTTCGTTCGACAGCCCGTACGCCCGGATCTTGCCGGCGTCCATCGCTTTCGCCAGCGCCTCGATCTGCTCCAGGATCGGCACGGCGTCCTTTTCCTTGCCCGGATCGAACTGCCAGGTCCCGAACATCGGCACGTTGCGCTCCGGCCAGTGCACCTGGTACAGGTCGATGTAGTCGGTCTGCAGGCGCCGCAGGCTGTCGTCGATGGCCCAGGGGATGGTGCGCGCCGAGACGCGCGTGTCGCCGTCGCGGATCCAGTCGCGACGGCCGGGCCCCGCGATTTTCGAGGCAAGCACGAAATCGCCGCGACGACCGCGGTTGCGGGCAATCCAGCTGCCGATGAAGCGCTCCGTGGCGCCCTGCGTCTCGCGGCGCGGCGGTACCGGGTACATCTCGGCCGTGTCGATGAAATTGACGCCGTGCTCGAGCGCGCGTTCGATCTGCGCGTGCGCTTCGGCTTCGGTGTTCTGCTCGCCCCAGGTCATCGTGCCAAGGCACAGATCGGTAACCTCGAGCGGACTGTCGGCCAGACGGTTCTTCTTCATGCGCACTTCCCCGTAGTCGGTGTCCGGGCCAGTGTACTGAATGGCGCGACGCGGCACCCATGCCCGCCACGCGCATCGTCGCTTACACTGCGACCATTCCGCGCAGAGGAGCACGCAGCGATGAAATTCGGCCTCATGTACAGCTTCATCACCCCGGCCAGTGGCGCGGTCGGCCACCAGGCGACCTTCCGCGAAATGGACACCCTCGTCCCGCTCGCCGAATCACTCGGCTTCCATTCCTTTCAGACCACCGAACACCACTTCCAGCACAACGGCTGGGCGCCGAGCCCGCTGCTGGTGCTGGCGCACGCCAGCGGCCTCACGCGACGCATGCGACTGGTGACGAACGTGCTGCTGCTGCCGCTCTACGATCCGCTGCGCCTCGTGGAGGATGTCGCGACCCTCGACAACCTCAGCAACGGCCGCCTCACGCTCGGCGTGTCGCCGGGCTACGTGTCCGAGGAGTGCGCCGCCTACCGGATACCCTATGCCGAGCGCTTCGCGCGCAGCGAGGAAATCCTCGACATCCTCGAAGCGTCCTGGCGCGCGGACGAACTCGAGCACACCGGACGCTACTACCGTATCCCGCGCTGCCGGGTGATGCCGCGCCCGGTGCAGGCCGCGATTCCGATCTGGTACGGCGTGTCAGGCCCGAAACTGCTGACGCGCGCCGCGCGGCGGCGCTGCCCGGTGACGGCCTCGCCACGGCATACCAACGAGGAACTGAAGGCCCATTACGCGCGCTACGACGCGGCCGCGGCGGAAGTCGGGTTCGCGACGAAGGAACGGCCGATCATCCGCGAGCTGTTCGTCGCGAAGACCACGGCGGAAGCGGAAGCGCTGGCCGGACCGGCCATCATCGATCTTTTCGGTCTCTACAGCAGGAAGTCGGTCGAGGGCGAGCGACAGCTGCGCAACGACCGGGGCGAGTTGGTGACGGAGGCCGGCATGCTCGATTTCCGCAGCTTCGCCTCGCGCTACATCATCGGCGACCCGGCGACGGTGCGCGCGCAGATCGCGCAACTGAAGGACGAACTGGCGCCAACCGAGGTCATCTGCCGCATGCAGCTGCCGGGCATCCCGACGGCGGCCTTCGAGCAGTCGCTGCGCCTGTTCGGCGAAGAGGTGATGCCGGCGTTCGCATAGGCGCTGGCAATAGCGCGTGCGATTTCGCGACCAGGGGAAACCGGGAAACCGGGGACAGACCACGGTTATCCGGTTATCCGCGCCGTCAGGTCGCGATCCGGCCGACACCCGCAGACCGCGTCCGCCGTGCGCCACGAGCGAACGGCGGGCTGCGGGCCATAGGCCGCCGCTCATCCGGCGCGCGAGCGCGGCGCCGGGACACTGCGCTAGACTTCCGTCACCGGCAGTCGGATACGCGCATGTTCGATCCCAGCAAATCACTGAAGCTTGCGTTCGAGGAATTCGGGCAGGCCCCACACAGCGTCGTCGAGGGCGCGCTGCTCGTGTCGCGCGTTGTCGAGCCGGCGACCGACCCCGACTGGTGCCGCATCGAACTGCAGCGCATCGCCCTGCGCATCGGGCGCGGTGCGATGGCGCCGGCGCTGGTCGACGGCCTGCGCGCCGAGGGTTTCACCGGCGCGACGCAGTACTATGCAGAGGCGAACAGCGCGCTCGACACGGTGCTCCGTCGCCGCACCGGCATCCCGATTTCGCTCGCCGTGGTCGTGATCGGCGTGGGCGAGGCGGTCGGCTGCGCCACGGTCGGCATCAACTTCCCCGGTCATTTCCTGGTCAGCATCGACGGCCAGCTCGCGGATCCCTACACGCTGCAACTCATCGACGAGCGTGAATCACGCGCCCGGATCGTGGCCGCTGGCCTGCCGCCGGCGCAGGCCCTGAAACCGGCGGCGCCCGTCGACGTGGTGCTGAGGATGCTGAACAACCTGCGCGGCATCGCGCAGGGCCGCGACGATTTCGAACACGCGCTGGAACTCACGGACTACCAGCTGTCGCTCGCGCCACGCCTGCTCGAACTGCGCATTGCGCGCGCCGATCTGTGGCAGGCCATCGGTGCGTCCGACATGTGTCGCCAGGAACTCGAATCCGCGCTGGGCCTCTCACCGCCGGCGGCGGTCGCCGCACAGATCCGTGAGCGCCTGGCGCGCATCGCCGCGAGCCGCCCGACGCTGCATTGAGTTCGCCTCCCGAAGGCAACGCGGGTATCGGGGTCCACGCACTCATGGGCCACAGAGAACACCGAGAGTTTTCGAATCGGGCTGAGCCAGTCCTCGAAGCCATGGGCATTGCCCGGACCACGGTGGAGAAAGGCGTCTTCTCCGTGTCCTTCGTGGTCAAACAAGCCGCTTCCGCGACATCCACAGCCGAATTTCGACCAAGGAGCACGCAGTACACGGAGACGAACGGTGAATCGCGGGATGCGCCCCTGCCGTGGCAATGCCGGCCGGGCGGCAGCTGCCTACTCCATCACCCCCGGTGTTCTTGTTGTTCCTGGTGGCCCGTACGAACACGAACAACGGCGTCCGCGCGCGTCACGGCCGTTGGGCTGACTCAGGAACACGAATACGAGCGGGCACGCGGGAGAAAAGGTGTCAGATTTGAAATCTGACACCTTTTCTCCGATTGTCAGAACCGGCAGGCCCTGGACCCTGCAGACCGTCTGAGCGAAGCGAGGGACACAGTTGCCCGGTGGCCTGGAAGAACGTGGACGCCGACGCTTGAGGGCCGGCGTCCGCCTTGCGCCAGCTCCAAATTCAGCCAATCAGCTTCGCATAGCTGTCCAGGATGGGCAGGACTTCGTCGGCGCCTTTCGACGGCAGCGGCAGGATGCCGCGGATGGCGCCGCGATCGGCGTCGCGCTTGACCTCGTCGGGCGTGACGGCGCCGAGGTAGAACATCTGCAGGCTCACGCTCGACGGGTCGCGGCCGATCCTGCGGCACGCGTCGCCGATCATCACGAGGCCTTCGTCGACGCTGTAGCGGCTGCTGATCGGCATCCAGCCGTCGCAGAATTCCGCGATATGCGACGCCGTGCTGGGGCCGATGCCGCCGCCGAGGATGATCGGCGGATGCGGCTGCTGGGTCGGCTTGGGCCATGCCCAGCTCTTCTCGAAGCGCACGTGCTCGCCGTGGAACTCGGCCTCGTCCTTCGTCCACAGTTCCCGCATCAGCAGGATGTGTTCGCGCAGGATGTCACGCCGCTTGCGGTAGTCGAGGCCGTGATTGCGCATCTCCTCGACGCACCAGCCATAGCCGACGCCCAGTTCGAAGCGGCCGCCCGAAATCATGTCCAGGCTCGCAACCTCCTTCGCCAGCCAGATCGGATCGCGCTGCGCAACCAGCGTGATCCCGGTGCACAGGCGGATGTTCTTCGTCACCGCGGCGGCGGCGGCGAGCGCCACGAACTGGTCGTGCGAGCGCCAGTAGATCTCCGGCAGCGGCGGCGCGTCCTTGCGGCCGCCCCACGGCGTTTCGCGGCTGGTCGGGATGTGGCTGTGCTCGGGAAACCACAGCGATTCGAAGCCGCGGGCCTCGACCTCCCTGGCGAGCTCCACGGGTTGGATGGATTTGTCGGTAGGAAAGATGACGACGCCGATTTTCATGTGCTGCTCCTCTGCCCGGTGTTGTGAGGGCATGGTAGCGCGCGGCAACGCTGCCGGCGTAGTCCGCCAGCCTGCGCGCTCGGCCACGCTGCTCGCCCTTCGCCTGTGGCGCCTGCGGCAGGCGACGGTCAGGCGGTGGCGCTGTGCCCCGCGCCCGCCACCTCATGGTCCGCCACCCAGTTGGCAAAGGCGTCGAAACCCATCGGGCGCCCGATGTAGAAGCCCTGGCCGTGGTCGCAGCGCAGGGCCGAGAGGAAGCTGAACGCGTCGCGGTCCTCGATGCCTTCGGCAACGACCGACATGCCGAAGTTGTGCGCAAGGTCCACCACGCTGCGGACGATGACCCCGTGCCGCTTGGTGGTCGTGACATTGCGCACGAAGGACTTGTCGATCTTCAGTTCGCTGACGCTCAGGACACCCAACTGGGACAACGAGGTGTAGCCGGTGCCGAAGTCGTCGATCGACAGGCGCACGCCGTTCGCGTGCAGTTCGTCGAGCGCTCGCATCGCGGACGCGGGATTCGAGGACAACGCGCTCTCCGTGATCTCGAGGATCAGCCGCGCGGGATCGGCACACCAGATGCCGGTCGCGTCGACGATGAGGCCCGCGATGTCCTGGTCGTTGAGCGCGACCGGCGAGAGGTTGACCGCCAGCGAGAAATCCGGCTTGCGGTCGAACAGGGCCTGGCATCCGCGCAGCGCCGTGTTCAGGGTCCACAGGGTCATCGGCACGATGAGGCCGCTGCGTTCGGCAATGGGAATGAACAGGTCCGGCGCGACGCGCTGGCCGCAGGCCCGCGTCCAGCGCAGCAGGGCCTCGGCACCGGTGAGCCTGCCACTGGCCATGCAGACCTTGGGCTGCAGGCATACGTGCAGTTCGTCGCGTTCAATCGCGCCATCCAGTTCGCGCTCGAGGACGTGGCCCATCGGCCCTCCGGTGGCCGAACGCTCCAGCGCCGGCGAGTAGAGCGCGTAGCCGGCGTGGCCCGCCAGTGAGCGCTCGAGCGCGAGTTCTGCCCGGCGCAGCAGCTCCCCCGACGTGACCGGCTCGTCCGCGCAGACCGCGATGCCGACATTGGCCTTCAGCGTGAGGTGGCCGTCAGCCCAGTCCAGGGGCGCCGCGCAGGCCTTGAGGATACCCGCCGCCGCGAGCTCCGCCTGCGAGACGGAAGACAGCGCCGGCAGCACGAGACCGAGCCTCCCGTCGTCGATGCGCTCGACGAGGTCGCCGGGCTTCAGCACCCCGAGCACGCGTTCGGCCAGGCCCAGGACAAGGATTTCGGCGGCCTCGTGGCCGTGCCCGGTCCGGGCCTGCCGGTGATGCCGGGGCTGCACGACCACCGCCGCGACGACCCTGCCGCAGCCGCGTTCGCCCAGCGCGCCGTCCAGGGCCTCGAGGAAGCGCTGCTGCCCGGCGAGCCCGGCGCGTGGCGACGTCACGCGCGGTCCGCGAGCTTGCGCAGGATCTCGGGCGAGATCCGCGTCGACGCGAGGTAGAACTGGCGCGGGTCGATGCCCAGCTGTTCCGGTTCGACGCTGCGCTTGATGGCGACGCCCCCACCGTCCGGCGTGTTCGCCAGATCGAGATCGACGAAGGGGTCCAGCGGCTGGCCAGTGGCGTCGAAGATCAGCATCAGGCGCGGCTTGAGGCGTCGCACGCGGTTCTGGCCGACCACCACGCCGATTTCACCCGTGGTCAACTTGACCAGCGTGCCGGTCGGATAGATGCCGATGCACTGGATGAACTGCTCGACGATTTCGCGCTGGAACGCGTGACCCGCCTCGTCGTAGAGCCGGCGCATCGCGTCGTGCGGAGAGATGCCGGCGGCATAGGCTCGGTCGCTGGTGATGGCATCGAAGAAATCCGCCACTGCGACCATCCGCGCGAAGGGGGGAATCGCGCGCGAGTGCAGGCGTGCCGGATAGCCCCGCCCGTCGAAGCGTTCATGGTGGTTCGCGATGATCTCCAGCACGCGCGGGCCCACGCCCGCGTGCTTGACCAGCTCGACGCCGTGTTCGACATGGCGTTTCACGTCCTCGAGTTCGGCATCGCTCAGCGCGGCGGTCTTGGCGATCAGTTCCTGCGGGAGCTTGAGCTTGCCGATGTCGATGAGCAGCGCGCCGAGGCCGATGTCGGCCAGTTCGGCGCGCGAAAAGCCCAGGTGCCGTCCCAGGGCAACCGCCAGCGCGCTGGTGTCTAGCAGGTGGTAATAGGTGTAGCTGTCGCGATCCTTGACGAGCCGCAGCCACATGCAGGCGTCGGGGTTGCGCAGCACGCTTTCGGTGAGCCCGCTCACCGCCTCCCTGAGGCCCGACACCGCAATCTTCCGATCGCGCCTGATATCGACCACCACCTCGTCGAGCGCCTGGCAGAGATTGCGCCGCGCCAGCTGGGCCGGTGCGAGCTCGGTCTCGACGCTGGCCGTATCTTCGTGGACCACGGGCTTCGCGGGCTGGAAATCGTAACGGCGGGCCTCGCGATCCGCCCGGGTCACGCGATCGCTCCACTGCGCCTCGCCAGGCTCGACCGTCGCGGCCGGCCTGCCCCGGTGATCGGTCCGCACCCAGACGGACCGGCAGAGCAGGCGGAGCTGGTCGAGGGCCGCCATGTTGCGGACCCAGAAGCCTTCGAACGGGAACGGGGTCCCCAGCCACGGGCGGTCCAGGCGCGCGACGAACATGCCGAGCTTCACGTTGTGTACGTCGATTTCGATATCCATGGTGGCCGTGCGTCTGGTGCCAATTGCACATAGGTCAGGTCCTGGATGTAGCGGCGGCACGCCGATGCGAATTGACGACAGAGGGGCTGTTCGGACTCACGAGAATCACGGGAAATTCACCTAAATAGAGGATTCTTCTCCCGGCTTGTGGCGTTGAACAGGTGGCGGTTGAGCGCTCCCGAGGGTCAGCCGCTGGTGGTCTCGACCACGGCCGCCGGCTGCGGGACTGCGACCCGCCCTGCACGCGGCGGGCGCCAGCTCCACCGCGGGGCCGCCGCGACAGCCGGGGTGCGGGGCGCACCGCAACCGGTGGCGGTCCCCGGGATCCCCCGGGATCCCCCGGGATCCCCCGGGATCCCCGGTCCCCGGGGTCCCCGCCGGGGTGCGGGGCGCACCGCAACCGGTGGCTGTCCCCGGGATCCCGGGAGAGCACGGGAGAGGCATGGAGGAACCGGCGAGGCGCGCGGGGTTCAGCCAGGCCCCGGCCACAGGGGCCCGGGGGGCGGCGTCACCAGCAACCGGCAGGCTCGTCGCCGGTCGCGCTCCTGGTGCCGTTGGAGTTCAGGGTGAGGTTGCCGCAGACCGTGTCGTCGAGCTGCCGGCCGAGCGGCGTCGCGGTCAGTGCATAGCAGCTCAAGATGGGACAGTCGGCGGTCTCGGCGTCGACCGTGATCTGGTACTTGTCGTGCTCGGTGTTGCCGGGCATCCCCAGGTCCGCGAGATCGTCCGCGTAGGCCTTGTTGTCGAGGAAGAACTGTTCCTGGCGCGAGGCCACCGCGAGCAGCGCGCTGCGGCCTTCGCTGCGCGCGCTGCGCATGGAGTACTCGCGATAGGACGGATAGCCAACGGCCGCCAGGATGCCGACGATGAGCACGACGATCATCAGTTCCATCAGCGTGACGCCACGCTGGCGGTGACGCGCGTTTACCGGGTGTCTGCTCATCGCGGGACCTCGTACCAGAACGTGCGCCAGTTGCTGCGGCCCTGCACGGTCTGGATGTTCTGCCCCGTTTCCTGGCCCTGCACCAGCACGTAGTCGTCACCGATCGGCACGACCTCCACCGGGATGCCGCCGCTCGCGAGCTGGTCGCGTCGATCGAGCGTGATGCCGTCGAGGTCGTTGGCCAGGTTGTAATTGAACACCGGTTCGCCCTGCTGCAGCGACACCGCGTACTGGTAGCCGGCGCCCTCGCTGAGACCGCAGTTGCCGACCGGTGCGCTCGGCACGAAGCTCGTGAAGAACACCGTGCCGCCGGAAGTGATCGCCGTTGCGAGGTTCTTTTCACCCGCGTCGGCAAGCGAGATGCGCCAGCCGGTGTCGGACAGCTTGTCCAGTGTCGTGTCTTCGCAGGAGTCTGTCGCGAAGCAGTCGACCGACAGGTCCGCGAAATCGGTGGGCACCTTGACCGTCGCGGGCGGTGTCCCGCTCTGCACGTTGCGGTCCTTGATCGCGAAGAACCAGTTCTGGACGCTGGTGTCGAGCGGGTTCTCGCGGTCGCCGGTGCCGATCAGCACCGCGTCGTAGGCGCCGTCGATGTCGCGCGTGGCAACGATATCCGGCCTGTTGAAGAAGCGCAGGTCATTGCTCGGTGCGTCATCGTAGTGCCGGCCGACATTCGCGAGCACCGACAGGCCCCAGTTTGCGCGGTCGTCGCCGGCGAAGTCGCCGCGCCAGACCCTGCCGCCCGTGTCGCCGAAATAGAGGCGGTCGATGAGCCCGTCGCCGTCCATGTCGACCGCCGCAAGTTCGCTCGGGATGCTGTCGGCGAGGTCGGTGTGGGTGAAGGTGAGCGCGCTGCTCGAGTAGGCGACCGATGTGCCCTTGACGGCCTTCCACACCAGTTCACCGGTCTCGGCGTCGACGATGAACACCGCGTTGCCCTCGTCGTCGTCCGCGCCCAGCGCGCCGTTGCGATTGGCGGCGTCCTTGCCCAGGTCGCCGGCGTTGTCACCATCGTCGTCGCCGTTGTAGCCACCGCCGAAAATCAGCACCGGCCGTGGCGCAGTGTCGAATCTGAGCATGCCCGTCGCGGGCGCCGACCAGGTCTGCCCCAGTTCCCCGAAGCCGGTCGTCGCCTTGTCGATCTTCCACATGAAGCGCGGCGCATCAGGGTCGGTGATGTCGAGCGCGTAGTAGGCCTTGCCGCCGCGGCGCTGGCCGACGAACATCCAGACGAAATCGCCATCGGCCGCGTCGATCGTGCCGTCGAAGTTCACGTCCTTCTGGAACACGACGGGCGAGCCGTCGAGACCTATCGGATGGACCGGTGTGCCGGCCGCGCCCTGGCGCAGGCGGTCGAGCAGGGGCAGGGCCGCGCGCGGCGCGAAGGCCCAGGCCTCGCCGCCGTCCTGCGAACCGTCGGCGGCGGTGTTGCGGAACATGTGCAGCACGCCGTCCGTGGTCGCCATCAGGATGCGGATGTCCGGATTCTCCTCGGTGAAGCTGCCGCGCGCGCCATAGTTCACCGGCCGCGGCCGTGAATGCAGCGGGTCACCCATGAACCAGTCGCGCTCGGTCGTGGTGTCCGAGAACAGCACGCCGGCGTAGCCGCGCAGGTAGCGGAGCGCAAGTTCCGCGCGCTGCTGCTCGGCGGTCGTTGCCGACGCGCGGCTGGCCGCCGACGCCGCCGGCGTCCACTGCGCGGTCAACTCCGTCCACAGTGTGCTGGTGGTGGTGGTGTCCGCATTCAGGGCGAGCAGCTTGTTGCCAGTCCCCGCGGGATTCTCGGTGAACATCTGGCGGGCGCCGGTCGTCGAGTTCAGGAGTTCCGGTGCGCCGGTCGCGAAGCCGGTCACCTTCTGCCCCGCGCCACCGCGCTTGATCGCGCGGCCATCGGCGCCGGCAACTTCCTCGGTGCTGGTGGGCGTCGGCAGCGTCGATGGATCGGTCCAGAAGGTCAGCGCCTCGCGCTTGATCCGGCCATCGATGTCGATCGCGTTGATGTCGTTGGCGTCGCGCAGTTCGGGCACGCTGGTGGTCGAGTTGAGCCCGATCTTGAGCTTCTTGAGGTTGCCGGGCCAGAACGGGCGGCCGTCGGCGTCGGCCTCGAACAGCGCGAGGAACACCTCGTTGACGATCTGCGCACGATTGAAGACGTTCACCGGCACCGACGGCGCGACGAAGGTCGTGCTGACGGACAGGATGCTCTTGAAGATGCCGTTCAGCGTGTCGACCAGGATCTGCGGGTCGTCGCTGAGCGGCAGCGGCACACCGGTGCCGCCGGCCTGGGCGTATTTGGTCGTCGTGACGTTGATCTTGGTCGGATCGACGATGAAGTAGGACACGACGTTCTGCACGCCGTCGATCTCGCCGACCGTGCCGAAGCTGCCATCGCCGAGGTCGACGTCGTTCAGGTATTCGATGACGGTCGGGAAATTGTTCGCGGAGCCGGACAGGTTGATCCCGCCCATGCCGCCCGCCGCCTTCGTCGCCTTGATCGCGGCATCGGAGTCGTCCTCCTGCTGCGAGACCTGGAACATGAGGTTGATCACGTAGATCTTCGAGCACTCGCTGCTGCCATCGAGCGGGCTGAGGTAGCGCGTCGAGGCCCCGGAGTCCGTCTCGATGTCCTCGTCCCACATCAGTGCCGGGCGGTCGACATCGAGGTTCTTCGTATCGTTCGGGCCGTCGCCGAAGTCTACGAAGCCGGTGTGCCCGTTGTAGATGCCCTGCCCCGTCAGGTAGCGGAACAGCTCGAAGTAGAGTTCCTTGCCCTGGAAGGCATGGGCGTCGGTGCCGCCGGGCATCGGGATGTCGGCCAGCAACTGGAACAGCTCGAGCTTGTTCGAGTCCTCCCCGCTGGTGTCGAAGACTTCGTCATCGTCGCTGCCCTCGACCATGGTCTCGAAGCCGAACGGGATGTAGGCGCCGTTGCTGCACTTCACCGACGGCGGAAAGCCCGCGCAGCCGTTCTTGTGCGCGTGGTTGAGCATGAACCCGATCTTCACGCCGCCAAGCGGGTCCAGCACTTTCTTCAGCACCGCGCGCAGCATGTCGAAGAAGGTCGTGGCGGTTCCACTCGCCGCGGTCTTGCCATCGTCGAGATAGCCGTCGGTGCGCAGTTGCGCGCAGTAGCTGCCGGCCGGACAGGCGATGCTCGCCCCGAGGTTGGGGCGCCAGTCGAGCACGAACATCACGAGCGGTTCGCTGCCGGTCGGCACCGACGGGTTCAGGTAGATGTCGGTGTCGTCGGCGAGCAGCCGGCCCGGCGCCGCCAGCACGACGAGCAGGAACAGGCACGCGGTAAGGCGACCCGTGGCGAACGCTTGGTACATACCGGCGACCCTCAGCATTTCGGTCCGAGGACCATGTAGCCCTCGCGCAGCGACGAGCGGCCGCGTCCGGTCGAGGTGCGGTCGATCCGGGCGCTGACGCGGAAGGAGAACGTGGAGTACGCGAGGATGCTGCTGCCGAGGCCGACGCGCGGCGGCACGCCGCAATCGATCGTGCGCTCGGCGCTCGCCTGCATGGTCTCGCCGGCATCGGCGTTGACGTCGAAGGGCGCGCCGGTCGTGGCAACGTCGACCGGGTCGTTGAGCGGGCCGGTCATCGGCAGGTTGTTGGTGTCGGAGATCACGAAATCGATCGCCGACTGGGCGGCCTGGAAGGCGTTGGACACCTCCTCTACGTTGCGTGAAATCTTCAGGCCCATGATCGACGACTGCACGCCGGCGGTCGCCATCAGGGTCATGGACGCGAGCATGATGAGCACGATGACCAGCACCACGCCCTCCTGTCTGTGCGGTGTGCGGACTCTGTTCATGTTCACCTCAGGGTGGCCAGGTTGGCGGGATTGCGCAGTTCGACGGTCGAACTGAACACCCGGCGATAGAAGTTGTCGTTGGCGGCGGCGACCTCGAGGTCCCCGAGCTGGTAGGTCTTGGTATTCGAGTAGGCCGGATCCGCGGTGTCCGAACGCACCAGCACCCACACGCGGGCGGTGTATGCCGCGCCCATTTCGGCGACTGTCGGGTTCGATTTGTACTGGTTCACCAGCCCGTCGTTGTCCGTATCGAGACCGAATTCGACGTGCAGGTGCTCGATGCCGTCGGCCACGCACTCCGTGTTCGCGACGGCGCCGAAGCCCTTGCCCGCAAGCTTCAGGCGGCACAGGCGAGGCAGGTCGCCTGCCTCTTCGCGAACGTAGTAGAGCGACGGATCGAGGACCCAGTCGGCAAAACCGGTCGGCAGCGCGGTCGAGGCCGCAGCGTCGATGATGGTGCCCGACGCCCCGTTCGATCGCAGGTAGAGCACATCATCGACGGCGCCGGTCTCGAGGGCGACGCCGGCGGTGTGCTTGGTGACGAGCTGCATGGTGTTCGCCCGCACCGTGCCCATCAGCGCGGCGCAACCGGTCGAATTGATGTCGAACTGCGTCACCGCCGGAGACCCGTTCGGGTTGTTGACCAGGATCGCCGAGCCCGCGTCGAGGATGTCGGTGTTGCAGTCTTCGTCCGCGGTCACGGCGGTGGTGATCGAAGTCGGGTCGATGAGCTCGCCCCAGAACGACGTCATCTTGAGATCGGTCACGACCAGCGACAGCGCAAAGCGTCCGTTCTCGATCATGCGCAGGTAGCGGTCGTCCTCGGCCGTGCTCCGGCTGCTCTGCACGTAGGCGGTGCCGACGGCGAGCGTGATCATGAGGCCCAGCGTGAGCGCGACCATCAGCTCGACGAGCGTGAGGCCCTGCTGCCGCACGCGCGGGCGCATCTCGGGTCTGGCGGGAATTGCTTGCTGCATGGCGGGTTTCAGTCGACGTAGGCGTTGACGACGAGCACGCGGCGCAGCACGTCCGTGCCGGCTTCCGCGTCGTAGCGACCGCTGTCGGCGCCGCAGGCGTCGATGCCGGGGTTGGACAGTGCCGTCATGCCGCGCCAGGCGACGGCGACGACGATGAAGCCGGGCCGCGTGGCGGGCCCGGTGATGCACACCGTCGGCGCCACGAGGCCGCCGGTTTCGGCGGCGCCCTGCAGCTCGGCAACGCCGGCGAGGCCGCGAGAGAACTCGAAGAGGTCGTACATCGCCAGCCCAGCGCCGTCGCAGCTGGCCGAGGAACAATCGGTCTCGGTGAGGGCGTCGTCCGCGCCCAGCGCAATGACACGGCCGGCGCCGGCGTTGGTGTATACGCCGAGGTTCGCGACATTGGCGCGCATGCGCTCGAGGAGATCCTGCGCGAGGTAGGTCGCCGTGGTCCGCTGCACGGACTCGAAGTTGCCGCGCTTGCTCGTGACCTGCAGTCCGGCGACCCCGAGCACGCCCACCGCGAGGATGAAGACGGCGACCATCACCTCCAGCAGGCTGACGCCGTGCTGTCGCGTCCTTGCGCTTGACATGGCCATGGCCTTATCCGCCCGGTGTGCAGCTGGCGAGGGGGGCGGCGGGCGTGCCGCTGACGAGTGCGGGCCGGCCGACCAGCGCCAGGTCCACCCGCTTGCCGCTGGACTCGCCGCGGTTGTCGCAGATCGCCATCTCGACGACGCCGACGCTCACCAGCGTGCCGTCGGCCCGGAATTCAACGTGGGTCGCCGCGTTGTCGTTCGCCAGCACGCGGGTTCGCGAGCCGGAGACGCCACCGCTGCCGAGAAAGACGTCGGTGCCGGCGTCGAATTCGGTGTCCCCGTCCTTCGACACGAACACGATCCACCCGTCGGACCAGTCACCGGCCGCGCCGCCGCAGCCCGGTTCGTCCGCCATCGGTGCCGCCGAATGGCAGACCACCACTTCGTCCATGTGCTTGACCGCTTCGCTCCGCGCCAGCGTCAGCGCCGCCATCAGGTCGTAGGCAGTGCCGCGCAGCGCGGCGTTGGCCGCGAACACGTTCAGCGCGGGCACGACGAACATGCCCACGATGCCGGCGACCGCCATCGCCGTCAGCAGCTCGATGAGCGTGAAGCCGCGTTGCCTGGTCCCGCCCGCGGGCTGCTCCGAAACGGAGCCGATTCGAATAGTGGTCACGCCACCCTCCGGATAATTTTCATGCGACCCGCAGCGAAATGCTGGTGGACCCATGGCACTGATAGCGCCCTTGCTTAGGAAATCTTAACTCTGAATATGATTTTTTCCTTGATTAAGTACGGGTTAATCACCCAATAAGGCAAGAATTTACTCAGATGCGACACGAGTCACACTCGGGAAAAAGAAAGGGAATTTTTCCTAAAGCGAGCCATCTGGCGCGTCGTTACCCGACGGCGAACGCGGGAGAGGAATTCAATGGACAAGATCACCAGGAAACGGCGCAGGCGCCTTGCGACCCTGCACGAATGCCTGCTGGCGGCAGCGCTGGTCGCGATAGTCACGAACCTGACGGTCCCTTCGCTCAGTGCAATGCTGCAGAACTCGGCGACGAGCCGCGAGGCCTACGCGCTGGCGACGGCGCTGACCGCCGCGCGCGAGGCTGCGGTGAGCCGCAGCCGGCCGGTGATGATCTGCGGGCTCGCGAGCCGGGATGAGGCAGGGCAGGCACGCTGCGCGCGGGACGCGACGCAGTGGCGCCACGGCTGGATGGTCTACGTGCCGGCATCGAACGCCGGGGATTTCGACGGTGCGCGCGACGAAGTGCTGCATGTCAACGTCTACTCGCGCGCCGACCTCGGAATTCGCACCGATCTGGATGCGAGCGCGCTGCGCTTCATGCCGGACGGCAGCGCGCTGATCGACGGCGAGTCCCGCTTCCACATCGCCGTGGCCGGCGGCGAGGCGCGTACCCGCGACGTCGTGATCTCCGGCTTCGGCAGGGCCCGCATCGCGGACGCGAGGCCCAGTACCTGAGGATGCGTCAGTAGTGCGGCGGTCGGTCGTCCTCGGGCCGCGGCGCGGCCTGGTCGGCTTTCATCTCCTCGAGCTGCCGCTGTGAGATTGCGAGCTGCGCCTGCAGGGATTCGATTTCACGCTGCTGGCGATAGACGACGTCGCTGAGTTCCTGGAAGGCGTTCTCGAGGAACGCGATCTTCAGTTCGATTCTTTCGAGCCCGCTGTCGCTCATCCGCTCTTCCCTCCCTGGGCGACCGCGTCCGCGATCGCGCTGCCGAGTGCCGCGGTGCCGGCCTTGCCGCCGAGATCCGGCGTCAGCGGCGCATCCGGACCGGCGGCGAGCACCTCCTTGATTGCCGCAAGCACGCGATCGTGCGCGGCGTGGTGGCCGAGGAACTCCAGCATCAGCGCCGCCGACCAGATCTGTCCGATGGGATTCGCGATGCCCTTGCCGGCGATGTCGGGCGCCGACCCGTGCACCGGCTCGAAGAGGCTCGGAAAACGCCGTTCCGGGTTCAGGTTCGCCGACGGTGCGATGCCGATCGTGCCGGTGCAGGCCGGGCCGAGGTCGGACAGGATGTCGCCGAACAGGTTGCTTGCGACGACGACGTCGAACCAGTCCGGATGCAGCACGAAGTGCGCGGCGAGGATGTCGATGTGGAACTGGTCGACGGCGACCGCCGGGTAGTCGCGCGCGATTGCCGCCACGCGCTCGTCCCAGAACGGCATGCTGATCGACAGGCCGTTGGACTTCGTCGCCGAGGTCAGCTTGCGGCGCGGACGGCGCTGCGCCAGCTCGAACGCATAGCGCAACACCCGGTCGACGCCGGTGCGCGTCATGACGGTCTCCTGCACGACGATCTCGCGCGCGGTGCCCGCGAACATGCGGCCGCCCATGTTGCTGTACTCGCCCTCGGTGTTCTCGCGCACCACGTAGAAATCGATGTCGCCCGGCGCGCGGCCGCGCAGCGGCGAGGCGATGCCGGGCATCGACAGCACGGGACGCAGGTTCACGTACTGATCGAAGGCGCGCCGGAAGGCGAGGATCGACCCCCACACCGAGATGTGATCCGGCACGCTCGCCGGCCAGCCCACGGCGCCGAAGAAAATGGCGTCGAAGCCCGCGAGCCGTTGTTCCCAGTCCGGCGGCAGCATGCGGCCATGGCGCAGGTAGTAGTCGCAGTTCGCGAAATCGAAATGTTCGAGCTCGAGGTCGATGGCGTGGCGGCGCGCGGCCGCCTCGAGCACCCGCAGGCCCTCGGGCACGACCTCGCGGCCGATGCCGTCGCCGGGAATGACGGCAATGCGATGGGGAGTCTTCATGGGCGCCGAGAATACAGCAGGGCCGGGGCGAGGCGTCAGGCCCCAGCGCATCGTGCGCGGAAAACGCGGCCGGCAACGGGGCCGCGACTTTCATGCCTATAATCGGCCGGGAGCTCAAGGCCGCGCGGTCGCGGCAGTCGATAACAAGCAAAGGGGAGGACAACACCCATGATTTTTGCCGAATACAGCCAGTATGACGGCCTCGGCCTCGCTGAACTGGTCCGCCGTGGCGACGTGGCGCCGGTCGACCTCGTCGACAGCGCGATCGACGCCATCGAACGCCTGAACCCGAGCATCAACTGCGTCGTGCAGCAGCTGCGGGACAGCGCGCTGCGCGAGATCAAGGCCGGCCTGCCTTACGGTCCATTCCGCGGCGTGCCTTTCCTCGTCAAGGAGTTCGGCATGCACTTCAAGGGCATGGTGACCTCGGCGGGTTCGCGGCTCGCGGCGGGTTACCGCCATGCCCACGACACCGAGCTGATGCGCCGCTGCCGCGCCGCGGGCCTCGTGACGGTCGGCACGTCGACCACGCCGGAAATGGCCTTCAACGCGAACAGCGAAGCGCTCGCCTACGGCTCGACCCGCAACCCGTGGAACCTCGGTCACTCGGTCGGCGGCTCCTCCGGCGGCGCCGGTGCGGCCGTGGGCTCGGGCATGGTGCCGATCGCGCATGCGAACGACGGAGGTGGCTCCATCCGCATCCCGGCGGCCTGCAACGGCGTGGTCGGCATGAAGCCCTCGCGCGGCCGCACGCCGACCGGCCCCGACGCCGGCATCTTCCTGTGGGGGCTCGCGATCGAGTTCGCCAACACGCGCTCCGTGCGCGATTCCGCCGCGCTGCTCGACATGCTGGCGGGTCCGGACGACGGCTGCTTTTACGACGCCCCGCCGCCGAAGCGCGGCTTCCTCACCGCGGCGATGACGCCGCCCGGACGCCTGCGCATCGGCGTCGTCGACCGCCTGCCCGGCGGCCGCGCGATCACGCGCGAAATCAAGGACCGCCTCGCCGACACCGTGAAGCTGCTCGAAGGGCTGGGCCACATCTGTGAACCGGTCAGCATCAAGTACGACGCCGACATGTTCAACGAGTCGACGATCAGGCTGTGGGCCGTCACGCTGGGGTATTTCATGGAGCAGTTCGCGCAGGCGACGGGCCGCAAGATCGGGCCGAAGACCGTCGAGGCGGTGACGCTCGAGGTCTATCGCTACGCGCAGTCGCTGAAGGCGATGCAGCTCGAGGAGGCGATGGCCCAGCAGAACGCGATCTCGCGCATCGTCGGCACGACGATGCGCGACTACGACGTGCTGCTGACGCCGGGCCTCGCGCGCGACGTCGCCAAGCTCGGCGAGCTGGACCAGAACGCGCAGGGCCTGGACATGCTCGGCTGGTGGCAACACATCATCCAGAACTACTCGGTGTTCACGCCGCTGTTCAACACGACCGGCCAGCCGGCAATCATGCTTCCGCTGTGGCAGGCGAAATCGGGCCTGCCGCTCGCGATGCAGTTCGTCGGCCGCCTCGCCGACGAGGAAACGCTCTACAGCCTCGCCGGCCAGCTCGAACAGGCCCACCCCTGGGCCGCGCGCCGGCCGTCACACTACGCGTAAGCCGGCGGGTGAGGGGCGGGTCGGTTGGCGCTGCGCCACTCGGACGCGACCCTCACCCGTCCGCTGCGCGGCCGGCCTCTCCCGGCGCGGAAGAGGCGAAGATCCACAGTTCATCTCTCCAAGAGCTGGAGAGGCGAAGATCCGACACGCTTCACCTCTCCCGTCCCGGGGAGAGGTCGACGCCGAAGGCGGCGGGTGAGGGTGGCCTGCGCCGGCGCTGCGCCAACCGGTCGCGGGAATCAAGCCATCGCTTGAACTGACGGCGCACGCGCAGGCAGGATGCGGGCACGCCGCGTCCGGCGCCCGTTTTCCCGGTATCCAACTTGACCTCCAATCCCGTCGTCGCGAACCCCCGCACCGGCCGTCCCGCCGCGATGCGCTTCATCATGATCGCGGTGCTGATCGACATGATCTCCATCGGCATCGTCGTGCCCGTGCTGCCGGCGCTCGTCGGCAGTTTCACGGCGGACCCGCGGGAGCATGCGCTGTGGTTCGGCGTGCTTGCCTTCGCGTACAGCGTGGCGAACTTCATCGGCTCGCCGATCCTCGGTGCGCTGTCCGACCGCTACGGGCGGCGGCGGGTGATGCTGATCGGCTTCTGCGGGCTCGGCTTCAATTTCTTCGCGATGGCGCTGGCCAGCGAACTGTGGGCCCTGATCGTGGTGCGCATGTTCGGCGGCGTGCTGCAGGCCAACGTCGCAGTCGCCAATGCCTATGTCGCGGACATTTCGGCGCCCGAGGAGCGCACTCGGCGCTTCGGCCAGCTGGGCGCGATGTTCGGCATCGGGTTCATCCTCGGCCCGGTGATTGGCGGCGTGCTCGGCGCCACCGATCTCAGGCTGCCGTTCTTCGTCGCCGGCGCGTTCGCGATTGCGAACCTGCTGTATGGCGTGTTCGTGCTACCGGAATCCCTGCCGCCCGAACGGCGGCGACCGGTGCGGCTGGCGAGCCTGAACCCCCTGTCGAGCCTGCGTCGGGTTGCCAATCTGCAGGGGGTGGGTGGCCTGCTGTGGGTGATCGCGCTGACCAACCTCGCCACTTTCGTGATGTACACGACCTGGGTGCTGTACACGACCTATCGCTTCGAATGGGGTCCGCGCGAGAACGGCTGGTCGCTGTTCGCGATGGGCCTCGCGTCACTGGTCGTGCAGGGCTTCATGCTCGCGCCGCTGCTGCGGCGCTTCAGCGCCCGCCATCTCGCGGTGGCCGGACTGCTGTCGAGTGGCGTGGGTTACGTGTGCTGGGGCCTGGCGACCACCGGCTGGGTGATGTACGCGGTGATCGCCTGCAACCTGCTCGGCTGGACGATCACGGCGTCGATCCAGAGCATCGTGTCCAACGCCGCGGACGCGCACACGCAGGGCGAGACGATGGGAGCGGTGTCATCGCTCGCGAGCCTGATGGCCGTGCTCGGGCCGCTGCTGGGGACGCCGCTGATGGCCGCAGTGTCGGTGCTGCCCCGCGATGACTGGCGCGTCGGTGCACCGATGTACTTCTGCGCGTTGCTGCAGTTCGCGGCGATGGGGGTTGCAGTGCGGCATTTCCGGCGGCGTCATCAATCGCGCCCGACCCCGGACTGAGCGCGTCGCCACCCCGGGTGCGCGCGCAACGCTGCTTGCGCGCGGTCGTCCTTTAGGCGACGTCGATGCCGTCTGCTACGCTCGCGCTTCAATCGTCACGAATCGTCGGCATCGGGTGGGGCGTCACCGCACCCGCCGGAGGCCGCCGGCACAGCACAAAGGGGAGCACACCATGCACCTAGAGGTCCATCAGGGCTGGCTCGATCAGGTCGTTGAGGAAATCATCGACCCGGACCGCCGAATCGTCGATCCGCACCACCATTTCTTCATCCAGAACCCGGACTTTCCACACTACGAACTGCCGGACCTCCAGGCCGATACGGCCACCCACAAGGTCGAGCAGACCGTCTACCTGCAGTGCTGGGAAGGCTATCGCACCGAAGGGCCGGAGCACCTGCGCGTGGTCGGTGAAACCGAATGGGTGGACGCCATTGCGGCGGAAGCGCGCAAGCAGCCAAAGTCGGCGCAGATCGGCGCGATCATGGCCACTGCGGACCTGCGACTGGGCGCCGGCGTGCGTGAAGTGCTCGAGGCGCACCAGGCGGCGAGCCGGCTGTTCCGGGGCATCCGCCAGATTGCCGCGTGGGACGCCAGCGAAGAAGTGTTCAGCATGCCGGACGTCAGCGACGGCAATCTCTACGGCCATGCCGATTTCCGCATCGGGTTCGCGGTGCTCGCCGAGATGGGCCTCGTGTTCGATGCCTACCACTATCACACGCAGACACCGCACCTCACCGCGCTCGCCCGCGCCTTCCCCGCCGTGCCGATCGTGCTCGACCACCTCGGCACGCCGCTGGGCGTCGGCCCCTACCAGGGTCGCCAGGAAGAGATTCGCGCGCAGTGGAAGCGCGATCTCGCCGAACTCGCGAGATGCAAGAACGTCACGATCAAGCTCGGCGGCCTGGTGATGCCCTGGTGCGGCTTTGGCTTCGAGGAAGACGCACGCCCGCCGACGTCCGACGAACTCGTCGCGCGACAGGGCGATTACTACCACTACGCGATCGACCTGTTCAGCCCCGACCGCTGCATGTTCGAAAGCAACTTCCCCGTCGACAAATGCGCCCTCTCCTACCCCGTGCTGTGGAACGCGTTCAAGAAGATGGCCGCGCGCTACACCGAAGCCGAGCAGGATGCGATGTTCCGCGGCACGGCGACGCGGATCTACGGGCTGTAGCGGCGCGCTGCGCGTTCGATTTTCTTGACCACGGAGGGCACGGAGTACAAGAGTGAATCGGGGCGGCAGGGCGTTGCGGGGAAAAGGTGTCAGATTTCAAATCTGACACCTTTTCTCCGCTCCGGCCCGAGGGTGCGAGGCTCCCGCCGACGGCAAGGCAGGAGAGGCGCGACGAGGGCCGGGATCCGGCACGCGCCAGGAACCCGCTTCCTTCCGGCTCGGTGTTCTCGGTGTTCTCTGTGGCGAAAACGGGCCCCCGCCCGGCTGCCCACGCGCCAGTAAAACCCTGCGCGGAAAGCGCAGGCAGGAGTATGGATGCGGACATTGGCGTCCGTCCAAACGAGACGCCGGGAGGCACGCACGATGGCAATCGATTTCACGTTGAGCCCGGAGCAGCGGGCCCTGCAGCAGCATGCACGGCAATTCGCCCGCGACGTCCTCACCGGTGTCAAGGCGGCCATCGCGCCGCTCGCGCGGCCCGAAGAGCGCTTCTTCGCGACGCGGCCGTTCTACGCGGCGATGGCGGAGGCCGGCTTCGTGCACGCGCTGGTCCCGCGCGAATACGGCGGCACCGGCCTGTCCACCCTCGACTTCGCCCTCGCGGCCGAGGAACTGGCGGCGGTCGACATCAACGTGCCGACGACGCTGCTCGCGACCGGCCTCGGCCTCGAGCCCATCCTCGGCTTCGCGACCGACGCACAGAGACGCGCGTGGTTCGGCGAGATCCTCGCGCGCCCGGCGGACCGGCTCGCCGCCTTCGCCTTTACCGAGGTCGCCGGCGGCGCGAATTTCGACAGCCCTGATCCGGACGCCGGCGTGCGCACCCACGCCCGCCGCGACGGCGACCACTGGGTCATCAACGGCGCCAAGCACTACACGACCAACGGCAGCGGCTGGGATGGCCGGGGCGCGCATCTCTACACCGTGGTCTGCCGCACCGATCTGTCGCTGCCGCCGTCGGAATCGCTCGCGGTGATCGTCGTGCCGGGCGACGCGCCCGGCGTGCAGGTGGTGTCCTATCTCGACACCATGGGCCATCGCGCCGCGGTGTCGCCGCGCGTGCATTTCAACGATGTGCGGGTGCCGCTCGGCAACCTGCTCGGCAGACCGGGCGACGGCGCGGCCATCTGCCGCCACGCCTTCTCGTGGACGGCCGCGCTGATTGGCGCGGCGTGCACCGGCGTGATGCGCGCGGCCTTCGATGTCGCGTTGCGTTTCGCGAAGCACGACCACCGGTCGGGCAGCGTGCCGGTGATCGCGCACCAGAACGCCGGCTACATGCTGGCCGACCTCAAGATGCGGCTGGAGTCGGCGCGTTACCTGACCTGGAAGGCCTGCCACCAGCTCGACCTCAGCGCGCGGCAGAGCGACGAACTCGCGATCATGACGAAGGTGCTGGCATCTGAAACCTGCGTGCAGGTGGTCTACGACGCGATGCGCCTGGTGGGCGTCGACAGCTATACCGATCTCACGCCACTCGCCGCGTTGATGCAGGATGCGCTGTGCTTTCCGCTCTACGACGGCGGCAACATGGGCGTGCGCCGGCGCCAGCTGCATGCGCTGTTCCAGCGTGAGGACTACGACCCGATGGCGGCAGCGGAAGCGCGCGCCTGATCGACGCCGGCGCAGCCTGGCGACGGCGCCGGGGTCCACGCGCCGGCACGATTCGATGGACGACTGCGCTGCCGGCAGGCCGACCGGACGCCGCCTCAGCCGCGAATCCCCAACGCCGCGGTGGCGCCGGGCAGGGATGCGGGAAACGCGGACTGGTGGTCCGCGCGGGCGGTCGCCTCGCGACCCAGGACGGCAGCATTGGCGCCCGCCAGGGCGAGTGAAAGGACGAAGACACCCGCCAGGGCACATCGCCGCACGAGAATACCGGGCCGTCCCACCCCTGCTTGCACTGGCCTTGCCGACACCCGCCCTCCTCCCTGACGCACCACCTCGTGGGCCGTGATGTGGGCCGAGCCGCGCGCGTGGCGACGGATCGGCCGATAAAGCATGCGACGGCGATGATGCGCGGGCCTGCGCCGCAGTCTTGCCGATGCGTGTCCCCGGCTGCCTCCTTGCCGCTTCGAGTGCCTCGGCAATGATACTCGCGCCGCCACGCCGCCACCCATTGGCCCATGGACCAATGGGCAGCGTGTGGCCGCCGGCGCAGCATGTCGCGACTGCGCGCCAGACTGGATGCGATTGGGTCGCGCCGGGTGATTGCGCAGACGAAGGAACTCGACTAAAAGCCGACGGATCACGCCCCGACGGCCTCTCATCCGGCAGGCCTCCGGGCTCACCCACCGTCACCGGCATGCATCCGGCGCGAAACCGGCCCCGGGCGGCCGGCCAATCAAGAGACAAGGCATGAAGACTGGCGTGCAGGCACTGCTGTTCCTGGCGGCGACCTTCGTATCGGCACAGCTCGCAGCTGCCACGCCGACCCGGCTGCGTGTCGTCGCCGCCGACGACTTTCCGCCCTTTCTCTACCGTGACGATGCGGGAAAGCCCGCCGGCTACATCGCGGACTGGTGGGCCCTGTGGTCGGCGAAGACGGACGTCGCGGTCGACCTGCAGGTGGGCAGCCTCGCCGACGTCCAGCACCGTCTGCTCGACGGCGAGGCCGACGCGCTGGATCTCATCGCGCGCACGCCGCGGCGCGAGTCCCTCTATGATTTCTCCGCACCCTACCTCGACTCCCCGCTGTCCCTGTACGCGCACGGGCGCGCGCGCGAACTCCGCGATTTGACGCGCCTCGAAGGCCATCAGGTTGGCGTGATCGATGGCCATGCGTGCGTGGAGCGACTGGCTGCGGCCGGATTGGACAGCGTCCGGCGCTATCGCGATCCGTCCGCGCTGGTGCGCGGCGCGCTGTTGGGCGAAGTGGACGTCTTCTGCGCCGACGAACGCCGCGCCGCTTACGCGCTCTATCAGGAAGACGCCTATCACGCCTTCCACAAAGCCTTCCGCCTGTCGGACGGCGCGCTGCATCGCGCGGTGCGCAAGGGCGACGCGGCAACCATGAGACTGATCGCGCAGGGCGCCGCGGCGATGACCCGCGACGAACTGGCGGCGCTGGACGACAGGTGGCTCGACACGACCTACGTGCCCTCTCCGTGGCGGCGCTACCTGTGGCCGGTGGGACTGGGCATCGCGGCGCTGGCCGGCGTGCTGCTGGCCTGGGTCCTGACGACCCGCGCGGTGGTGCGGCGGCGGAGCGCCGAACTGCTCGCGACCCAGCGCTTGCTGGCCGAGCGCGTGAAGGAGCGCGACTGCCTGCACGCGGTCGTCGAGGCGACGGAGGACATCGATCGCCCCCTCGAGGACGTCATGCATGACGTGGCGCTCCACCTGCCCGACGGCTGCCGGCGACCGGAGGACACGGCGGCCCGGATCGAGATTGGCGCTCTGTCTTTCGCCTCCCCACGTTTCGTGGAGAGCGGCGAGGCCATCGACGCCCCCATCGAGCCCGGTACGGGCGCACGGGGCAGGCTGACGCTGGTGCGCCGCGCGGGAATGCCGTCCGCGCCCGGCTTCACCGAGGAAGAGGAGCGCCTGCTGCGGGCGGTGGCGCGGCGGCTGGCCGGCTTCCTGCGGAGCAAGGACGCCGCGCTGAAGCTGCGACGCGCCCGGCTCTTCGCCGAGCAGATCATGGAAACCGTCAACGTGATGCTCGTCGGTCTCGACGTGCGCGGCCAGGTCGTGTTCATCAATGCCGCCGGCGAGGAACTCACCGGCTACACGCGGCAGGAACTGCTGGGGCGCGACTGGTTCGCGCTGCTCGTGAAGCACGAGCCCGATGGCGCCACCCGTGCCGCGTTCGACGCTGCGATGTGCGGCGGCACGCTGCCGGCGCAGCGCGAAAATTCGATCCTGACCCGGGACGGCCGCGAACGGCTCATCCGCTGGCACAACAGGAGCCTGACGACAGCCGACGGCAATACGCTGCTGATTTCCGCGGGTCTCGACGTGACCGCCCAGCGCGCCGCCGAGCTCGAACTGCGCGCCCATCGCGAACATCTCGCGCAGCAGGTGGCCGCGCGCACGGCCGAACTCGAAGCCCTCGCGAACTCGCTGCGCATCAGCAGCGAGGAACAGCAGGCCCTCTTCGACGCCGCCAGCGCCGGCATCGCGCTGCTCGAGGACCGCAAGGTCCTGCGCTGCAATGAGACCCTGGAGCAGTTGCTCGGCTACGGCCCGGGCGAGCTCGACGGCCGGAATCCCCTGATCTGGCATCCGGATCAGGCCTCGCTGGAAGACATCCGCCGCCGGTTCGACGAGGCGATGGCGCGTGGCGAGCACTTCCGCGACGAGCGCGAGCTGGTGCGCAAGGACGGCAGCCGCTTCTGGTGCCGGATCACGGGCCGCCACATCGAGGCCGGCAGCTCGAAGGGTCGTCACGTCACGCTGTACGAGGACATCACCGCGGAGCGCAAGGCGCTGGAAGAAATCCGCAAGGCCAAGGAGGCGGCCGAGCAGGCCGCCCGCGCGAAGGCCGATTTCCTGGCCAACATGAGCCACGAGATCCGCACGCCGCTCAATGCGGTGATCGGCCTCACTCACCTGCTCACCCGCACCGACGTCGACGCGAAGCAGCGCTCCTTCCTCGACAAGATCCAGACCTCGAGCCAGCACCTGCTGTCGATCATCAACGACATCCTCGACTTCTCGCGCAGCGAATCCGGCAACTTCAAACTCGAGCAGGTGGGCTTCAGTCTCGAGCGGGTGCTAAACAATTCGCTCGCGCTCGTCACCGAGGCCGCGCGGGCGAAGGGTCTCGAGCTCATCATCGACCTCGAGCCCGGCACGCCGATGCAACTCGTCGGCGATCCGCTGCGCCTCGGCCAGGTGCTGGTCAATTACCTGAACAACGCGGTCAAGTTCACCGAACACGGTGAAATCGTGCTCAGCGTGGCGGTGCTCGAGCGCGGCGGCGGCAACGCCGTCCTGCGCTTCGAGGTCCGCGATACCGGCATCGGTGTCAGCAAGGACCAGCAGACGCACCTGTTCGAGAGCTTCCAGCAGGCGGACACCTCGACGACCCGCCGCTTCGGGGGCACCGGGCTCGGCCTCGCCATCGCGAAACGGCTGGCCCAGCTGATGGGCGGCAAGGTCGGCGTCGACAGCGAGCCGGGTGTCGGCTCCCGCTTCTGGTTCACCGCGTCGCTGGGGATCGGCGAGGCGGCCGCGGACCCCTGGCTGCCGCAGCCGGACCTGCGCAATGCCGAAGTGCTGCTCGCCGTCGCGAACGACCAGGCGCGCGCCGCAATCGCGCGCATGCTCGAAAGCATGAGCTTTCGCGTGCAGGCGGTCGGCTTCGGGAGCGATGCGCTCGCCGCGCTGACGGCGGCTGCGGCGGCTGGTCGACCCATGCACCTGTTCTTCTTCGACGCCGGGCTGCCGGACATGATGGGTAATGCGCTGGCCGCGCGCGTGACGGCGCTGGCCCTGCGGAACCCGCCGAAGCTGATTGCCCTGACCGCTTCTGGCCTCGACGCGACGATGCCGCTGCGCGACCCGCACATCGCGGAAGTGCTGGCGAAGCCGGTCGCGCCCTCCTGCCTGTTCAACGCGGCGATGAACGCGCTGCGGGGCCGCGTCATCGGGCCGCGCCAGCGTCAGCCCAGCGCCCCGCTCGCGACCGATGCCTTTGCCGGAAAGCAGGTGCTGCTGGTGGAAGACAACGACGTGAACCGCGAGGTGGGGCTCGCGATGCTGGCGCAGTACGGCATCGCGTGCGACACGGCGGAGAACGGCGAGATCGCGCTGCAGAAACTCGCGACGCGCGATTACGACCTGGTGTTCATGGACGTGCAGATGCCGGTCATGGGCGGCCTCGAGGCGACGCGCGCCA
>CALRPY020000005.1:0-106676 GCA_943370145.1 Hydrogenophaga intermedia | reverse complement strand
GGATCAAGTGCCCGGTGACGATGATCCTCGGCGACCGGGATCGCATGACCCCGGCCCGCGGCGCGCGCGAGTTCGCGAAACAGTTCGCGAAGGCCAACATCGAGATGATTCCCGGCTGTGGCCACGGGATGATGGAAGAGAAGCCGGAGCAGACGCACCTGGCGCTGGTGAAGGCGCTCGCCTGACGCTTCTGTTGTCGGTGAGTCCGATCTCTTTTCACCTCTCCCGGGGTGGGAGAGGCGAAGATCTTTCATGCCGCGGGGAGGCGCACGCGCTTCATGTCGCGTTGCCGTGGACGGGGCTTGATCGAGCGACCGGTCACTCTTCACCTCTCCCGGTCCGGGAGAGGTCGACGCCGAAGGCGGCGGGTGAGGGTGGCCTCAGCCCGGCTTTATCCCCATCGCGGAGTGATCGTCCAGCCGTGCGAGCAGCATGTGCACGCCATGCGCCGCGAGATATTCGTCGATGGCTTTCTTCTGGCCGAGCCAGCGGAAGTAGTCGTCGATCAGGAACACGCCGCCGGGCGAGAGCTTCGGCCACAGGTATTCCATCTCGGCCTTGGTCGACTCGTACAGGTTCGTGTCGAGGCGCAGCAGCGCGATGCTCGTGCTGTCGTTGCCCGGCAGGGTGTCCTGCACGAAGCCTTCGACGAACAGCAGGCGGTCCGCCGGGTAGCCGGTCAGTTCGAGATTGCGCCTGACATCGGGCAGCGGGTAGTTGTGCCAGGTGCACTCGCCGTCCTTCATCTTGCGCTCGTACTTGCGCTTCGCCGGCTTGCCGAAGACGCTCACGTCCTCGTCGGTCGGCATCGCCATGCCGCGGTAGGTGTCGTACAGGAAGATGCGGCGCTCGCGGCTGCCGAGTTCGAGCAGCGTGTACGCCGCGGCCATCATGCTGCCGCCGGCGCCGACGCCGCATTCGACGATATCCCCCGGGATCTTCGCCGCCTCGATGTAGCGGATCGCGTACTCGAGGTTCACGACGCGTTCCTGCGTCGTCATCGTGTACGGAACCACCTTGTCCCACAGCGCCTTCGTGAACGGCGCGAAGTCCTGCGGGTACTTCGGCGGCAGTTCGCGCACGCCGCTGGGCGCCATCAGCTTGCGCCAGGCCTTGCCGCTTTCGCGGACGAGGTTCGTCCGCACGATGCCGAGCTGCGTCGTCAGTTCTTTCAGAAATCCCATCGCGGTCCGATCCGTTGTGCTGTGTCAGAATGGCGGGCAGTCACGCAGCCCGTCCGTTTCAATTTCCAAGACCCATCGATGTCGAGCCTTGTTTCAAGTTCGTCGGCGCGCACGCTCGCGGCCCTGCTGGTCGTGCTGTCCTTCGCGCTCCTGTGCACCGAGCACGCGTTCCATTACGCGATTGCGTTGCTGATGCTGGGCGGAATCGCGGGCGTCGTGCGTGCCCCGCGCGCAATCTTCACCGACCCCGCGCTGCGCACGTTCTCCGCGGCCTTCCTGTGCCTGTGGCTGCCGATGCTGGCCAGCCTGCCGGATGCCGTGAACCCGGCCCATGCGGGCAAGACCGCGTTCGCCTACCTGCACTTCTGGCCCGCCGGACTGTGCATCGTGATGGCCTGCCGCGAGATGCGCCTGCGCCGCTGGCTGCTGGCGGGCGTTGCCGGCGTGCTCGCTTTCTGGCTTGCCGACGCGTTGCTCCAGCTGGCCACGGGCCTGGATCTCTTCGGGCACCCGCCGGCCGGCGACATTTTGACCGGCGCATTCTATCCCAAGCAGCGGCTCGGATTGGTTCTCGCGGTGCTGACCCCCGTGTATTTCCTCGGCGTGGCCTGGCTCGCACGGCGCCAGCCGCTGGCCTGGCTGCTGCTGCTGCCGCTGTTCCTGGTGATCCTGCTGTCGCTGAAGCGCACGGCGTGGATCATGCTCGCGGTGTCCCTCGCGGGGCTCCTGTGGCTCGCCTGCTCGCGGCGGCAGGGCGGACTGTGCCGGGCGATGCTGGGCCTGTTGCTCGCATTGACGTTGCTGGTGGGCGGCGCGCTCGCGGTGGACCCTCCACTGCGCCAGCGCGTCGCGGACACAGCGGGCCTCGTGAGTGGCGACTTCGTGACGATGGATCGTGCGTCATCGTACCGCCTGACCCTGTGGCGCACCGGCTGGCGCATCTTTGCGGCGCACCCCGTCAACGGCATCGGCCCGCGGGGCTATCGCTATGCCTATGCGGACCATGCCCCGGCCGATGATTTCTGGCTGTTGCGCGGCGGTGGCCAGACCCATCCGCACCAGATGCTGCTCGAGGTCGGCGTCGAGACCGGCCTCATCGGCGTGGCGGGCTACCTGGCCTTCCTCGCGCTGCTGCTGCAGCGCTTGCGGCGGGCGGTCGACGAGACGCAGGCCGTCTGGGCCATCGCCGCGCTCGCGGCGGCCTTTCCGCTCAATGCCCATCTCGCGTTCTACGGTTCCTACTGGTCCAGCCTCGTGTGGATGCTTACCGCGCTGGCCTGCGCCGGGACAGGGCGAAGCGATGCCCCGCCATTTCCGCGTCCGGATATCCCGGCATGAAGTCGAGGCCCGCGACGCTCGCAGACCTGCCGACGCTGGTCGATTTCAACGCCCGCCTGGCGCTGGAAACGGAGCACAAGGTACTCGACCGTGACGCCCTCACGCGCGGCTGCCGCGCGGTGCTCGAGGACCCGGCTCGCGGCTTCTACACGGTCGCGGAACGTGATGGGGCGGTTGTCGGCCAGTGCCTCGTGACTTTCGAATGGAGCGACTGGCGGGCGGGTTGGCTGTGGTGGATCGGTAGCGTGTACGTACCGGCCGCCGCGCGGCGCAGCGGGGTCTGGTCGGCGCTGTACCGCGACCTGCTCGAGCAGGCGCGGGCGCAGGGCGACGTGATCGGCATCCGCCTCTACGTGGAGCGGGAGAACCGGGTTGCCAGGGCCACCTACGAGCGTCTCGGCATGACCGACGCCGGCTACGACATCCTCGAACTGTTGCCGCTTCCGCCATCGGCATGAGGCGTCGCGCTGTGCGCCGGGTGGGCCGGCGTCGCTCGGCATCCTGCGGCCTCGGCGCTGCGCCTGAGCCGGCGTTCATCCGAGTCCGAGTCCCACATCCCGCTCGATGGCACTACCGGGGCCGGGGCTTCTTCCTCGTGCGCGCCTTGCGCGCCTCGAGCGTGGAGCGCTCCGCGCTGAAGTGCAGCCTGTCCTCCGCTGGCGGCTGGCGCACGCAACCCCAGCCGAGCTCCTCGTCCTGGTTGTAACGCTTGCCGAGCTGCCAGGCGATCTGCGCGCGGGCGAGCTCGAGACCCAGGTAGAACGCGTGCGGCGCGTCGTCATCGACGTCGAGCAGGGGAAACAGATCGTAGGGGTCCACCGCGGTGCGCAGCCCGTCGCGGTTGTAAATGTGTATGCCTTCGCGCGAGATCTGGATGCGGAAGTTCGAGTCCTTGATGTCGCGCGCAAACGCCGCGATCTCCGCCGGCGTGTAGGGAAACGGCTTGCGTTCGTGCAGCGCGAGCAGGCCCTCGTCGATGTGCCGCGGTGGCATGTTGTCCTCGCGCGCCGCGTACATCACGCGCCGGGCGTGGGCGATTTCGCGCACGACGCTGCGACAGTGGCCGCTGACCTCGGTCGTCAGCACCGCGGCGACGTTCAATTCGGATGCAATGCCGAGCAGTAGCGTGTTCACGCCGAGGGTGTCGGCGTGCGTGAGCTCGGTGAGATTGCCGATGCCCATCATGATCGGCGCGTCGGGATAGCGCTGGCGCAGCTCGCGATAGCGCAGGACCGAGTCGGTGAATCCGTGGTGGATGGGGTCAAGGATCGGATCCGCGAAGTAGGGGCGCCCGCTCGCGGCGTAGCGCTCGATGGCGCGGCCCAGCGAGTCGAGATCGCGCGGATCGCGCCCGATGAGCACCGGCGTCACCGGCGCTTCATCCGCGATCCAGAGCGTGTCCTCGGTCAGGCTGAAGAGGTAGTCGGCGCCGGCGCGCGCGCCGGCCAGCAGCTCGGCTTCCTGCAGCGAGTCTACGCTGACCCTGAAGCCGGCGTCCTTCAGCGCGCGCACCGTGTCGGCGAGCGCCGGAAAAGGCGTGTCGGGCAGGCAGCCGACATCGATCACGTCCGCGCCGTCGCGGCGATAGGCCTCGGCGCGGGCGAGCACCGCGTCGACGGTCGACTGCGGCGCGTCGACGATCTCGGCGAAGATCAGGAGATCGTGGCGGTCGAGATCGCGTCGCGCGCGCGCCAGGCCGAAGTACTGCGGCAGATCCTTCAGTTCCTCCGGGCCGCGTTCGAAGGGCAGGCCGAAGGCGGCGGTGAGCGCCGCGAGATCGCCGCGGCAGCGGCCCGGCAGCACCACGCGATCGAAGCCCGTCACGTCGCGCAGCCGCCGCTTGATGAAGTCGGTGGTCATGAGGGCTGCGACCGTGATGCCCAGTGGGCGCACCTCGTAGTCGAAGCTGCGCGGCGAGAGTTCGGCCAGCACCCGCGCGAGGCTTTTCTCCGCGAGCCTGCCGGTCAGGAAGAGGAGGCGTTCGCGGCTGGCACTGGCTGTCGTCATGGGGGCGATTCGCACGGGCGCGCGGCGCGCGTTGGCGCCGAATGGTACGTTGAATTAACCTGACCAACCAGCCGAGCACGCCGTGGAAAACACCCGAACATGACGACCCCAACGCTGTATCCGCCGCTCGAACCCTTCGACACCGGCTTCCTCGAAGTCTCATCCCTGCACCGCGTGTATTACGAGCAGAGCGGCAATCCGCGCGGCAAGCCGGTACTGTTCATCCATGGGGGGCCCGGGGGCGGCACCAACCCGCGCATGCGCTGTTTCTTCGATCCGTCCGCCTACCGCATCGTGCTGTTCGATCAGCGTGGCTGCGGCAGGTCGACGCCTCACGCCTGCCTCGAGGACAACACGACCTGGGCGCTGGTCGGCGACATGGAGCGCCTGCGCTCGCACCTCGGTATCGAGCGCTGGCAGCTGTTCGGTGGGTCCTGGGGCTCGACGCTCGCGCTGGCCTACGCGCAGGCGCACCCGTCGCGCGTCACCGAACTCGTCCTGCGCGGCATTTTCACGCTGCGGCGCCAGGAGCTGGAGTGGTTCTACCAGCACGGCGCGAGCGCGCTGTTCCCGGATGCCTGGGAGCGCTACGTGGAAGTCATTCCCGAGGCCGAGCGTGGCGACATGATTGCCGCCTACCACCGGCGACTCACCAGTGAAGACCCCGCCGTACGACTCGCCGCCGCCAAGGCCTGGAGCGTGTGGGAGGGCAGCACCAGCAACCTGTTCATCAACGAGCAACAGGTGCAGACCTTCGATGCCGACGAGTTCGCGCTCGCCTTCGCACGCATCGAGTCCCACTATTTCGTCAACCGCGGCTTCTTCCGCAGCGACACCCAACTGCTCGACGACGCCCACCTCATCCGGCACATCCCGGGCGTGATCGTCCAGGGCCGCTATGACGTCGTCTGCCCGATGGACACGGCGTGGCAGCTCCACCGGCGCTGGCCGGAGGCGCAGTTCGTCGTCGTGCCGGACGCCGGACATGCCGCCTTCGAACCCGGCACCGCCGCGGCCCTCGTCGCGGCGACGGACGGCTTCAGGTAGGCACTGCCGCCTGTCGCTGCCCCCCATTCGAGGTAGGAAGCCGCCCACGCGGCGACCGGAGCAGGGGCACCGGGCCGTAGTCCCCGCGGGGGTGGTCGCGGCTGCGCGCCACTTTCCATCCCGTTGCCGATCAGCGCATTAGCGTCGAAGTCAGGCGCCTGTGGCGGGAATACGTCACTTCTTGGCCTTTTAAAACAACAGCTTGAGATTGTCGCAAGCTGTCTCGGCGCCTTGCCGCTGCCGCGCCCCTGGGCTAGTTTTGACCGGGAACGTCGTCAAACCAACGAAAGGGGCTCCAATGTTCGAATTCGACCAGGAGGCGGTTGACGCATTGCTGGTGGACAGTGCAAAGTTTCGCCGGCTCTACGACAAGTACAGCGCGTTGAAGTCGAAAGTCCACGACATCCACGCAAAGGAAGTGACGCTGGACCCGTTCGACCTTGAAACCCTCAAAAAGGAAAAGCTGCATCTGAAAGACCAGATGGCAGTGATGATCAAGGGCTACAAACAGGTTCACGCATAAGAGTCCCCAACGAAAACGACAACACCACAAATTGCAATGCCCAGCACCGGCTGGACCCTCGTCCAGCCGGTTTCTTTTTGAGGGCCGCAAGGCCGTCCCTGCATCCCCTCTTCGGCGTAGGCATCCGGTTTGCGCGAAGCCCCCCAAAACCACAACAATACGGGCCGTTCCAGAATTCCACCCGGACGTTCCCGATGAAACCAGAATTCCTGCAGGTCACCGTCGACGCTGGCCTGTTGCGCGTGTTGATCAACCGCCCGGAAAAGCGCAACGCCCTGTCGAAGGCCGTGCTCGACGAAATCGGCGCCGTGTTCAAGGCGCATGCGAATGACGAGTCCCTGGTGGCCGCGACGATCATGGGGGCCGGCGAGCGCTGCTTCGCCGCGGGCGGCGACCTCAAGGAGTTCGACGGCCTGCGCAGCCGCGACGCCGTGGCGGACATGACCAGGGGCGCGAGCGCCGCGCTGGACGCCATCCGCGATTTCCCGGTGCCGGTCATCGCACTGCTGAACGGCGATGCCCTCGGTGGCGGCGCGGAGCTTGCGGTGGCCTGCGACATGCGGGTCTTCGCGAGCCACAGCCGCATGGCCTTCGTGCAGGGCACGCTGTGCATATCCCCCGCGTGGGGCGGCGGTGCGGATCTCGTGCGCCTCGTCGGTGGCTCGCGCGCGCTGCGCCTGCTGTCCACCGCCGAGATGCTCGACGGTCCGGCCGCGCTGGCGCTCGGCCTCGCCGACGCCGTGGCCGGCCAGGATCTCTCCTTCGCCGACTACACGGCGAAGTTCCTCGCGCCCATCGCGGCGCGCAAGCCGCAGGTGATGCGCGCGTTCAAGGCGCTGGTCGCCGCAGCGCGCAACAACCCCGATCGCGCCACGCTGCGCGCGCTCGAAACCGAATCGCTGATAGCCACCTGGCTGCACCAGGATCACTGGGACGCAGCCGAACAGGTACTCGCACGTATCGCCGGAGCAGCCAGATGAACGCACCCGAGAATCTCGGCACCGAGCCGTCACAGGACAATTTCAAGACCCCGTCGGGCATCGAAGTGCCCGAGGTCGTCACGCCCGACATGGTGGATCCGTCGCGGGTCGGCGAGCCGGGCAAATTTCCGTTCACCCGCGGCATCTTCGACAACGGCTATCGCGGCCGCCTGTGGACCTTCCGCCAGTACTCGGGCTTCGGCTCGGCGGAAGAAACCAACGAGCGCTACAAGTTCCTGATCGCGCAGGGCCAGACCGGGCTGTCGGTCGCGCTGGATCTGCCGACCCAGTGCGGCTACGACCCGACCGACCCGATGGCCGCGGCCGAGGTCGGCAAGGTCGGCGTGTCGCTGTCGACGCTCGCGGACGCCGAAGTGCTGTTCGACGGTCTCGATCTCGCGAAGCTGTCGACCTCGTTCACGATCAACGGCACCGCGGCGATTGTCTACGCGATGTACCTCGCGGCCGCCGACAAGCGTGGCATTCCGCGCGCGAAACTCACCGGCACCATCCAGAACGACATCCTCAAGGAGTATGTCGCGCGCGGCACCTGGATCTTCCCGGTCCGTCCGTCGATGCGCCTCATCGCGGACTCCATCCTCTATTCGAACGAACAGACGCCGCGCTTCAACCCTATCTCCATCGCCGGCGCGCACGTGCGCGATGCCGGCTGCACGGCGGTCGAGGAAATCGCGTACACGCTCGCCAACGCGTTCGCCTACGTCGACGAACTGGTCGCGCGCGGGGCGGACCCGAACGCCTTCGCCAAGCGCCTGTCCTTCTTCTTCTACGTGCACATGGATTTCTTCGAGGAAATCTGCAAGTTCCGCGCGGCGCGGCGCTACTGGGCGCGCAAGCTGAAGGAGCGCTACGGCGTCACCGACGAGAAGGCGCTGATGTTCCGCTTCGGCGTCGTCTGCGGCGGGTCGTCGCTGACCGCGCAGCAGCCGTTCAACAATATCGTGCGCGTCGGCATCGAGAACATGGCCGCCGTGCTGGGCGGCGCGCAGTCGATCTTCACTGCCGCCTACGACGAAGCCTTCCAGATCCCCACCGAGACCAGCGCCGAAATCGCGCTGCGCACGCAGCAGATCGTCGCCTACGAGAGCGGCATCGCGCGCACCGTGGACCCGCTCGGCGGCAGCTACTACGTCGAGTGGCTGACGGACCGCATGGAGGAGGAGATGGAGAAGGTCATCAAGGAGATCGACGACTACGGCGGCACCGTGCAGGCGATCGAGGACGGCTACCTGCAGAGCCGCATCGCGCACCGCGCGCTCGAGCGCAAGCTCGACACCGACAAGGGCGACCGCGTCGTCGTCGGCGAGAACTACTTCCGCCACGCCGAAGGCGCGACCGACTTCGGCGAGGTCTTCCGCATGGATCCGGACGTCAGCCGCAAGGTGATCGAACGCTTCCAGCGCGTGAAGGAGACCCGCGATCAGGCGGCGGTGGATCGCACGCTCGCGGCGCTGCGCGCGGCCGCGGTCAAGGACGACGAAAACCTGATGCCCTATCTCGTGGACTGCTGCCACGCCTACGCCACCGTGGGCGAGATGGTCAGCACCCTGAAGCAGGAATGGGGCGAATTCCAGGAACCGGTGCGGCTGTGAGCCGTCCGCTTGAAAGAGGTATGAGATGAGTCTCGCCGGCAAACGAATTCTGATTGCAAAACCCGGCCTCGATGGCCACGACGTCGGCGCCAAGGTCATCGCGCTGGCGCTCCGCGACGCGGGCGCCGAAGTCATCTACACGGGCCTGCGCAAATCGCCCGACTACATCGCCCGCGTCGCGGTCGAGGAGGACGTGGACGCGGTGGGCCTGTCGATCCTCTCCGGCAGCCACGTTGAGCTGGTGCGCGAAACCTCGCGCTGCCTCAAGGAGGCGCAAGCGGGCAATATCAAGCTGTTCGTCGGCGGCACGATTCCGCACGAGGACAATCCCGCACTGACCGAGGCCGGTGCGGCGGGCATCTTCAACTCGAGCCAGCGCATCGAGGACGTGATCGCCGAACTGGCCCGTGTCCTCGACGCCGGCTGATCCCATGCTCACCGCGGACCAGCGCCGGGCGCTGGCGCGGGAGATCTCGCGCCTCGCGAGCGCCGGTGTCGGCGAGATGCTCGCCACCCAGGCCGTGGCGGGGGACAAGCCGGCGCGGCGCATCGGCTTCACCGGGCCGCCGGGCGTCGGCAAGAGCACGCTGGTCGGTGCGCTGGTCGCGCGACGCGCGGCGCGTGGCGCCAGCGTCGCGGTGCTCGCGATCGACCCCGCCAGTCCCTACAGCAAGGGTGCAATCCTCGGTGACCGCATCCGCATGGACCGCGCGTCGGACCACGAGCGCGTGTTCATGCGCTCGGTGTCGAGCCGCGATTCCGCCGACGGCATGTGCAACAACGTCGCGGATATCCTGACCACGCTCGAGGCCCGCGGCTTCGATGAGGTCGTGCTGGAGACGGTGGGCGTGGGCCAGGCGGAACACGCCGTGAAGGCGCTCGTCGACACGGTCGTGCTGCTGATGCAGCCGGAGACCGGCGACGCGATCCAGGCGCTGAAGGCCGGCATCCTCGAGGTCGCCGACATCATCGTCATCTCGAAGAGCGACATGCCCGGCGCCGAGCGCATGCGCGCGAACCTCGCGTCCACCGTACGCTTCGGCGCGCAGCGCGCCGTGGGCTGGGCGGTGCCGGTGCTCGGCGTGTCGGTCGAAAGTGGCGCCGGGCTCGACGCCCTGGAAGACGCCATCGACGCCCACGCGCGGTGGTGCGCCGGGCATCGCGACCCGCACGACACGGCCCGCGCCCGCGCCCGCTACCGCGTGCAGGACCTGATTCTTCGCCAGCTCGACGGCGCGCTGGCCGGCCTGACCGACGCCGAGTGCGAACTGCCGTTGCCGGCGCTGTACGCGACCACGGTAGGCAAGCTCAGCCCGTAGTCCGCCAGGCCCCGTGCCCCCCGGGCGACCCTCACCCGCGTTCCGCGCGGCCTCTCCCGGGGCGGAAGAGGCGAAGATCCGCCGCTCACGCATGCTGTCCACCTCTACCGCTTGCGGGAGAGGTCGACGGCGAAGCCGGCGGGTGAGGGGCGTGTCCGACAGCACGGCCTCAGCTCGACGCCAATCGCCGGCGTCCCGCGCAGCGGCAGCCCAGCTACAATTCGCGTATCCAGACACGGCCACCCCGCATGAAACTCCAGCAACTTCGCTACATCTGGGAAGTCGCGCGCCACGATCTGAACGTGTCGGCGACCGCCGAGTGGCTCTATACCTCCCAACCCGGCGTCAGCAAGCAGATCCGCATGCTCGAGGACGAACTCGGCGTGCAGATCTTCCTGCGCACCGGCAAGCAGCTCACCGCCGTGACACCGGCGGGCGAGGCGATCATCGCGCTGGCCGGCAGGATTCTCGCCGAGACCGACAACATCAAGCGCATCGCGAAAGAGCACAGCGATCACCGTCGCGGCAGCCTCTCGATCGCCACCACCCACACGCAGGCCCGCTACGTGCTGCCGCCGGTGATCAAGGCGTTCTCCGCGAAGTACCCTGAAGTGTCGCTGCACATGCACCAGGGCTCGCCGATGCAGATCGCGGAGCTCGCGTCGAAGCACAACGTCGATTTCGCCATCGCCACCGAGGCGCTGGAACTCTTCGACAACCTCGTGATGCTGCCGTGCTACCGCTGGAACCGCAGCATCATCGTGCCGCCGGAACATCCGCTGACCAAGCTGAAGAAGCTCACGCTGAAGGCCGTGTCCGAGTTCCCGCTCGTCACCTACGTGTTCGGCTTCACCGGCCGTTCGCAGCTCGACGAGGCTTTCCGCGCCGAGGGGTTGGTGCCGAAAGTCGTGTTCACCGCGACCGATGCGGATGTCATCAAGACCTATGTCCGCCTCGGCATGGGCATCGGCATTGTAGCGTCGCTGGCCTATGAACCGACGCAGGACACCGACCTCGTCGCGCTCGACGCGAGCCACCTGTTCGCGCCGAGCATCACCAAGATCGGCTTCAGCCGGAACACGATGCTGCGCGGCTTCATGTATGACTTCATCACGCTGTTCGCGCCCCACCTCACGCGCGAGCTGGTGGAGAAGGCCGGCGCCGCGGGCGACAAGGAAGCGGTCGACGAACTGATGCGCGGCATCGACCTGCCGACGCTGTGAAGGCGCGTTGGAAACCCCTTCACCTCTCCCGCACGTGGAAGAGGTCGCCCGCGACTGCGGGCGGGTGAGGGCGCGCGTCAGGCTGGCGCCGCGCCCCTCCCGCGTGGCGGCATATCGCTAGCGCGATTCGTTATTTTCCGGGGCCGGCCGCCTGCGTTAGCGTTCGCCACCCCAAGGGTCGAGCGAACATGCACATCACCTTCGTCAAGAAACGGAATGCGGACGGCAGCACCTGCCGCAAGTGCGAGGAAATCGAGCGCCGCCTCGAGCGCGATGGGCATGTCGCACGCATCGACGAGGTGCTGACCGCCGATGTGGACAACCCTGACAGTCCAGGCATGCGACTCGCCCGCGAGCTGAACGTCGACCATGCGCCGTTCTTCGTGGTCCGCCGTGGGGAGGAGACCGAGGTCCACAGCATTTACCTGAAGTTCGTGCGCGAAGTGCTGAACGCGGCCTGAGGCCGCGCGCGCAGCCCGCCGCAGCGTCCGCGCGAGGCCGGGGCTAAAGGCCGGGGCAGCCCGCCTGGCCGGCCGCGGCTGCCGCGAGGCAGTCCGCCCGCGCCGTCGCGTCGAGTTTCCCCAGCGCCTCCACCCGCGCGTAGAAACGCGTGAAATCCTCGCCGGCCAGCTCGAAGAGGGCGAGGAAGCCCGGCACGAACTCGTGATACGTCGCGATGCTCGCGAGCTTCGCGTTGTTCATGTCGACGTTCATCCACTCGTCGTAGCTGGTGTCGCCATGCCACTGATCGCGCAGCGCTGCGTAGTCCGCGCCCAGCGCCTCGAACCGGGCCTGCTTCAATTCGAGCTTGCGGGCGTCGGTGAGGTCCGTGCGCCGGTAGACGGCATCCAGCGCATCACGATGCTCGATCAGCAGCGCCACCAGCTGTGCCTCGCGTCGCGCGTCGACGTCGTCCTCCACGCTCTTGCCCTTCGCGGCCTGCCAGCGGGCCCAGCCAAGGTCTGCGACCGCCATCGCGAAGGACTCGTTGAAGGGTGTGTCGTCTGCGACGTAGACGCGCTGGTGCGCGAGCTCGTGGAAGAGCGTCTTCACGAGACGGCGGTCGTCCCACACCAGCATGGTGTTCAGCAGCGGGTCGGCGAACCAGCCCAGCGTGGAATAGGCGGCGACGCCACCCACGTAGACGTCGTTGTCCGCGCGTTCGAGTTCGAGCGCGTGGCGGCGCGCGTCGGCCTCCCGGAAATAACCGCGGTAGTCGAGGCAGCCGGCGATCGGGAAACAGCTGGCGACGGGTTCCAGCGACAGCGCCGGCGCCGCGAACACGTTCCACACGACGAATGGGCGGCCGAGATCGGTGTAGCGGCGGTAGCTCGCGTTGTCCGGCAGCGCGAGCGTGGTCGCCGCGAACTGGCGCGCGTCGCGCGCGAGGACGAGCTTCGCGTGCAGGGCCGGCGGGGTGTCCGGATCCGACAGCACGCTCGCAATCGAGCGCCGACCGAGCAGGATCTCGGCCTGTCCGCGTGCGGCCTGCCCGTAGAAGCCGAGCGTGGCGCAGCCGGCCAGGACGAGGGCCACCGCGGCCACAGACAGGGCCCGCAGGACTGCCGTCCCGCCGCGGCCCGGACGGTCATTCGGGGGCCGTGCCGCGCTAGAATCCGGGCAAGCAGACGGAGGAGAACGCATCGATGGCAATTTACACGACTCTCATCGATGTCGAGGCGCTGGCCGCCCTGGTCGAGCCCGTCATCGTCGACTGCCGCTTCAGCCTCGGCGACCCCGCCAGGGGCGAGGCCGACTACGCGACAGCCCACATCCCCGGCGCCGTCTACGCGCACCTCGACCGCGACCTCAGCGGCCCGCCGACGACGGACCATGGCCGCCACCCGCTGCCACCGCCGGCGCGGATGTGCGAGGTCTTCGGCGCGCTCGGCATCGCGCCAGGCACCCAGGTCGTCGCCTATGACGACGCCCACGGCATGATCGCCGCGCGGCTGTGGTGGATGCTGCGCTACCTGGGGCACGACGCGGCGGCGGTGCTGGACGGCGGTTGGCAGGCGTGGTGCCGGGCGGGCAGACCGACAGAGGCCGGGGCGCGTGTCGCGCGCAAGGCCCGCTTTGCCGGCGTGCCGCGCCGCGACCGGCTGCTGACGCTGGACGAACTCGCTCCGGCGCAGGATGGCCTCGTCGACGCCCGCGACGCCGCGCGTTTCCGCGGTGAGGTCGAGCCGATCGACAAGCGCGCCGGGCACATCCCCGGCGCGCGGAATCACGCGTTCCCGCGCAATCTCGACAGCGACGGCCGCTTCCTCGCACCGGCCCGGCTGCGCGACGCATTCACGGACAGTTTGGGTACACTACCGGACGGTGCCACCGTGCATTACTGTGGTTCCGGCGTGAGCGCCTGTCACAACGTGCTCGCGCAGGTGCATGCCGGTCTGCCGGAGCCGCGCCTCTACTGCGGCTCCTGGAGCGAGTGGAGCCGCGACCCCCAGCGTCCCGCCGCCACCGGAGAATGATTCAGGCCCCGAAGGAAGCACTGGGATGATAGCCATGCGCAAGAACGCGACTGTATTCGGTGTTGGCCTCCTCCTCGGCCTGCTGAGCCTGGCGAGCGCGGCTGCAACGCAGGACCTCATCTTCATCTTCGACAACTCCGGCAGCATGCGGAAAGCGGACCCGGCGTTCGCCGCCCGCGACGAGGCCCGCCGGTTCCTCGCCGGCCTCGGCGCCGACACCCGTGCCGGCGTCATCGTCTTCGACCGCGACGTGAAGCTGGCCGCCCCGCTCGCGGACATCGGGGACGGCGCGGCGCTCGCGCGGAGCCTCGACGGCGTGGACTACCGCGGCCAGCTCACGAACAGCCCCGCCGCCGTCGAGCGCGCCATCTACGAACTGAAGACCAACGGCCGCCCCGACGCGCGGAAGGTCGTGGTGTTCATGACCGACGGCATCGTCGACACCGGCGACAAGGCGCAGGACGCGGATCGCACCGCGTGGTTGCGCGAAGACCTCGCTGCGGACGCGGCGGCGCATGGCATCAGGATCCACGGCATCGCCTTCACCGAGGCGGCGGACCTCCTGCTCATCCAGTCGCTCGCGACCAAGACCGGCGCCGAGTACTTCCGCGCGAACACCGCGAACGAGCTGCCGGCCGCGCTGGCGAAGGTCCAGGAAGCGCTGGCCGCCGCGCCTGCCCCGGCGGCGGCTCCCGCACCGACGCCCGTGCCGGCGCCCGCCACGACGCCTGCACCGGTGGCGCCTGCTCCGGCCGCCGCCGCAGCGCCGCCTGCGGCACCGGCCGCGCCCGGCGCCACCCCACCGGCGAGCCCTGAATCCGGCCTCAGCACCGAGGAGCGCGCCCAGCTCGAGCAGCTGTCGAAGGACAGCGGGATCCCGGTCGAGGAACTCGAAAAGGAACTGCAGGGGGGCGAACCGGCCGCGGCGGCCCCCGAAGCCACCCCCGCACCGGCCGAGCCCGCCAAGGCCATCGAAGCGGTGCCCGCGGTCGCCGGCCCGGCGCTGAGCGACGAGGAGCGCGCGTCGCTCGAACAGCTGTCGAAGGAAACCGGCATTCCGCTCGAGCAACTGGTGGCGGAACTGCAGAGCGCGCAGCCCGGCCAGGCCATCGTAACGCCACCAGCGGAAGTGCAAGCGGCGGAGGGCGCGCCCGCGCTGTCGCCCGGCAGGATCGGCGCGATCGCCGCCGGGCTGGTCGTGCTGCTCCTCGGCGGCTGGTTCTTCGCGCGCAAACGGCGCGCGGAGCCAAAGGGCACCACCCCGGCCGTCGCCACGTCCGCGTCGGCCGTGGCGACGGCCGCCGCGCCCGCCCCCATGATGATGCCGGGCGGCAAGTCCGCGCTGCCCGAAGCCTGGCTGGTCGACATCAACGGCCTGTCGGGCGAGGCGCCGCGCAGGCTGTCCACGAAGCCGCTGATGATCGGCCGCATCGCCGGCAGTGACCCGGACTACCTCGACTACTACGTCGTCAACAAGGCCACCGTCGGCCGTCGCCACGCGGTGATCCGGCAGAAAGATCAGGGCTACTGGATCGTCGACCAGGGCAGCGTCAACGGCACCTTCGTCAACGACGAGCGCGTGCAGGGCGAGCGCCAGCTGCGCCATGGCGATCGCATCAAGTTCCACAAGTTCGAATTCGAGTTCCAGTTCCCGGACGGCGCGAACCAGACCATCGTCGGCATGCCGGGCGAACAGACCATCGTCGCCAGCATGGACCAGACGCTTGCCGCGAATTCGCCGGCTGCGCTGGCCGCCACCGACACGTTCGCGCGCACGGCGCCGCTTGCCGCCGCCGGGGTCGCGGCCGCCGCCGCGGCTGCCGCGAGCGCGGACGACGACATGTTCTCCGGCGGCCTCGCCTTCGAGGAAACCCCGGATGGCGACGTCACCGCGGTCGACGCCGAGCTGTCGTCGCTGCAGCGGGACCGCGACGATTTCTTCAACGCGAGTGGCACGCCGGCGAGCGACTCGGCGGATCTCAAGACCCTGGCGCTCAACACCGGCAGCGACGCCGAGCCCGAGGAAGACTTCGATTTCGACGAACCGCCGACGCAACAGGTCGCCGCGCCCGTGCTCGCCAGCACCGCGCCGCGCGTCGAGCCGGCCGACTTCGATGCCGACGCCTCCGCCTTCTTCGACGAGACCATCGCACCACCGCTGAAGGACGCCGCGCTGGATGCCGACCTCGACATCCTCGACATCACCCAGGCGCGCGACCCGCGCATGACCGATGCGGAATCCGCGCGCATCGATGAAGACTTCGCGACCGCCACCACCGTGATGCCGGTGTTGCCGCTGGATCTCGATGCCATACCCCGGATGCCGGGCTTCGAAGGCGAGACCGCCACGGTGACGATGACGCAGACCGTCCTCGGTGACGGCGACGACACTTTCGAAGACTTCCTGATGAGCGACGTGGTGGAGAACACGCCCCGGCCGCCCGATACGCCGCTGCCGACGTCGGGTGACGACTTCGATGCCTTCTTCGACGCCGTGCCGCCGGATTCGGCCGGCGAAACCGAAGCACTTGGTGACCTGCCGGTCGGCGACCCGCAGGACCACATGTTCGACGTCACCGGGCAGATCGATCTTTCCGCCCAGAAGACCATGGTGATGAACCAGTCGCCGCTGGAGCCGCCACCGAACGAATCCACCGTCGTGCTGCCGAACTCGCCGGTCGCGAAGAAGGCGAAGGACGGCGGCGAGCCGCACGCGTAAGCCCAGGGCCTGTGCCGTTGAGGCGCAGGCCAGCCCGATTCATGGACAAATCCCTCGACCTGCTCGTAACCCTCAGCGACGGCCGCGCCCATTCCGGCGCGAGCCTCGCTGCGAATCTCAATGTGAGTCGCGCGGCGATATGGAGCCGCGTGAAACGCCTGCAGGCGATGGGTGTCGATATCTACGCGGTGCGCGGCAAGGGCTACCAGCTCGCGCGCGCCTTCGAGTTCCTGGACGCCGACGGGATCGGCCGCCTGCTGGACCCGGACGCCGCCGCGGTGGTGAACGAGATCACCGTCGCCACCGTCACCGATTCCACGAACCAGCGCCTGCTCGACCTCATTCCCGGCCGCAGCGTGCACGGCCACGCGTGGCTCGCCGAATACCAGACCGCCGGCCGCGGCCGCCGCGGCGATCGCTGGCTGGCGCCCCCTGGCAGCGCGGTGTGCATGTCCCTGGGCTGGCGCTTCGAGGCGCCGCCGCGGGATCTGTCCGCGCTGTCACTCGTGGTCGGCATCGCGATCGCGCGTGCGCTGACGTCATTGGGCGCGCGCGGCATCGGCTTGAAGTGGCCGAACGATCTCCTGCACGCCGGTCGCAAGCTCGCCGGCATCCTCATCGAGATGCGCTCGGAACTTGGTGGACCCTGCACGGTGGTGATCGGCGTCGGCGTCAACATCGAGCTGGCTGACGAGGTCAAGGCCGCGATCGACCAGCCCAGCGCCGGTCTCGCCGACTGCTGCGAGCAGCTGCCCTCGCGCAACCGCGTGGCGGCGGCGCTGCTCGATGCGCTGGTCGAACACCTCCAGGGCTACACCGCCGGTGGCTTCGCCCGGCACCTGGACGCCTGGCTGGAACTGGACGCGCTCGCCGGCCGCACCGTCGAACTCGCCCTGCCCGATCGCCTCGTGCGCGGCACCGCGCGCGGCGTGGACGCGCAGGGCATGCTTCGCATCGAACACAACGGCCGCATGGAGACTTTCCTGTCCGGCCACGTCCGCCTGGTGGGCCCGTCGTGATGCTGCTCATCGACATCGGCAACTCGCGCATCAAGGCCGGCCAGTGGCAACGCGGCGTCATCAATCAATTGAAGCCCTGCGAGTGGCGCAAGGCGCAGCCGGCGGATGCGTGGGCGAGCGTGCTGCAGGGCCTGCCGCGACCGGAGCGCATCGTGGTGTCCAACGTCGCCGGCAACGCGATCGCCACGGCGTTGAACGCGTGGGTCCGGGAGCGCTGGGCCATGACACCCGAGTTCGTCACCGTGCGGCAGGACTTCGCCGGCCTGCGCACGTGCTACGACCGGCCCGCACAGCTCGGCATCGACCGTTGGCTCGCCGCCATGGCCGGCTTCCATCTTGCGCAGGGCGCGTGCTGCGTGATCGATTCCGGCACCGCGCTGACCGTCGACATCGTCACCGCGCGGGGTGAGCACATCGGCGGCCTCATTGCGCCGGGCCTCGGTTTGATGGCGCGCAGCCTCACCCAGGGCACCGCGCAGCTCGCGCTGGATGAAGTGCAGAGCGTCGACCGCTTCGCCACCAACACCGCGGCCGCCATCTCGCTGGGCTGTCGCGAGGCCGTTGCCGGCCTCATCGCGCGCGTGGCCGAGCGCCTGCAGCGCGACTTCGAAGGCGAGCCCACTTGGTATGTCACGGGTGGCGAAGCCGGCACCATCGAGGAGCTTTCGCCGGTAAAGCTCAACAAGGTGCAGGACCTGGTGCTGCAGGGGCTGGCCATCGTCGCGGAGCACAGCGCATGAGGCTTCTGGTGCTGGCCCTGCTGGTGGCGAACGCCGCTTTCTTCACCTGGCGCTACAACGAACAGGTGGAAGCGAACATCATTGCCGCCCGCCGGGAAGCGGCGTTCGCGCCGCTGGCGCCGAATACGCCGTCACTGATGCTCGTGGGCGAACTGGACGAACTCCCGCCGCGACGCGGCGCGCCGGCGGGCGCCGAACCCGCGACGAGCCCTGCGGACGAAACCATTGCCGCGGTGCCCGACGCAGCGCCGCCGGCCGAAGAGCTCGTGCCCGCGGAACGCGCGACGCTCGACGACGTCGCGAGCGATGAAACCTGGGCGGTAGCCCCACCCGACGCGCCCGTCGCGGCACCCGAAAACCTTGGCGCCCCTGTCGCCGATGCCACTGCAGGGGCCGCGCGCGCGGTGCCGCCGGTCACGGCGGCCGCCACACCCGACGCCGCGAGCGGCCTCGCAGTCACGCCCGCGCCCGACATCCCGCCAGCCGCCACCGTCGAACCGGCGCTGGCGCCCGGGCCGATGGCCACCGTCGAGCCGACGCGCGAGCCCGTCATCGCCAGTGGCGCGCCGTCCGGCGTGTGCGTGCACATCGGCCCGTTCGCGATGACGGACGAGTACGCCCCGCTCGCGAAGTGGCTGACCCCGCGCAGCACCACCGTCAACGTCGAAACCGTCACCACCAACAGGCGCCAGCTGTTCTGGGTGTACCTTGAACAGCGGAGCGCGGACGAAGCGCAGGCCCGCCTGGCGGAACTCAAGCGCAAGGGTGTGCGCGACACGCTGCTGGTGAACCGCGACGGCTTCACGAACGCGATATCGCTGGGCGTGTTCAGCTCGCAGGACGCCGTGAACCGGCGGCTGGCCGAGATCGAGCGCAAGGGCTACAAGCCGGTGGTCGTGCCCCGCATCGAAACCACCGACATGCGCTGGCTGAACGTCGAACTCGCCACGGGTTACGAAGACAAGCGCCGGATCCCGGCGGCGCTGCGCGGCAATGCCGGGGTGGAAGACATTGATTGCTCGCGTCTCGCCGGCAGCCGGTTGAAAGCCCAGCCGCGAGGCTGATCCGCGCGAGCCAGCTCGAACCCGTTACGCCAGCGCCACCCGGCGCAGAGGAGGCAGCATGAAGAAGGCAATTGTTCCAGCGCTGATGGTCTGTGCGCTGTTCGCCGGCGCGGCGCTGGCCGCCGACTGCCCCGGCGGCCCGCCCGAATCCGCCGTGCTGGGCTATGCCGAGGCGATGAAGGCGAAGCACTTCGAAGCCGCCTACGACTTCGTCACCGACACCATGACCGACGGCCGGCCGCGCGAGGAGTGGGCGAATCTGCAGCGGAAGATGTTCGAGTTCGGCGGCGTGTCCATCGGCAAGATAGACGTGCGCAAGGGCGTGCCGGACCCCGCGCCCGACGGTGCCTGCCCCGTGAGCGCGAAAGTGCCGAACGTGCTGAACGCGGTGGACGTGCTGAACAACCAGGGCAGCACCGAGTTCGAGGTCTACACCGTGCTGCTGAAGGACGGCAAGTGGCGCATCGACTCGCAGGAAACGCTGTTCGACGAACCGAAGATTCGCGAGTGGTTCCCGGACGACGAGATTCCGGAATTCAAGGAGACGGCGCCGCGTTGAGTTGAAATGGCCGGCAGGGGTTAACCCCCCCGCCAAGCTTCCCTATACTGGCGACCCGCCAGCCCGTACGCCGGATTAGCACAGTGGTAGTGCAGCGGTTTTGTAAACCGAAGGTCGGGGGTTCGAATCCCTCATCCGGCATATCCCACCCGCGCTTCAATCAACATCGTGATCTGGCACTTGTGCGCTAACCGCCAAGCGCTGGCGCACAATCTTATTGCGCCTATTTATCCGATTTGCGGGGCGCATTCCCAGTACCGCTAAACAGGAGGCTGCAATGGCCATGTCTCGAGTGGACGAGTTCGTGATCGCGGTCAATCCGACGAATCCGGCTCACCCAGACAACGTTCCTGCCGTCATCGACTACCCACTCCAGCTGAAATATGGTGGCTTACCTCACCAGGCTCGACATTCTGAATGCCGAATTGGCCGAGCGTGGAGTGCTGCGCGCAAGCTGACCGCCGCCGCACTTCTGGCAGCGTCGGCCACGCGTTGGCAGCGTAGACAGGGTTGGGCTGGCCGTACTGCGGGCGACTGTGCTCGTCGGTCATCTTGAGGCACAGCAGGTAGGTGAGCTGATCGACGTAGTCGGCATAGCTCATGCCGTCGTCGCGCAGGACGTAGCGGTAGTTCCAGAGCTTCTGGACGAGGGTAGAGTGTTTATCAGTCTGCTTCCCTGAGCCCCTGCAGCAGTGACGAAAGTATCTGGATCGCCCGTTCGGGATTGAGCCTGTCCATTTCCATAGGCAGTGCACTGAGCGCTTCAACTTTTGACTGTCCTTCAAGGAGTCCGAAGACGTGTTTGCGTCCGCCGGCATCGAGCAGCCGCGCGATGTCGTGGCCGAGCATGCGGGCGCCCGCTGCTACGTAATCAAAGTCATCTTCCTGAGACCAGTTAATGAACTCGTCCCACAACCGCGCTTCATTTCCCGCGGACAGATAGCTCGCGATGATGAGTTGCAGGTCCGAGGCATCCTTCCTCGGCCAGCGAGCATGGCGATCCTGCCAGCACACCAGCTTCAGGAGGGCAAGCGCGGGCAAGGTGACAGTCCGCGCTCGCACGCCCGCCGGCAGCAGAACGTCGATCGCGACGCGCTGCGACTCCTCGAAGCCGAAAACGTCCATGACGACGTCGCCCTGCGGCGGCCAGGCGATCGTCCGATCTGCTCGCTCAACGAGGCCGAATGGCACCAAGTCGATCGGCAGGTCACCGTACCGCAGCCGGTGTGCTGACGTTGTCTGCACAAAATGCCCGGAATCCACGAGCCTTGTGCGCAAGCGCTCGAATGCCGACCAATCGTCAATGGCCAGCGCAAAGTCGATGTCCTCCGTCTGTCGCACGACGGGAATCTGGTACGCATAGGCCAGATGCAGGTCGCGCGCGAACGCTCCAACAATGAGTGGCCGGATCCCGAGCGCGTCTGCAGCCTGTTGTACCTTGTCGATGACCTGCGCGTGCAGGACCAGTTCAGGGCGTTGGGAGAAGTCGAGCAAGGTGGGCCTCGTAAAGCATCTGCGCGGTCTCGAGACAACGACCGTCGCCGGTGGCCAGCAGATCGGCGTAGACCAGCACGAGAGGCACGACGTCGGCATGTGCCTGATCGACCTGCAACGCGCCCCAGAATGGGCGTCGCTCTTCGACGTAACGTTGGTCGCCGACGTGTTCTTCCCTTTTCAACCGTTGCTCGACGATCAAGCGCGGCGGCAGGCGCTCGGCGTACAGCGTTAGCACGCCGGGTCGCAGGTAGTCGGTCACCAGCGCGGCGGCCGGTTCGCCGCCCCAGCGAACTTCTTTTGGGTCCAGCGGCCAGTCACGCCACGCATCAAAGCGCTCGGTCATGTAGGTGGCATGCAGTGTCTTGGGACGCAAGCGCCGTGCATATCCCTGCGCCCAGTCGTCCAGCAGGCGCTTTGCGCCGCGAAAGCGCCGCTCGCGCCGGATCATCACCACGTGGCCTTCGGCCTGAAGCCCCTTGAGCGCCGCAGGCACGGCCCCAAGGGCGACGTTCGCGGCCGCCGCCAGCGTGCGCTGCGGCGCTCCCGCCAGTGCCGGATGGCAGAGCAGGGCAAAGAGGACCTTCAATCCATTGGTGGTCAGCGTGCCGCCGCCGTGTGCAACCACCCGCCGTTCCTTGGGCCGCTGGCCCGCGATGTAGACGTAGTGCCCCGGTCCGGTCAGGTAGGCGTTGCCGGCAACATCTGCGAACTGCTGCCCCTGGTCGCGCAGCGCCGCAGCCACGGGTGGTGTGACGTAGTCGGTGATCAGCAGCGCCGGTAGGCCGGTCTTGGTTGCGCGATCCCGCAACTGGGCAATGACCCCGCCGAGCGTGCCCGCTGTCACCGTGCGCTTGACCTCAACCAGGTAGCCAACACCATCCTCGCCGCGGCCAACACGCAGCCAAGCGTCGGCCCAGCCGCGAGGAACGCCGGCGGGCGCACGAAAGGGCGCAACGTCGAGGCCAGCCCGGTTCAGGACGGCCTTGGCTCCTTCGAGGTAGTCTTCTTCCTCTGCGTTGTTCATTTCTTGGTTCAGTTCAATGGTTTTGAACGCTTTCGGATTATGAACGCGCGACACCAGACGTTCAAGTATTGCCTATGTTCACAAAAAATGAACGGATCCGATTTATGAACGTTCCGAAAGCTGTCGTCGCGCACGCGCGCGCTGAGGCATGGACAACCCGGACACCGTGTCCGCCGTGTCCGCGAGCGGTTAAGAGTAGGGCATGAGCAAGACAACCGTGGTCGAGGAAGCCGACGAGGGGGCGGTCGAGCGCGCTGCCCTCAGCAAGGCCGGCGCGCAGTTACTCCTCCTCGTGACCCTGCGCGAGGGGCTGGGTGAGGACGCAGCGCGCGCCGTGACGCAGGAGTTCCGCCGATTGATTGAAGAACGGCAAGGTGATGGCACGGCCTGACGGGGCGCGGGCTTAGGGATTGTTTCAATCCGGTTCGAGACATGGCGATTAACATGCACTTCGAGGCCGATGGTTCCTGCACTACGTGCTTGACCTCTGGGTTCATCAATGGAGGCGGCGCCATGCGCGCGGTCTCGTTAGCGTTGTGCGCTACGCCGACGACTTCGTGATGGGCTTCGAGAGCAGGACGGATGCGGAACGGATGTTGCGCGACTTGCAGTTACGGCTGAACCAGTTCGACCTTCGGCTGCATGAGGAGAAGACGCGGCTGATCGCGTTCGGACGCCTCCCGGCGATCCAGCGCGCAAAGCGCGGGCTGCCTCGTCCCCGTACGTTCGCCTTCCTCGGCTTCACCCACTACTGCGGGTGGACGCGGGACGGGCGGTTCATCGTGAAGCACAAGACGCAGAGCAAGCGCGTTACCCGCAAGTTGAACGAGTTGCGCCGTGACGCGTGGCGACGCATGCACGATCCCCTGGCCGACCAGCACCGCTGGTACGTCAGCGTGCTGCGCGGCCATTGCGCGTACTACGGCATGCCGCACAACTGGCGGGTGCTGGCCGGCTTCCGGCAGCAACTGCGGCGGATCTGGTTCACATGCCTGAGGCGGCGCTGCCAACGCTCGCGCCGCGCAGGATGGGGCTGGTTCGATACAGTGACGGCGCGCTACTCTCTGCCACCGGTGCGGATCACTCGTTCTTGGGCGGAGCAACGGGTATGGCGCGAGTGACCTTCGGGAAGAGCCGAGTGCGGGAAAGCCGCATGCTCGGATCTGTGAGGGCGAAGCCGCATGGCTTAGCTACTCGACCACGACCTGGTGCTGTGATAATCCATCGGACGCTCACCGGTTTTGTAACCGGTGGCTTTGGAGACGATGTCGCGGTTGATCCGGACTAGGAGACGGCGCAAGAATTCGCTTGCTGTCGTTAGGAGCGGACCACCTTCGACCTCGCCGGTCGTCGCGACCCGCATTGGCCCGACAGTCGTAACCCACCGCTTCGGCGGGGGGTGCGCTTCTGGGTCACGATCGGGCGCGGCGGATGCGAACACCGCGATCGACAGCGTCTGGCGCATATCTGCGGCGATCAGCAAGTTGGCAGGGTCGCGGCCCTGGGTAGACCCCAGAAGCCCGCGCGCGGAATCGGGGACAGGCCACGGTTCGCCGCGAATAGCGAATAGTGGTCTGTCCCCGATTTCTCCGGTTCGCCGCTAATAGTGGTCTGTCCCCGATTTCTCGCCGAGCCACTAGCCCCGCCCGACGAACGGCATCTTGCTCGCCATGATCGTCGTGAACAGTACGTTGGCGCTCAGCGGCAACGTGGCCATCTGCAGGACCGCGTCGGCCACGTGGCTGACCTCCATGCGGTCTTCCGCGCGCAGGCTGTCGTCGGCTTGGCGCACGCCGCTCCCCATTGCTGCAGTCATGTTCGTGGCGGCGTTGCCGATGTCGATCTGCCCGCAGCAGATGTCGAACGGGCGTCCATCCAGCGCGAGCGTCTTCGTCAAGCCGGTAATCGCATGCTTGGTGCTGGTGTAGGCGACCGAGCCGGGCCGCGGCGCATGGGCGGAGATCGAGCCGTTGTTGATGATGCGCCCGCCCTGCGGCGACTGCGCGCGCATCTGCCGGAACGCGGCGCGCGCGCAGAGGAACATGCCATTCAGGTTGACTGCCACCGTCTCCCGCCAGTCGTCTGGCGATATCTCGTCGATCAACCCTGAGGGGCCGAAGCGGCCGGCGTTGTTGAACAGCACGTCAAGACGCCCGAACTCGGCCACAGCCCTGGCAAACGCGGCGTCCACCTCGTCGGCCCGGGTGACATCGGCCGGCAGCGCAAGTGCGTTGGCGCGGCCGGCGGCTAGGTGGGCCAGTTCCTCGGCCCGGCGGGCGAGCAACGCGACCTGCCAGCCCGCGTCGAGAAAGCGCGCGGCGGTCGCGTGGCCGATGCCGGCGCTGGCGCCGGTGATGAGAATGCTTGGCATCGCCTGGAACTCGCAATGATCGTGGTGGACGGGATTTGCATGATGCCGCGAATGTCGATCAGCGTTAAGTTCAGGGCTGGCAGGCTGCGGCCTGCGTCGGCGCCGCGTGCCTGACCGATGAGAACCCGGAAGGGGGCGAAGCGTGCGGCAAGCGCCTCGCGCTCGAAGACCGAACCGGCGATGCAGCAGGCCTGGACGTGTCGACAGCGGAACTCGACGGGGCGTGAATGGACGCTTGCGTCATTTCACTTTCCAGTCGGTGCAGCGCGCGCGGCAGATCAACTGCAGGGTCCATGCGTGGATGCCGGGTTCGCGGCTCTCGCGCGAGCCGGCCACGTTCAAATGGTGGATTCCATGGGCAGCGACGAAGTCTCGAAGTTGATTCGTGGCGGCGGGATGCCCGGCGCACAGGTGCAGGCACGGCTTGCCGATACGGCGCGCATATTGCCAGGTCATCAACGACCCGCCCTTCAGGTCGTGCGCCAGGGTGAAAACCACGGTGCCGTCCGAGTCGCGGATGTTCCAGCGGGTGCGCTGGGTGTACCCGCGGCTGGGCGTTTCAGTGAGGTGATAGTGTGCGGGGATACTGCCATCTTCAGCGCGCCGCCCTGCCGGGCACCATCCGCCATGGGGCAGGCCGAGCCGGATCGCGGCATCGAGCGCGGCACGATCAGCACCCGTCTGGCCGCCGGAGACGATTCGCTCGAGAGAGTGCATGTTCGCGGCGTATTGGCATGCGCTGTTCGAAGAGCGGTCAGCTTGCCACATCTCCGCGAGGCCGGGCGCGCGAACCGAGAGCCGGCTGGGGACACGCTCGCGGCCTATACTCCCAGCGCACGCCCTGCCCGTGCTTGTTGCCCGTGCACCAACTCAACGCGAGGAGCCACGCATGACCCTTAAACTCATCGGCGCCGGTGTCGGCCGCACCGGAACGCTCTCCCTGCGCCAGGCACTCGAAACCCTGCTCGGCGAGCCCTGCTATCACATGTTCGAGGTGCGCGCGCACCCGGAGCACATTCCACTCTGGCGCGCGGTTGCGCGTAACGAACCTGTGGACTGGCGGGCATTGCTCGGACCCTACGGCGCAGCGGTGGACTGGCCGGCGGCCGCGTTCTGGCCGGAAATCGCGGCGGCCTTTCCGGACGCCGTCATCCTGCTCTCAACGCGGGATGCGGAAGGCTGGTGGCGCAGTGCGTCGAACACCATCTTCGAGGCGATCCAGAGTGTGACGGGCCCGTGGCGCGAGATGGTCGACGCGATGCTCGCCGCACGCTTCACCAGCGCCACGCACGATCGCGAGGCGGCGATTGCGGCCTTCGAGGCGCACAACCGCGCGGTGCGCGAAGGCGCGCCCGCGGCGAGGCTGGTCGAGTGGCAGGCCGGTGATGGTTGGGGGCCGATCTGCGCCGCACTCGGCGTGCCGATTCCGGACCTGCCGTTCCCGCACGTGAATTCGACCGAGGAGTTCAGGGCGCAGGTGCTGGCCACGCGGAGTTAGTCCGCCGGTGGACTCTTCACCCCGGTTCGGCCGATTATCGGCGCCGGCGCCGGCGCCGGCGCGCGCACGGCGGCATACGCCGTGCCATGGTCAACGGACGTCGGTACAGCAACCACGCCAACACAGGAACTCCGGATGCCAATGACTGACATCAAGGCACTCACCTTCGATACGGGCGGCACGATACTCGATTGGCACACGGGTTTTGTCACTGCGCTGGCACGAGTGGGCGCTGCCCATCGGGTCACGCGCGACTGGCATGCGCTCGCCAACGAGATGCGCCAGCGCTCGCTGGCGAAGGTCGTCAATCTCGGTGAACATGAACCTCCTGCAATCAACTTCGATGATGCGCACCGGCTCGCGCTCGACGAGACGCTCACCGCCCACGGACTCGACGCCTTCACCGTGGCCGAGCGTCGCACGGTGTGGTGGGATGCGGTTCACACGCTGACGTGCTGGCCCGACTTTCCGGCGGCCCTCGCGGCGCTCCGCACGCGTTACATCTGCGCGTCGTTCACGCTGCTCAGTTACCGCATCGTCATCGACACCGCCCGCCGCAACGGCCTGGTGTGGGATGCGGTGATCTCCTGCGAAGGCATAGGCAAGTACAAGATCCTGCCCGAAGCCTATCGCACCGCGGCGCATTACCTGCAGTTCAAACCATCGCAGTGCCTGATGGTCGCCTGCCACAACTTCGACCTCGATGCCGCCAAAGCGGTCGGCTTCAAAACCGCGTTTGTGCGCCGTGCCGATGAATGGGGGCCGTCCGGCCCGCCGGATCCCACGCCGGGCGCCCAGCATGATCTCGTGGTCGATCGCTTCGATGAATTGTGCGAGGTGCTGGGTGTGGCTTGATGGGTTACCGCGCGCCATGCAGTAGCGACGCCGGCTGTTTGCGTCCGGCGCCGTGCCTCGGGCATCATCAAAACACAGACCCTTCGCTGGCTGATCCGGATTTGCGCCCGACACAGCGCGCCTCACTGAGGGAGCACGCATTCACCGAGGAGGATGTTCCATGAAGTACGGCATCATGACCGGCGCGCGCGCGGCAAGCAGCGACGTCAACGCGATCGGCCGTTCAGTTACCGTCGACGAAGTGGTCGCGCTCGCGCAGCGGGCCGAGGCTGCGGGCCTTTCAAACGTCTGGATGGCGAACGTTTTCGCGCTCGACGCCATCATGACCATGGCGATCGCCGGGCGCGCCACGCGCACCATAGAAGTCGGCACCGCGGTGACGCCGACCTACCCGAGACATCCGACCGCGATAGCGCAGCAGGCGGTCACGGCGGCGTCGGCCTCCGGCAATCGCTTCGTGCTGGGCATCGGGCTTGCGCACAAGGTGATGATTGAGGATGCGCTCGGCATTTCCTTCGCGAAGCCCGCGCGCCACATGAAGGAGTACCTGGAAGTGCTGGCACCGCTGCTGCGCGGAGAGGTGGTGAATTACGAGGGCGAGCAGTATTGCGTGCGCGGTCTCTCGGTGGGGGCGGCCGGAGCGGGCGAAGTCCCGCTGATCGTCGCCGCGCTAGGCGAGCAGATGTTGAAGCTCACGGGCCGCCTGGCGTCCGGCACCATCACCTGGTTGGCCGGCCCGCGCACGCTCGAAGAGCACATCATCCCGACGCTGTCGAATGCCGCGGCGGCAGCCGGGCGTCCCGCGCCGCGCGTGATTGCAGGCTTTCCGATCGTGCTCACCAACAAGCCGGACGAAGCACGGGCGCAGATTGGCAAGGCGCTTGCCGTGTACGGCGATCTGCCGAGCTATCGCGCGATGCTCGATCGCGAAGGCGTTGCGAACCCTGCAGATCTCGCCATCGTCGGCGACGAGGCGGCGTTACGGGCCGGCATCGCAAGCGTGCGTGACGCGGGCGCGACTGATTTCAATGCCGCCATCGCCGAGGTCGATGCCGGCGCATTCGACCGTACATTCGATTTCCTGGCGAGTCTGTGACGGCGGTGTCGCAGGGAGGGCGCCGGTAAGCGACATCGGGACGGCATTATCCGGTCATTCGGCGCCGTGGCGCGCCGGGAAGGCATGCCTCGGGACAGCTGCAGAAGTCGATGTCGCTCACCGTTGATCGGGTGGCTGTCGTCGCAAGCCCGGCCACCGCCCCGCATGTCACGCAAGGCCAATCATCGTTGAGTCCATCGGCCTGGTACCCGTGGAAAATGGATCTCGTCCTGCGCGTGCTATTCGTGCGCCTCGCACACTTCGCACGGCAGGCCCGCGGCGCGCCACTCCGGATAACCGTCCTCCAGGCGTCGTGCGTTGAAGCCGAGTGCCCGCAGGCGGGCCACGGCGTCGAAGGACAATACGCAGTAGGCGCCGCGGCAGTAGGCGACGATTTCCTGTGCGGGATCCAGTTCCGACAGCCGCGCCTCGAGTTCATCGAGCGGCACGTTCACTGAACCCGGCAGATGCCCGAGCATGAACTCGTCGTGCGGCCGCACGTCGAGCACCGTGACCAGGCCGAGATCGATGCGTTCCTGGAGTTCGGCGCGTGACACGGCTTCCATGTTGTCCCGCTGCCAGAAGTAGTCGTTCAGCACGCGCCCGACTTCCGCCGAGTTGCGTTCCGCCGTGCGCCGCAAGGCCGCGACCAGTTCGAGCACCGAATCATCCGCAAGGCGGTAGTGCACGAATTTTCCCACCCGGCGTGAGGCGACCAGGCCCGCGCTGCGCAAGAGCTTCAGATGCTGGGAGGCGTTGGCAACCGACAGCCCGCTGGCGAGCGCCAGGACCTCGACCGTCCGCTCCCCCTGCGCAACCTGCTCGAGGATGCCGAGCCGATGCGCATGGCCCAAGGCCTGGGCGATGCGCGCGAGTTCCGCGAACAGGGTCTGCTTCGGTCCGGTTGTCATGGGCCTACTGTGCCTTCCCTCTATCATTCAATCAATCAATTGAATAATCTTGCCAGCACCAAGGCAGGCATCAATCGACTCCGATGACCCAATGGCTGGCCGAACATGAACTGGGCGTGCGCGGTGGCGCTTTCATCGCGGTGCTGCTCGTCATGGCGCTGTGGGAAGCGCTGGCCCCGCGGCGAGCGCTGACCGCATCCAAGCCGGTTCGCTGGGCCAACAACCTGGCGCTGGTCGCGCTGGATGTGGCGATTGTCCGGGTTCTCTTCCCGGCCGGCGCGGTGGGTGTTGCGGCCTTCGCCAGCGGGCGCGGCTGGGGTGCCCTGAGCCTCGTGGCGCTGCCCGTCTGGGTCGAAGGCCTGATTGCGCTCGTCGCGCTGGATTTCACGATCTGGCTGCAGCACGTGATGATGCATGCCATCCCCGTGCTGTGGCGGCTGCACCGCGTGCACCACGCCGATCCCGATTACGATCTCACGACCGGCGCGCGCTTCCATCCGCTCGAAATCGTGCTGTCGATGTTGATCAAGTTCACCGCGATCATCGTGCTGGGCCCGTCGGTGCTCGCGGTCATCGTGTTCGAAGTGGTGCTCAACGCCACGGCCATGTTCAACCACGGCAACGTGCGGCTGCCCCTCGCGCTGGATCGCATGCTGCGACTCTTCGTGGTCACGCCAGACATGCATCGCGTTCACCATTCCGTGGAAGACGACGAGGCGAACTCCAATTTCGGCTTCAACCTGCCGTGGTGGGATTTCCTGTTCGGCACCTCGCGCGGCCAGCCGCGCAATGGCCACACCGGCATGAGCATCGGCATCCGCGACTACACGAAAGCCCGTGACGTGAGCTGGCTGCCCGGCATGCTGCTGCTGCCCTTCAAGGGGCGCATCGATCGCTACGCCATCAACCGGCGGCAATGGACAACACCGGAGTCCCCACATGAACAGTGAGCATGCTCTTCTGGAACTGATTGCGGCGCTCGCGATCGTCGGCGGGCTGGCCGCTGCGTGGTTCTTCAGGCAGCGCGCAAAGGCGAAGCCGGCCGCAACGGAGATGCTGACGATCGAGCAATTGAAAGCGCGGGTGGAGGCGGGCCGCGGACGCGTGCTGGACGTGCGCACACCGGCGGATTTCAACGGCGAGCAGGGCCATATCGCCGGGGCGTTCAACCTGCCGTTGGAGGAGTTGCCGTCGCGCCTCGCGGCACTGGGCGATGACCGTCGCCAGCCGATAGCCATCGTCTGCCGCACGGACCGCAAGTCCTCAGCGGCGGCGGCCCTGCTTGCAGAACACGGATTCACCGACGCCTACGCGGTGCGCGGCGGCATGACGGCCTGGCGGGAGCGCGGCTGGGCCACGAAGCGGGATTGAGAAAAAGGGGACGGATTTATTTTTCTGCTGCTCGACCAACAGAAAAATAAATCCGTCCCCTTTTCGGGCCTCAGCGTCGCTGGCCTAGGCCGGGCCCTGCCGCGCAGCATGACAGCTATACACCCGAACAAGCGCATGGATCGGCTGCAGAATCTGTTCGCGGTATTGCTTTATTTGCGCCCGACAGCACTCTGGAACCGGCGGAATTCATCAAGCATCCCGTAAAACGCTGAAATGGCGGTACAGTTCGGCACTCATCGGTTGAACCAAATTCCACACAATCGGGATCGGACCCTGTTCGCACGCTTCCCAGCTGTCAAGATGGACCTCGCCAAGCGCCACGAACTCCCGTTCCGGGTTCTCGCGGACAAACAGGAAAAACCGCCAGCCATTCCCCGGACTTTCGATGTAGCGCTTTCCAAGCCTGTTGCCGAGATTGGCGCGATTCTGCGTTTCCCACGCAAAGCGTTCGGGACTGATGGCGAAATCTCTATAACAAACCGTCTCGGTGAAGCCCTGCCGCTTGTCCAGCGTCACAAACATCAGGTGATGACGGATATCTTCGAGTGCGAGGACTCCTTCGCGGTGGGCCGGTCGGCGCGTCTCCGTCGCGTAGCCTGCGCCCGCGAGAATTTCGCGGCGGCTGTATCGCGCGTGCAGGGAAAACGGCCAGTTCGGGGGAGCGCCGCGGAGCGGTTGCCCAGGGTTGTCGGTGCTGTCGTCGAGGAACTCCAGCAGTTCGCCCAGTTCTGCTTTCAGCGCGGGATTGCGGTTGAGCAGCGCCCGGAATTCCGGTTCCGAGATCAGCCGTTCGCGCTCATGGAACAGTTGGTGGGCTAGCATAAGCACTTCGCGACCTGTGGTCAGGCAGCCACGCAGCCAATCAAGCCAGGCTCGAATGAGACGCGGGTCATTCACGTGCAGCAGCAGTCCCATTCGGCCTAGTAGGCTGTCGTCCTCGGGGCCAAAGGGAGAATGTGGTAAGCCGGCGTCGCGTAGAAGACGCTGCCAGGAGCGCCCGTTCTCGTAGAATTCGCTGGCCTCGACCAATTGGTCGCGCAGGAAATCGGCAAGGCGCAGGGGGATGGGCCGTCCGGCTGCCCAGGCCAGCAGTTCCCTTCGCAGTCTTCGCGCGTTGACCTGCAGGCCCTGCCGGAGATTCGCAAGCACGCGCTCGCGTGAAACCTTGTCCAACTGAATGTGGCACCCCGGCGGAAGCAGTCCGAATCCACTGTCGGCTGCCTCGACGAGTTGCTTGCGGCTGAGTCCGGTCAGGCTGCGGTAGAGCACGTCAAGACGGAATTCACCGTCGTAGATGCCGATGTAATCCAGGACCAGACAGCACGATTTTCCGGAGTGCAGGCGAAGGCCACGGCCTATCTGCTGCTGGAACACGACGGGGCTTTGCGTGGGGCGCAGCAGGAATAGTGTGTTCACCTCAGGAATATCGATGCCTTCGTTGAACAGGTTCACGGTGCAGATAATCTGCAACTCCCCCGACTGCAGCGCTCTCACGGCGGTCTCGCGGACGTCCTGTGCATCTGCTCCGGATATCGCAACGGCGGCGAACCCCGTTTTCCGGAATATATCAGCCATGTAGCGGGCGTGGTCGACGCTGCTGCAGAAGGCGAGAGCCTTCATCTTGTGGGGATCGTCCACGTAGCGACCGACCGACATGGCGATGGTGCGTGCGCGAATCTCGTTTCCCGTCAGAACCTTGGCTACCTGTCCCATCTCGCCGGCCTTGCCCCAGTCGACGCCACTGAAATCAACGCTGTCCGCGGTGGCGTAGTATTCGAAGGGACAAAGCAGTTGCTGGTCGAGTGCGTCCCAAATGCGTAGGGAGTAGGCAGGAGAGCCATCCGGTCGGGTGTCGAAGAACTCGGACAATGGTTTGCCATCGAGTCGCTCGGGCGTCGCGGTCAGACCGAGCAGGAACGTTGGTGCAAGGCTGCGCACGACCGCCTGAAAACTATCTGCCGGCACGTGATGGGCCTCGTCGACGATCGCCATCTGCCAATAACCCTCGCCCAGTTTCCCCACCAGATTCCGGCTATGCAGCGTTTGAATCATTGCGAAGAGATGGTCATGCGCGCTCGGCGCGGTCTGTCCATCCAGCAAGTCGCCAAAGTTCGGATCGCGCAGTACCTGACGAAAGGTTGCCCGGGCTTGAAGAAGAATCTGACGTTGATGTGCAATGAAGAGAAGGCGCGGCCGGCCGCCGCGCTCGGCGCAAAGTCTTCGATAGTCAAAAGCGGAAACAACCGTTTTGCCCGTGCCCGTAGCCGCCACCAGCAGGTTTCTGCATCTTCCGTGCTCGCGTTCGTGAGCCAAGCGATCTAGCATCACTTGCTGGAAAGGCTTTGGCTCAAGGTCGAACCAGGTCCGGATCGCGATGGGCTTGCTGTCGGTTGGGCTGCGCTGCTCCGCCAGGGCTTTATCGAGTGCTTTTTGGTGTTCTTCATTCTCGGGGTGATAGGCGGCAAATTCCGGATCGTTCCACAGCGTCTCGAAATTGGCCCTGGCTGAATCGAAGAGTGGAGCATCACGGCGCTGCGCTATCTTGACGGTCCATTCAATGCCGTTTATCAGCGCCGACCTCGACCAGTTGGCACTGCCGACGAACGCGCTCCCGAAGCCGTTTGCGCGCTGGAAGATCCAGGCCTTCGCGTGCAAGCGCTCTCGTCGGCCATCCAGCGACACCCTGACTTGTACGCCAGGATAACGAGCGAGCTGATCCAGCGCTGCGCGGTCGGTTGCACCCATGTAGGTCGTGGTGAGTACGCGAACCGACAGGCGCGAGCGTCCCTGAGCATCGGTGGCTGTCACGCGCTCGAAGACATCCTGCAACTTACGCACGCCGGCCTTCTTGATGAAGCTGACCAGGATGTCCAGGCGTTCGGCAGTCTCGAGTTCGGCTCGCAGTTCGGAATACAATGAGGGTTCGCCCCTGCCGGAAGTGAAAAGCCAGGGACGCTTGAGGCCGGTGCGCGGAAGAACGGGCGGAAGGCGCGCCTCATGGACGGCATGGAGCAGCCGCATTTCGGGCGCCGGGAGGGGCGCGGGTACCTCGGCGCGCGTTAACGCACGGGCGGCCCGCATCATTTCGGCAACCAGGCGGAGTTCCTCTCTGGCCTGTGCAGCCTTGTCCTCGGCCGCCGAGGCGGCAAGGTCCAGCAGTTCCGGAATTCTAGACGCGAGTTCCTCCATGAGAAGATCGCGCCGAGTGAGTTCAGAAACGTCGTCGACCCAGGCACGGCCTTCAGCGCGCAGTCGCTCGACCTCCGCTTCTTCCCCCTCACGAACAAGTCGCTCGTAGATGCCGTCTCGCATCGGGATCACTCTTATTTAGCGCACCAAGTTACGACATCACGGCGGAACATCGGTGCGCAGGGTTTGGATAAGATGGCTGCTTAATGTCCACAGCGCCGATACTGTTCCTCTGCGTGAAGCCGGAAACTTGGCGTCCTGTCACACCCAGTTCGAAATCGATTCAGGCATGGTTGCCTATAGAGCGTTTCCAGACAGCCGGCATCCCGGTCCCGCGCAACCTCACCGCCCCCTATCGTAATGCCCCACATGCAGCTTCCGTAACTGCGCCTTCTGCACCTTCCCCGTCGCCGTCTTCGGCAGGGCCTCTTGCACCACGATGTCCTTCGGGCACTTGAAGCTGCTGAGCCGCTGACGCAGCGACTCCGACAGGCTCTCGACGTCGACCTGCGTGCCCGGCGCGGGGACGATGAACGCGGTGATGGCTTCGGTCCAGCGTGCGTGCGGCAGACCGATGACGGCGCATTCGGCGATGCGGGGGTCCGCTTCGAGCAGGGCTTTCTCGACTTCGATGGACGAGACGTTCTCGCCGCCGCTCTTGATGACGTCCTTGAACCTGTCGTCGAACCAGAGCATGCCGTCTTCGTCGAAGTGCCCGGCATCCCCGGAGTGGAACCAGCCGTGCGCAAAGACCTCGGCGGTGGCCTCCGGATTGTCGAGATAGGCCGTGAGTACCTGCGGGCTGCGGTAGACGATCTCGCCTGTTTCGCCCGGCGGCAGCAGCCGGCCTTGTGCGTCCATGATGCCCACGCGCACGTTGACTGTCTGCGTGCCGACGGCGCCTTCGTGACTCAGTTGATGCTCGGGACGGAAGAATGTGGACACAGGTCCCATCTCGGTCTGGCCGAACATCAGCGAGAAGTCACAGCCGAGCAGGTCCATCGCGCGCAGCAGATCGCTTCTGGGCATCGCCGCCATGGCGTAAACGCACAGGCGCAGGCCGTCCACTCGCCGTGGCTTGCGGGCCTGCTCTTCGCACAGGGCGCGGATCATCATCGGCAGCGCGAAGAGCACGCTGATCCGCTCCCGCTCGATGAGATCGAGGACCGTCGGCGCATCGAAGCCCCGCAATACCACCATGGCCGCACCGGCCGCCACGGCGGGCGTGCAGAAGGCATTCAACTGGGCGGTGTGGAAGAGTGGCAGCATCACGGTGATCCGGTCGGTGTCAGTCATTCTGGTTTCGAGGGCGGTGCCCAGGGATTCCATGACGATGCCGAGATGACTTGCCACCACCCCTTTGGGCGCGGACGTGGTGCCGCTGGTGTAGAGAATGCTCACTGCGGCGTCGTTCGGGACCAGGCACTCCGGTTCGCTCGTGGAACGGGCTTCGGCGAGGGCATCGAAACTGTCTGCGCCGTCGCCATCCATGATGAGCACCAGGCACTCATGAGTGTCCGGCGCAGCCTCGAGCAGGCGCGCCAGATGCTCGGCCTCCACCACCGCGGCCCGGCACCGCGCGTGGGACAGCACGTAGCGCGTTTCGCTCACGCCCCAGAGCAGGTTGATGGGCACGAGTGCGACACCGATCTTGGCGCACGCGAAGTAGGTGACGAGGAATTCCACGCGATTGCCGGACATCAGCGCAAGGCGGTCGCCCGGCCCGAACCCACGGGCGAGGAGGCCGTGCGCGACCCGGTTGGTCCAGGCATTCAGCTCGGCATAGGTGCAGCGACGCGATCCATCGATGATCGCCTCCCTGCGCGGGTAGCGCTCCGCCGCGCGCAGGAGCATGTCGCCTACGTTCGCGCGGCGGATGAGGTTGTCGAGGAGTTCGCTTCGATGCTGCATGGGTAGCTTCCTTCGGGCGGGTTCGTGCTGATGCCGGGGTGGCGCGTGCGTTGCGGAGTCTGTCGGGGTCGTGGGCGGTGGCCGAGGGGCGGTCTCTCATCAGCCGAAGGCTTCGCGGTCCGGTTGTTCCTGCAGTTGCCCGTGCCACGGTAGCGCGTGCCACGGGACACCCATCGAATTCGGCGGCGCGTGATAGCGAGATAGCGCGCGAGATAGGGGACACCCACCGAAACTGCCGCTCCTCGCGAGATAGGGGACACCCACCAAAGCTACCGCTCCTCGCATCCGTCGGGGACAGACCACGGTTACGCTGTTGCGCGAAACCGTGGTCTGTCCCCTAATCTGTGTCCCCTAATCTGCGCGAAGCTGAGGTCGCGTGCGGGGTCCACGGTGAAGCCGGTGGAGCCCGCGCCGAAGCCGCCGAAGCTGCGCGGCGAGTTCATCGGGGCGATTCCGGGACACCCACCGAATGCCGCAAAGATACAGCGGTGTAGCTTTCGGCACCTGCGCGCGCTTCCCGCCTTACGGCTGGCGCCCGTGACATCCAGCCGCGCTCAGCTCGCGGCGTTGAGCGCCGTCGAGCCAGGGTCCCGCGCGCGGACCAACGCGAGCAAACGGGCGGCGATCGACGGCAGCGGCAGCACTTCCGTCGCGGCGCCCAGCGCCACCGCCTCTCCCGGCATACCCCACACGACGCTCGTCGCCTCGTCCTGGGCGATCGTGGGGCTGCCGGCCTCGCGCATCTCCAGCAGTCCTCGTGCGCCGTCCCGGCCCATGCCGGTCAGCAGCACGCCAAGCGCGTTGCGGCCGGCCTGTTGCGCCACCGAGCGGAACAGCACATCGACCGCAGGCTTGTGCCGGTTGACGAGTTCGCCGTCGTCCAGCCGGCACACATAGCGCGCGCCGTCGCGCACGAGCATCAGGTGGCGGTCGCCCGGCGCGACGTAGGCATGGCCGGGCAGCACCTGTTGTCCGTCCTTAGCTTCGACCACGTTCAGCTGGGTCAGTCGGTTCATGCGCCGCGCGAACGCCTCGCTGAAATTCTTCGGGATGTGCTGGGCGATGAGGATGCCCGGTGCATCGGCCGGCAGGCCCAGCAGCACGTCCTTGATCGCCTCGGTGCCCCCGGTCGACGCGCCAATCGCGATGATCCGCTCGGTGGTCCGGAAATGCGGCGGCGCCTGCCGGGTCAGCACGGCGTCGGCCGAGTACGCGGGCGGCACGCCGCGCGGCGGGGTCGTCGGCCCCGCTTGCGAGCACAGCCGGGCGCCCGCCGCCGCCCTGACCTTGGCCCGCAGTTCTTCGCCGTACTCGGCGAGCTTCGCGGCGATGTCGAGCCTGGGCTTGGTGAGGAAGTCGACAGCGCCGAGCGACAGCGCGTCCAGCGTGATGTCGGCCCCACGCTCGGTCAGCGACGACACCATCACCACCGGCATCGGCCGCAGCCGCATCAGGTTGCGCAGGAACGTGACGCCGTCCATCTTCGGCATTTCGACGTCGAGCGTGAGCACGTCCGGCTCGAGGCGCTTGATCATCTCGCGCGCCACGTAGGCGTCGCCCGCGGCGCCGACCACCTCCATGCCGGGATCGGCGCCGAGCAGTTCGGTCAGGATCTTGCGCACCAGCGCCGAGTCGTCGACGACGAGGACCTTGATGCGTGGACATGGCGCCATGGCGTGGACTCCCTGCGACGCAATCAGAACAGTTCGATGTCGTCGCCGCCCGTCTCGTGCTTGACGCGATCGAGGTAGTGACGTTCGCGATCGGCGACGAGCCGGCTCTCGACCTGCATCAGGTGCTTGACCAGCGCCCGCCCGGTGGCCGGGAAGTAGATCACGCGTCGAGGGACGTTGCCGCCCACGTCCTCGCGCACCACGGAGAAGCCTTCGGCGCCCAGCCACTCGTGCGCGAAGTCGATGTTGCGCGCGCCGACCTGCGTGTTCGACGCGAGGATCCGGCCGCCGCCGAAGAGCTTCACCTCGAGGCGCTCGCGCCGCGCGCCGGCTTTCAGCAGATCGTTGACCAGCCGCTCCATGGCGGCCGAGCCGTAGCGGGTCGAATGCGTGCCGGCGTCGCCCCAGCTCGAGTTGCCGGCTTCCTCGGGCAGCATGAAGTGATTCATGCCGCCTGCGCCGAGCACCGGGTCGCGGATGCAGGCCGAGATGCACGAACCGAGCACCGTCGTGATGGCCTCGTCGTGGCGCGTGACGTAATACTCGCCGGGCAGGATCTTGGCGCTCCAGCGGCCGAGGCGGCCGTCCCAGCCCCGTCGCACGTGCTCGTGTCCCGGCAGTGCGTCGGGCTTCGGCACGGTGGCGAAGCGGGAACTGTCCATCGGGCCGTTCATGATGCGCTCCTGCGGTAAGTGGTCTTGTCGACGGGATGCCACGCGTCGGACACGTTGAACAGGCTCTCCGAGTGGCCGAGGAACAGCGTGTCGCCTGGCCGCTGCAGACATTCCATCCGCGCGAACAGCTCGCGCTGCGTGAGCTTGTCGAAGTAGATGACCACGTTGCGGCAGAAGATCGCATCGAGCGGTCCGCGCATCGGCAGCTCGTGCATCAGGTTCAGGCGGGCGAAGGTGACCATCGAAGCGATGTCTTCCCTGACCACGAACGTGCGGCCCTCCGGCCCCGTGTGCTCTTCGAAGAAACGCGTGCGTCGCTGCACGCTCATGCCGCGCAGCCGGTCCTCGCGGTAGCGTCCGGCGCGGCCTCTGGCGAGCACTTCCGAATCGAGATCCGTCGCGAGAATACGGATGTCCCAGCGCTGCCAATCCGGGATCGCCTCGGCGACCGTCATCGCGATTGAGTACGGCTCCTCGCCTGTCGAGCAGCCGGCGGACCACAGGCGCAGGCGCCGGCTGGCGCCCGGGTCCGCCCGTCGCGGCAGCAGGATTCGCGCGCGCAGGTACTCGAAGTGATGCTCCTCGCGAAAGAAGGCGGTCAGGTTGGTGGTGACCGCGTTGGTGAAGTCTTCGAGTTCGTGCGCGCCGTCCGTGCTCTGGAGCAGCCGCCGGTACTCGGCGAAGGAACGCAGGCCCAACGCCCGCAGGCGCCGCGACAACCTGCCGTAGACGAGTTCGCGCTTCATGTCGCCGAGCGTGATCCCGGTCACTTCCCTGACCAGCGCGCGCAGCGCGTCGAAGTCCTCGTCCGTGAAGAGGAACTCGCGTGCCCGGCCATGGGAGGCGTGCGGGCTGGAAGTGGAGGGCGTCATGCGGGGCCGCTCAGAACAGCTCGATGCTGCCGCGGGCGTCGGCCTCGTCGGTGCAGACGTGTGCCGGTGGTGGCAGCATCCGGTCGAGCAGCGCGCGCTGTTCGGCCGTGAGCAGCCGGGTGCGGAAACTCGCGCACAGCGTGTCCCAGCCGCCGTCGCCCGCCACCAGCGGCAGCGTGGCGTCGAGCTGGCCGGCGACGCCGGTCAGGAAATCGCGCACGTGGGAGAGATGCTGGAACAGGCGATCGAAGCACTGTGCGTGCTCGACCGCCGCCGCGAGCTGTCGCTGCAGCCCGACGGCGATTTCCGCCGGATCGGCGGCGTGCGGCGAGTCCGTGCCCGCGAGGGTCTCACGCAGCGCGCCCAGGCCCTCGACCATCATCGCCACCGTTTCCCCGAGGCGGTGGACCGGGGCCTCGGCCTCGCGCAGCGCGAGATCGATTTGCCCCGCAGCGGCCGCCACGGCATGCCCGGCCTCGTGGACGGGGCGGGCGACCGACAGGCCGCTGGCACGGGGCATGGCGTTCATGACAGCACGCGGGAGACGGTTTCGAGCAGACGGTCCGGGTTGAACGGCTTGACGATCCAGCCCGTCGCGCCCGCCCGCTTGCCTTCCATCTTCTTCTCCGTGCTGCCTTCGGTGGTGAGGACCAGCAGCGGCACGCCCTTGTACTGCGGCAGGCTGCGCAGTTCGCGCACCAGCGTCAGGCCGTCCATCTTCGGCATGTTGACGTCGGTGATCACGAGATCCACGCCCGCGCCCTCGCTGGCGATCGCAAGCGCTTCCTCGCCGTCGGCCGCGACCAGCACGTCGTGTCCCGCGCTCTTCAGCGTCGCGCCCACCATCTGTCGCATGTACGCGGAGTCATCCACCGCAAGTATCAAAGCCATGTCGTTTCCTCGTGCGTCGTGTGGCCGGCGCGCGCCGGCATCAGAACTCCTTCCAGAGTGCGTCGTCCGCGCCGACGGCGTCAGCCAGGCCCTGGACGGCGCGGGCCGCACCGTTGCCCGACTTCACCGCATACGGCCGGGGCCGGGCTACTGCGGCCGGGCGCGACGGCGACGGCGGCGGCGGCGCGACGCGGGGACGGTGGGCGGCCGGCTGCGCGCTTGCTTCGGCCACCGTGAAGCGTGACATCGACTCGTCGAGCGCGCGGGCTTGCTCCGCCATCGAATGGCTCGCGGCCGAGGCCTCTTCGACCAGCGCCGCGTTCTGCTGCGTCAGTTCGTCGAGCTGCATGACGGCCTTGTTGACCTGCTCGATGCCCGCCGACTGCTCCTGGCTCGCCGCCGCGATCTCTGCAACGATGTCGGTGACCTTCTTGACCGCTGCGACAATCTGCTCGAGGGTCGCGCCCGACTGCGTGACGAGGGTCGACCCTTCCTCGACCTTGCGCATGCTGTCCTTGATGAGGCCCTTGATCTCCTTCGCGGCGGTCGCCGAACGGCCAGCGAGGTTGCGCACCTCGGAGGCCACCACCGCGAAGCCGCGGCCCTGTTCGCCGGCGCGGGCCGCCTCCACCGCCGCGTTCAGCGCGAGCAGGTTGGTCTGGAAGGCGATCTCGTCGATCACCCCGATGATGTCAGCGATCTTCTTCGAGGAGTCGTTGATGTCGGTCATCGCGCGCACCGCGCGCGCGACCACCTCGCCGCCCTTCTCGGCCTGGTCGCGCGCCGCGACCGCAAGCTGGTTGGCCTGGCCGGAGTTGTCGGCGTTCTGCCTGACCGTGCTCGTCATCTCCTGCATCGACGAAGCGGTCTCCTCCAGCGAGGAGGCCTGCTCTTCGGTGCGCTGCGAGAGGTTCAGGTTGCCCTGGCTGATCTCGTCCGCGCCGCGACTGACCTCGTTGGCGGCTTCCTTGACCTGCAGGATCACCCCGGCGAGATTTTCAACGAGGTGGTTGATGCCGCCGGCGAGGTCCTGGAAAAAGCCCACCTTGCCGTCGAGGCCCACGCGCTGGTCGAGGCGGCCCTCGACCACGGCATCGACGATGCCCTGGATTTCAGACTCCGTGGCGACTTCCTGCGTGCGGTCGACCCATTCCACGACGCTGCCCATGCGCTCGCCGCTCGCGGCGTCGAAGATGGGGTTGGCGACGATGCGCATGCTGCGACCGCCGATCTTCATGTTCGCGGTGAAGGTCTTGCTGAGCGCCGCGAGCATGCCCCGCTGATGCCCCGGGTTGCGGTGGAAAGCGTCGATGTTCGTGCCGACCAGGCGGCTTGCATCGAAATGCGGCAGGTCGCGCCGGAAGTCGTTCTCGTTGGACTTCATCATCGCCGCGGCCGCGGTGTTCATGTAGACGATGTCGAAGTTCGTGTCGGCAACCATCACGTTGGAGGTGACGCCCTCGAGCGCAGCGCGCAGCGCGCCGTTCAGCCGCTCCTGCGCGTGCAGCGCGGTGACGTCGGTGGCGAGCTGCACGATGCGCTGCACGCGGCCGCGGCTGTCGAGTAGCGGGTTGTAGGAGGCCTGCAGCCACAACTCGCGGCCACCCTTCCCGATGCGCCGGAGGCGCCCGCCCTGGGGCTCGCCCCTCGACAGCCGGTCCCAGAAGTCGCGATAGGCGGGCGATTCGGCCTCGGCCTGCGCGACCAGCGCGTGATGGTGCTGGCCCAGCAGTTCTTCGCGCGCGTAGCCCGTCAGCGCGAGGAACTGCGCGTTGGCCTCGACGACCGTGCCGTCGGCGGCGAATTCGACGATTGCATGGGTCCGGTCGAGCGCGGCGCGGAAGGCATCCACCTTCGCCGCAGCCCGTTCCGTGGTCCCTCCGCGCGCGGTCGTGGCCGGGGCGCGGCGTCGTGGCTTGGTGGACTTGGGGGCGGGCGGCGCTTTCTTGGTGGCCATCGTGAGGTCCTTTCTGTCGGTTCTTTCGCGTGGTGCGTGATCGGTGTGAAGCGCCGGCCGGTCAGGCGGCGACATCGCTGCGCTCGTCGGCGCCGGTTTCGAGTCCGCGGCCGACGAGCGCCGCGCAGTCGAGCAGGATGAGCATGCGGTCGCCGAGCGTCGCCAGGCCCTGGATGAATGCCTGGACCGCGCCGCCGCCGAGGTGCGGCGCCGGTCGCAGGGCGGCCGGCGGGATCTCGACGACGTCGGAGACGTTGTCGACGACGAGGCCGCACTCGCGCGTGCCGCTGTCGGTTTCGACGCTGAGCACGACGATGACGGTCAGCGGCGTGAATTCGGCGCGCGTCAGACCAAGGCGCAGGCGCAGGTCGACGATCGGCACGAGGGAGCCGCGCAGGTTCAGCACGCCGAGCACATGCGGCTGCGCCAGCGGCAGCCGAGTCACCGGCGACCAGCAGCGGATTTCCTGCACGCGCAGGATGTCCACGCCGTAGCTCTCCTCGCCGAGATCGAAGGTCAGGAACTGGCGGGCGCCGACGCTGCCGTCGATTTCGCCCTGCGGGGGTGCGCTCATGGCTGGTAGCTCCATTGTAATCAGGCGACCCGCCGCGGCGCCGGCCGCGAGGCCGCGAGGCGGATGAGTCCGGGAACGTCGAGAATCAGCGCGACCGAACCCTCGCCGAGGATCGTCGCGCCGCCAATGCCGTCGATGCGCCCGTAATTCGATTCGAGGCTCTTGATCACGACCTGCTGCTGGCCGAGCAGGGCATCCACGTAAAGTCCGATCCGGCGCCCGTCACCTTCCACGACCATCACCAGGCCCTCGTGCAGGGCCGCCGACCGCGGTTCGACCCCGAAGAGTTCGTGGAGCCGGACGATGGGCAGGTACTCCCCGCGGAAGGGGAACACTTCCGAGTCGCCGCCGAGCGCGTTGCTCGTGCCCGGGCGCAGTTGCAGCGACTCGATGATGGAAACGATCGGCACGATGTAGGTCTCGTCGCCGACGGCGGCCAGCTGGCCGTCGACGATGGCGAGCGTCAGCGGCAGGTTCACGACGAAGCGCGTGCCCCTGCCGCGCTCGGAGTGGAGTTCCACGGTGCCGCCGAGTTCGTGGATGTTGCGTCGGACGACATCCATGCCGACGCCGCGCCCCGAGAGGTCAGTGGCGGCATCGGCGGTCGAGAAGCCCGGCAGGAAGATGAGTTCGTGCACCTGTTCCTCGCTCAGCGCATCGCGCGGATCCACCAGGCCGCGCGCGATCGCCTTGGCGAGGATGCGCTCGCGGTCGAGCCCCGCGCCGTCGTCACTGACTTCGATCGTGATCGAACCGCCCTTGTGGAAGGCGTGCAGGCGGACAGTCCCCTCGGCCGCCTTGCCGGCGGCGACGCGCGCATCCGGCGGCTCGATGCCGTGGTCGATGCTGTTGCGCACGAGGTGGACGAGCGGGTCACCGATTTTTTCGAGCACCGTCTTGTCGAGCTCCGTCTGCTCGCCGGTCACCTGCAGCCGGATCTGCTTGCCGAGTCGCTGCGCGAGATCGCGCACCAGGCGCGGGAAGCGGCTGAACACGAAGCTCACCGGCAGCATGCGCACGCGCATGACGCTCTCCTGCAGTTCGCGCACGTTCGCCTCGAGCTGCGAGAGACCGCTGCGCAGGCGCTCGCTGTCCGTGCCCTCGACCCGGCTGGCGAGCTGCAGCAGCATGGACTGCGTGATCACGATCTCGCCGACCGCATTGAGCAGGTCGTCGATCTTCTCGATGCTGACCCGGATCGAGCCGCTGTCGGCATTGCCGGCGGGCCTGGCCGGCACGCCGGCGTCGCCGGCAGCCGCGACCGGCCGGGAGGCCGTCGCAGGCGGCTCCGGCGGCGCCACCGGCGAGATGGACGCAACGCACGCGGGCCCGTCGTTCGCGGCGAGTGCCGGCAATGGTTCGATTGCGTACTCGCAGTCGCCTTCGACCCATTCGAAGATGAGGTCGATCGTTTCGCGCGGCAGCGCCGTCTCGAGCACGAGTTCCCAGGCGAGGTGACAGACCTCGGGATCGAGTTGCGCGAGCGGTGGCAGGCCGCGCAGGTCCGCCCGCACCTCGAGCGTGCCCATGCCGGCCAGGTCCGCGAACAGGCGGACGGGGTCGTTGCCGCGGGTGAGGAGGTCCGGCAGCGCGCGAAAGCGGATCGACCAGCGCACTGCGTTCCCCGGCGTCGTCGCCGGGGCAGCGGCCGGAAGGGGCTGTGCGGCGCACGGCGCAGCCGCCTGCGGCGCCGGCTCGTCGTGCGCACCGTTGATGATCGCGAGGAACTCCTCGTGCAGCGATGCGCTTTCCGCAGACGCGGCGGGTTGCGCCTGCTGGGTCGCGTCGAGCATCGCGCGCAGCACGTCCACGCTGCGCAGGAGCGCGTTGCTGACGCGCGGCGTCAGGCGCATGCGCCCGCCGCGGAGCTCGTCGAGCAGGGTCTCGAGCGTGTGCGTGAAGCCCGCGATGTCGCTGAACCCGAACATGCCGGCCCCGCCCTTGATGGAATGGGCGGCCCGGAAGACCGTGTTGATCGTCTCCGCATCGGCGCCGTGCGCGTCGAGTTCCAGCAGCGCGGCTTCCATCGTGTCCACCGCCTCGCGGCTCTCCTCGAAGAACGCGTCCTGGAACTGGGCAAGATCGATGCTCATCGCGCGGTCTCCCCCGCCGGCGGCAGCCCCAGCACCCCGTCGAGCCCGACCTGCCGCGCGCCGTTGCGCAGGACATCGGAGACGCCGCACCAACGGACTTTCTGGCCCCGTGCGCCGAGCTCGAGGAAGAATGCGGCGAGCAGTTGCAGGCCCGCGGTGTCGATGCGCTCGACGGCGCCGCCGTCGAGTTCGATGTCCCTGTGCAATGCGCAGCGCTCGACGAGCAGGGACTTCAGCGCGAGGGATTCGCGCAGCGTGCAATGGGTCGCGAGCGCGATGCGGCCGCCGTCTTCCGGGTGAATGCCGCAGGTGGTCGATGCGTCGGTCATGCTGGGTCGCTTTTTCCGTGCGTGTCCGGTCTACAGATCGAGATCCGCGAGCAGGGCATCGACGTCCGCCTGGCTTGCCACCGCGTCGCTGGTTCGGCCCGGGATGGCGGGACCAAGCCCACGGGCAAGATCGTCGGCGCTCGCGGCTTCCGGCGCGCCCGGCCCTGCCGCGCCGGACAGGCGCATCAGTTCACAGAGCACGCCTTCGACGTCGCGCACGAGCGCGATGACCCTGCCGATGATCTGGCCGGTGAGGTCCTGGTAGGTCTGGGCCAGCATGGCGTCCCCCAGGTGCTCACGCAGGCTTTCGCACTGGATCGCTGTACTTCGCAGAAACTGCGCCAGCGCATCCGTCAGGTCTTCCGGCGCTTCTGCACCGGCACCCGCGAGTGCGTGCGAGAGTTGTTGTGCGCCCGCGCCCGTGCTGGTGGCGATGGCGTGGCACGCCTCGATTCGTTCGATGGTGCGATGTGCCGCGTCGTGGGTGAGCGTCAGCACGTGATTGAGACGGTGCATGGCGTCCGGGACTTCCCGTTCGGCGAGATCGCTCAGCCGGAACCCGCGGCGGAAGCACGCCATCGCCGTATCGAGCGTGTCGGCGATTCCCCGCAACGCCCGGGAAACGGACTCGTTGCGGCCTTCGAGCAGGCCTTCGAGCGTCTCGTCGAAGGCGGCCTGATCATCCGCTTCGACGGCGGCGACCAGTCGCGCGACCACGGCGCCATGGGCCTGCTGCAGGGAGCTCCGCGCGACCATCGTCAGTCAGCCCCGGTTCGCGGTTTCCCGCGCGGCCATGATCTTGTCGAGCTTCTCCTTCAGCACCTGTGCGGTGAACGGCTTGATGACGTAGCCGTTCACCCCCGCCTGGGCGGCCTCGATAATCTGTTCACGCTTCGCCTCCGCCGTCAGCAGCAGCACCGGCAGGGCGGCGAGCTTGGGATCGGCGCGCACTTCCTTCAGCAGTTGCAGTCCCGGCATGCCGGGCATGTTCCAGTCGGTGATGAGGAAGTCGATGTTGCCGCCCTGCAGGATGGGCAGCGCTGTCCGGCCGTCGTCGGCTTCCTGCACGTGCTCGTAGCCGAGGTCCTTGAGCAGGTTTCTCACGATGGAGCGCATCGTCGAAAAGTCATCGACGACGAGAAAGCGCGTCTTCGGGTTCACGTCCCCTCCGGAACATCAGGTCAGGCGGGCGCGGGCCGAGTCGTCTGTCCATGCAGCGTTCGGGTGCCTTGTGCCCAGTCGCGGTGTCTAGCGGCTGCGGGGAAAGGGGCTTGAAGCGCGCCGGCCGCCACCTGGGAGCGTCTCCCACGGCGCGCAGACCGACTGCCGGTGTCGGGGCCCACGCCCGGTCAGCGCGCAGTGGACGCCTGATATCAGGCGCTTAGCCCGGGCAGCCGGTCCTGACGCGGCGTTCGGGAAATGCGATATGGGATTATTTACTGCTTTATAAAAAGAAAATTTCCCGCATTAAAAGGGAGATATGCATTCATGGATTGAGGGGAATCTTGCCGCACACGCTTGCGTCGCGTGCCGGAGAGCCGGCGCGCACGACAGTGCATTACGGGACCAGCCCGGGATGAATCCGCGACCGGACCCGAGGCAACTGCGAGGTCACCCGAAAGTCGAGTGGCTGGCCGGACACGGCGCCGACCAGCGCTGCGAGCGGCGCGCGTGTCCCGGGCGTCCAGAACGCGGCGCGCACCCTCGACCCGGCGACACGGCCGCTCAATCGACGATCGCGGCCAGCACCATGCCCTGCAGCGCCCCGATGCGCTCGAAGTGGTAGCTGTCTTCCATGAGCCCCGAAGACATGAACGCGAAGCTGAGCTCACGCGCCGGGTCGACCGCGAAGCCGGTGGAGCCGGCGCCGAAGCCGCCGAAGGTACGCGGTGAATTCAGCGGGCTGAAGAGCCCCGGCAGGTTGCCCTCGCCGCGCATGAAGAAGCCGCAGCCGATGTGGGCCGGGTATTCGATCCAGTTGCGCACGCCCCGCCACATGTCGAACAGCACGTTGCGGAGACTCCCGGTGTGGTTGCGCGTGCAGAACTCGAGCATCGCGGGGGAGAGGATGCGCACGCCGTCCAGTTCGCCGCCCCGGCGCAGCATCTCGGCGAAGCGCAGCACGTCCTGCACGGTGCTGACGCAGCCGGCGCCCGGGAGTTCGCCGCCGGGCATCGCGAGCAGCGTGCCCAGTCCCTCGACCGCGGCCGGTGGCAGCAGGGCGGGAAGATTGTCGTAGGACACGCGCACCGGGGACAGGCGCTGCGCGAGGTCCGGCCGCACGCCGAGGCTCGTGTCCTTCATGCCCAGCGGATCGAAGATCTCTTCCTTCAGCATCTGCGCGTAGCTGCGCCCGCGGCCGGCGACGGCGAGGCAGAGTGCGGCGATGATCGTGTGGCCGAGCAGGATGGAGTAGTTCACGCGCTCGCCGGGCTGCGACTCGAGCGGCAGCGCGCAGGCGTATTCCATCAGCCTGTCGATATTCATCAGCACCTCTGGCGCCACCGGGGGAATCGCCGACATCACGCCGCTGGTGTGCGTCAGCAGGTGGTAGAGGTTCACTTTCTCCTTGCCGAGGGTGGCGAAGGCCGGGATCAGTTCGGCGACCGGTGCGTGCAGCTTCAGCAGGCCGCGCTCGACCAGCGACAGGGCGAGCACGTTGGTGAACTGCTTGGCCACCGACATCGTGGCGAACACCGCGTCCGGCTTCATCGGCCTGTTTGCCGCGCGCTCGGCAAAGCCCTCGCAGATATCCAGCACCACGTGGCCGCGACGCGCGGCCAGCAGGCGCACGCCGTGGCAGCGGCTGGCGTCGATGTCGGCCCGCACGGCGTCGCGCACGCGCTGCAGGCGGGCGGTATCGAAGCCGAATTTCGCGACGTTCGAGTTCGCCGCTCGCGCGGCCGGTTTCTTCGTGGCCATGTCGTCCTCCCCGTTTGTTTTTTTGAATGATGGGCCGTTGCCGGCTCAGCCAGCCTCGACCTTCGGCATGATCTCCTCGACCAGCCGCTTCATGTCGTCCAGTGTCTTGGAGACCGGCACGCCACTGAACGGCGGCCACAGCAGGGGCATGTCCATGCCAGCGTCCTTGAAGCGCTTCAGGTTGTCGGTGATCTGCGCGGCGGTGCCCACCAGCAGATTGCTCAACTTGCCGTTCGGCGTCTGGTCGCTGGGCTCGTCGGTGATCGTGAACCAGATCATGCTGCACATATCGAAGCCATCGGCCAGCGAGCGGCCGCTGCCGAGTTCATCGAGCTCGCGCTGGATTTCGCTGCGCCAGCGGACGATTTCCTCGGGCGTGTCCTGGATGCCGATCCAGCCCGCGAGGCCGTACTTCGCGATGCGGCGCGCCGAGCGTTTCGGATCCTTGAGACCACTGAAGTAGATCGGCGGGCAGGGCTTCTGCAGCGGCTTGGCGCCGAAGCCGCAGCGCTCGAAGTCGGCGAACTCGCCGTGGTATTCGAAGAGGTCGTTGGTCCAGATGCCCTGCAGCACCTCGATCGTCTCGCGCACGTGCTTGTGTCGCTTGGGGAAGAGAGGGGCGGCGCTCGCGGCCGCGAACTCTTCGGGCATCCAGCCGGAGCCGAGGCCCACGTTCACCCGCCCGTTCGACAGGTGGTCGACCGTCGCGATCTCGCCGGCCAGCACGCCAGGTGCGCGGTAGGGTGTGTCGATGATGCTCATGCCGATGCGCAGCTTCGTGGTCTTCGCCGCGAGCCACGGGATCAGCGGCATGCCGTGCAGCCACTGCCCGCGCGCGGACACCGGCAGCGCCTTCGGGAACTGCTCCATCATGCCGAACGGGTACTGCAGCTTGTGCTGATCGGAGGCTTCGGGCACGACGATGCGGTCGAGCGTCCAGACCGAATCGAAGTCAAGCGCCTCGGCGAGGTTCGTGAGGTCCTCGAGTTCCTTGACCGTGACGTGGTCGCGGAAATTGGGCAGGTAGAGGGCAAGCTTCATCGGTGGCCTCCTCGGCGGGTGCAGGGTGACTGTAAGGCAGACCCGCGCTGCAGAATCGCGAGTAATGCGATAGCGCGACCGTCGCGCGGCCAGTATAAAACGCCTGTTGGCGGCACCGGGGGTTATTGCAGTGCACCTTTTCGCGCGATCCTCCGGCGGCGTCGCACCGGACCCAACATGCTGCCCGATATGGCAACAGCCGCGTTGTCACCGCCGTCACCCTCGGGAGGCATCGCGCATGATTACGCTCTACAACATGCCGCTCGCACTGAACTGCTACAAGGTGCGCCTGCTCTGCTCGCTGCTCGGCGTGGAATACACCCGCAAGCCCATCGACCTTCTGCAGGGTGAGCACCAGACGCCCGACTTCCTCGCCCTCAATCCGTTCGGGCAATTGCCGGTGCTGGTATGTGGCGATCTGGTCATCCGTGATTCACACGCGATCCTGATCTGGCTCGCGCGCAGGTACGGCGGCACGCGGTGGATGCCAACCGATATCGACGACGAGGCGATCGTGAACGGCTGGTTGTCCGCCGCTGCGTACGAGATCCGGTTGGGACCTTATGACGCGCGCCTGAAGAAGCTCTTTCCGTGGTTGTGCGTCAATGCGGAGGCGGTGGCGGAGAACACGGCAAGGGCACTGCGCCTGTACGTGCAAAGACTGCACGACCGGGAGTGGATCGCGCTCGACCATCCCACCGTGGCGGACGTCGCACCATACCCCGCGCTCGCGCAGTGCGGCGACGGCGACGTGAGCCTGGACGACTTCCGGCCATCCGCCGTTGGATGGCGCGCGTGCAGGCGTTGCCGGGGTTCGTCGGGATCCTGGATTAGCCGACAAAGCGCGCTGCGGCGTGCGACTCGGGACGCCTGTCGAATCGGATGTGCAGGCGGCGCGATTTTCGATGGCTGTCCCTTATCCGCGCGGCGGAGCGAAGCGTGGCTCGCCGCGCAACTCCCCGTGGCAGTACATCCAGCGTCCGTCCACGCGCTCGAACGTGCTCGTCTCGTGCAGGCGCTCGGCCCGCCCGCCTAGCTTGCTGCGGGCGACGAACTCGACGATGCCGGTGACATCGTTCTCCCCGCCAGCTTCCTCCCCGCCAGCTTCGACCCGCCTGATCTGGAGGCCGAGCCAGCGAAGTCCGGCTGCCGGCTGCAGAGCGGACGGGCATGTCTTCGGGTGCCAGGTGGCGCTCACGTAGTCCAGCCGACCCAGCGTATAGGCGGTGTAGCGGGAGCGCATCAGCGCTTCGGCGGTAGGCGGATTGTCCGCGTGGTCGAGATAGGGTTCACAACACCCGGCGAAGGATCGGCCGCTCCCGCACGGGCAGGCGTCGTGTCTGTTTGTCTTCATCATTGGGATGGTGATTCAAACAGCGCGCCGGGCATAGGGGGGAACTTGCCGGCCCGCGTGCAGGCCACTGCGCGACGCCACCGGGGACGAACTGCGCCAGATACAGCAGGCGTTCGACCTGCCCGAGCTTGCTGTCGCGGACGCGCTCCAAGGTGACATGGGACACCCACCCAATTCGCAGGTGACATGGGACACCCACCCAATTCGGGCGGGTGACATGGGACACCCACCCAATTCGAGGCCCGGGCAATGCGAGTTTCGGTGGGTGTCCCGTACCCGCGTACGAGGCCCGGGCAATGCGAGTTTCGGTGGGTGTCCCGTACCCGCGTACCCGCGTACCCGCCCGTACCCGTGGGCGTCCCGTACCCGCATCGCCAGATACAGCAGGCGTTCGACATGCCCGAGCTTGCTGTGGCGGACGCGCTCCAAGGTGACATGGGAGGTGACATGGGACACCCACCCAATTCGATGCCCGCCCGATGCGAGTTTCGGTGGGTGTCCCGTACCCGCCCGCCCGTACCCGTGGGTGTCCCGTACCCGCCCAGTGGGTGTCCCGTACCCGCCCGGGGTGTCCCGTACCCGCCCGCGCGTACCCGCCCGGGTACCCGCCCGCCCGTACCCGTGGGTGTCCCGTACCCGCGTACCCGTGGGTGTCCCGTACCCGCGTACCCGCATACCGACGCGCGCGAAGAAGAATGTCATCCAGATGAGGGAAACAGTCCGGTGCTCCTTGGTGTCGCTTGCGTTGTACTATTTACAAAATCAAATCAGCAAGCTGCGCATGAAATCTGGAAAACACATTAGAACCACGCTGGCCATCTGCCTCAGTCTGGCCAGCGCCACCGTGCACGCGGCCGGCGGTTACTTCGCGATGGCCTACGGCCCGACGGCCCGCCACATGGGCGGCGCCACCACGGCCTTTGCCGAGGACGCCTTTGCGGGCGCCTCGAATCCGGCGAAGTGGCTGGCGGCCGGCAATCGTGTGGACATCGGCGGTGAGTTCTTCATGCCCCACGCCCGCGTGAAGCGCACGGGCTCGAACTCCGTCTACGACATGACCTCCAACAGCGACAACGAATTCTTCGTGCTGCCGGAGGGCGCCTTCAGCCGGCGTGTCAACGATCGCCTTGCATGGGGCGTGACGATCTACGGCAACGGTGGACTCAACACTGAATATCGCGAGAACAACGGCGTGCCCGGCTCGAATCTCGCGCCCGGCGCGTGCGGCAACAAACCGGCGAACTTCCTGCTCGGTTGCGACAAGTTGGGCCTCGACATCATCCAGCTCATCACGGCGCCCGGTTTCGCGTACGAGGTGATGCCCGGACACACCATCGGTGTCGCGCCGCTCATCACCGTGCAGCGCTTCGAGGCCTACGGCTTCCAGGCCTTTGCACCGTTCTCCAAGGCGCCCACCGATCTCACGAACCGCGGCTGGGACTGGGCGCTGGGCGCAGGCATCCGGGTGGGCTGGCTGGGCCAGATGCTGCCGGGTGTCACGCTTGGCGCGGCGTGGGCGAGCCGTATCTACATGGACGAATTCGAGCAGTACGACGGCCTCATCGCCGATGGCCAGCTCGACATTCCGGAGAACTACTCGGTGGGCATCGCGTGGCGCGCGTTCCGCGATCTCACCTGGACCTTCGATTACCAGCGGATCAACTTCGGCGACGTGCCGGCAACCGGCAACGGCGTGCTGAACACCCTGCTCGACCCGGTCAACAACGCGCTCGGGACGAGCACCGGTACCGGCTTCAACTGGCAGAACCAGGACAACTTCCGCACGGCCTTCGTGTACGACTGGAGCGATGCCTTCACGCTGCGCTTCGGTTATGCCTATGGCCCGCAGACGCAGCGCGATTCCGGGATCAATTCGGTGACGATGAACATGCTCACGCCTAACGCCGAGCACCAGGTCGCCTTGGGCTTCACGTGGCGCCCGAGCAATGGCAACGAGTTCCACATGGGCTACAACCGTTACATCGCGCCAGACTACCGCGGCCCGTCCGCCACCGCGCTGCTCGGCATCGGTGGCCACGAGCGGCTGGAGGCGCACGTCGATGCGGTGATGGTGGGCTGGTCGTGGAAGCGCCAGTGAGCAAGGTTGTGGTGGACGCAGGGTGATACTGCCCTCATTCTTTGTGCTCGAGCGCAGATACCGCCATTCGACGCAAGCGTCCCGTGGCGCCGGCACCAAAGCCAGCGCAAGCACCGTGCGCGGTGGTCGCTGTCGGCGCCACGCGTTGCGCTTCCTGCGTCAGCGCAACTTGCGGTACGCGTGCATAGCTTGCTGTGAAATTTGGGCAGGCTTCACCTCTCCCGCGTGCGGGAGAGGTCGACGGCGAATGCCGGCGGGTGAGGGCCGGCACATGCAGCCGCCGGCGCACAGACGCTATCCTTTGGCCCCTTGCCAGCAATTCACGCCATGACAGATCTTCGTCGCCGCGTCCTCACCGCGCTTGCCCTCGACCGCACGCCCGGCTTCACCTATTCCGGCAACTTCCTGGGCGTGCGCTTTCCGTCCATCACGCCCGCCTGCGTACGCGTGGTGATGGATGAAGGCGCCCATTGCGAGGACGAGCACGGGCAGGCGGACATCGGCGCGGTGAGTCTGCTCGCGGACGTCGCGATGGCGAGCGTCGTGCGCGCCAGGCTCTCGCCCGAGCAGCGACTTGCAACCGTGAGCCTCACGCTGCAGTTCACCGGCGAACCCCTGGTCGGTGCGCTCGAGGGCATCGGCGAGTTCGAGGCCTTCATCGACGGCGCCGACAGCTGCCAGGGTCTGAGCCGCGGCACGTTGACGGCCAATGGCAGGCCGCTGCTGTTCGGCAGCGGCGCGTTCATGGTGATGAATCCCCCGCCGGGGCGCACGATGCACCCGATCGTGGATGCGGTGCATGCCGCTGCGATGCCACTGGAAGAGCATGAACTCTCGGCGCAGGAACGCGAGGTGCTTGCTCGTGCTGAGCGCGCGATCGAGGCCGCCGGTCGCGCGCGCGGCTTTCTCAAGCACTTCTGGGGGCTGCTGCCGGTGGCCACTCCCGACGGCGCGCGCTGTCGCACGGCCAACGGCGCGCACATCGGCAACCGTGTCGGCCACATGCAGGGCGGCCTGCAGATGGGCATGGCCATCGTTACCGCCGGCGCTGCGCTGCCGGCCGGCTGGGCGGTGTCCGGCATCTCGGCGTGGTTCATGAGCCCCGGTGAGGGTGACGAAATTGAAGCCAACGCACGCGTCGAGCATCGCGGCCGCAATACCGCGGTGGTGCGCACCGTCATCACGGGCATCGGTGGGCGGCGTGTGCTGGAAGCGATGAGCACCCACGTGCGCAAGGCTTGAACGGCGCTTCGGTCCCGACGACACGCCGGCCCGGCCGCTTCCCCATTCACGTCACTGGCGCAGGATGATTCGAACAGGCACGGGGATCGGTTCCGCATCGGCGCCGCGAGCGGCTGGCGATGAGCCGCTTCCCGCCCTGTCCCGTTCCTGGCGCCTCCCGCACGCGGGCAAGCCGCGCGGCGGCTGAGGCGCAAGCCAGGGCGCGGGCGGGCCAGTCCTGCCATTCGGACACGAGTCGCACAGGCAGCCCCTGTTCGTTCATGATTGGATGAAAACCTTGCCGCCCAGGCCACGCTTGGCGTGGGCGCGGATCGAACCAACAGAGGAGGGGAACATGTCCGACACCGATCTTCATTACATGGAACTGCTGGCGGTGGGACGCCAGATCCAGTCACGCGAGCGTTCGTCGCTCGAGGTCACGCGCGCGCTGCTCGCGCGCATCGAGGCGGTCGACCCGCAATTGAAGAGCTACGTCTCGGTGATGGCGGACCAGGCGCTCGCCGACGCGCGCCGCGCGGACGAGGAAATCGCGGCGGGCGTCGCGCGCGGGCCGCTGCACGGCGTGCCGCTCGCGGTGAAGGACCTGTTGTGGACGGCCGGCGTGCCGACCTCGCACGGCATGCCCTTGAACCGCGACTACCGTCCGGACGACGACGCGACCACCGTGCGCCGCCTGCGCGAGGCCGGCGCGGTGATCCTCGGCAAGCTGCAGCAGACAGAGGGCGCCTTCGCCGATCACCATCCCGCCGTCACGCCACCGACTAACCCCTGGGGCAAGAACCTGTGGTCGGGCGCGTCGTCGAGCGGTTCGGGCGTGGCCACGGCGGCCGGGCTCTGCTTCGGTTCGCTGGGCACGGACACCGGCGGCTCCATCCGCTTTCCTTCCGCGGCCAACGGCATCACGGGCCTGAAGCCGACCTGGGGCCGCGTCAGCCGCTATGGCGCCTTCGAACTCGCCGCCTCGCTCGACCACATCGGCCCGATGACGCGCAGCGCCGCCGACGCGGGCGCCATCCTCGCCGCCATCGCGGGCCCCGATCCCAAAGACCCCACGGCCGCCCAGGTGCCGGTGCCGGACTATCTCGCCCTGATGACGCGCGGCCTGCGCGGCTTGCGCGTGGGCATCGACCGCGCGTGGACCGTGGATTTCGTCGACGACGCGACGAAGGCCGCGCTGCTCGACGCAATCCGCGTTGTCGGCGAACTCGGCGCCATGCTCGTCGAGATTGGGTTTCCGGACACCACGCAGGCCGTGGCCGACTGGGCCCCGCTCTGCGCGGTGGAAACCGCCGTGGCGCACGAGACGACCTATCCGTCGCGCAAGGACGAATACGGTCCGGGCCTTGCCGGTCTCATCGAACTCGGCAGGAGCCTGAGCGCGATGGACTACCAGAAGATGGCGCTGCGCCGCGCCGACTTCTCCGGCCGCGTGCATGCACTGTTCCAGGGTGTCGATCTGCTGCTGATCCCGGCGATGCCCTTCGCCGCGCCGACCGCCGCACGCATGGCGACCCTGGGCGAGGATCCGGAGCTCCTCGCCGGCGCCCTGCGCTACACCTGCCCCTTCGACCTCTCCGGCAGCCCCACGCTGACCCTTCCCGGGGGACAGACGGCGGACGGCACGCCGGTGGCGATCCAGTTCGTCGCGCCGAACTTCGGCGAGCAGCTGCTGGTGCAGGCCGGGTGGGCTTTCCAGCGCGCGACGCACTGGCATCGGCGCTTTCCGCAGGTGTGAGCTCGTGCGGGCGGTCTGCCGCCCGCACTGTTCATCTCAACGCGCGAGCGTCGTGACCCGCCGTTCGCGCAGCATCGCGGTTGCCGCCTCGTCGACCGCGATGCCTTCCGGGTCGTGGTCCGGATCGCCCGTCACCACCACGCCGTACATCGCACGCGCGCCGTCCACGCTGATATAGCCGTTGCGCACGTCGGCGAGGACTCGCGCCGGCTCGCGGGTGAATGGGTCGCCGAAGCCGCCGCCCGCGTTGGTGATGTAGCGCGACGCCGCGCCGGCGCGGGTGTGCCACACGGGCTTGCGCCCGAAGTAGAAGTATTCGCCGTTCGGGTCGATGGCCCTGGACACGGGGTCCAGCACGCCGGCGATCGGTGTCGAATGCGCGTAGACGCTGTCGTCCACCGGCAGCAGCGGGCCGTGCCGCGAGAGCACGGGATCGTCGGGTTCGAACAGCCAGCAGGCGCCGGCCTTGCCGGTGCCGCCGCCCTGCACGCCGTTGCCGGTGCCTTTCTTCAGGCGGATGGGAATGCTGTAGTGCTCGCCCGCCGTTTCCCAGTACGCGTCCTTGAGCACTGCGGCGCCGCCGCGGTTGTAGCCGGGGCCGGCGGTGTCGACCACGTATTCCTTGCGCATCAGGAGCACTGGCGCGTCCTGTTCCATTGCCTCGGTCGCCGGATCGAGGCCGTTGACCATGTAGGGCACCGTGTAGGAATCGCCGTCGTGATCCTTGTCCGCGCCCCACGGCCCGTGCTCCGCGCCGACGATGCCGATGTTCTGCCACGGCCGTCCGTCCGGATGGATGCCATGCGCGTTGTGCACGCAGACCACGCCGTAGTCGCCGCCGAAGGCCTGGGCGCCGAGCACGCCGCCGAGTTCGCGCAGCATCGCATTCAGCAGCGCGGTGGTGACCTCCCAGTAGATCATGATCGCGCCGGCCGGCGGCATCGCGGAGGCGATGGTGCCCGGCGGCACCACGATGTCGATCGGCCGGTAGGCGCCCGAGCTGAACGGCGTGTGCCTGTCGAGCAGCAGCTTGAAGCAGGCCGCGACGGCCGTCTTGACGTCGAGCGGGCCGGCGTTGATGCAGGTCCGCGCCTGCCGCGACGAGCCGCTCAGGTCGACCTCGACCCGGCTGCCGCGCTTGTTGATCGTCGCGCGCACCACGATCTCCTCGTCGTCGCCGACGCCGTCGGCGTCGATGGGCTCCTCGCAGCGGTACACACCGTCCGGGATGCGCGCTATCGCGTCGGCCATCGTCTCAGCGGCGGCGTCGCAGCAGTAGCGCACGGTGCCGCGGAACGCGGCGTCGCCGTAGCGCGCGATGCTCTCCAGCACCAGCCGCTCGCCGAGCTTGAGCTGCTCGGCCATCGTCATGAAGTCAGGCTGCAGGAAGCCGGCGAAGCGGGTGTTGTCGAACACCAGGCTGAAGGTCGAGCGCACCGGACGGTCTTCACTGAACAGCAGCATCGGGCCGAGCACGAGGCCGTTCTCGTAGACGTTCGCCTTGGTGGCGCTGAAGCCGCCCGGCGTGATGCCACCCATGTCGAGCTGGTGCGCGCGGATGTTCACGAAGGCGATGGGCTTGCCGTCATGGAACACCGGGCGGATGAAGCAGGTGTCGTTGACGTGGTTGCCGACGCGGTAAGGGTCGTTGCAGATGAGCACGTCGCCGGGCTTGAGGTTCTCCACGCCGTATTCCTGCACGGTGTTGCGCACGGCATCCTCCATCGTGCCGAGGAACACGAGCAGCGCGCAGGATACGGCCGGCATCGGGTAGTCCATGTCCGGCGGACCGGAGATCGTGATCGCGAAGTCGTACCAATCGCGGATGATCGGCGAGAACGCGCTGTAGACGAGCCCGGTGGACATGTGCTGCACGGTGTAGCGCAGCCGGTTCGACAGCACCATCGCGGTGAAACGGTCGCAGTCGTAGCTCTCCTCGAACTGCGCCGCGGTCCAGTCGCGCAGCCGCGGCGGACGGCTCGCATCGACCTGGCCGGTGACGTTCGGTTGCGTGCTCATCGCGGGTCTCCTGCGGCCATGCGCGTGATGTGGATTTCACCGTGGTGGCCGACGCGGCCGACCTGGCGCTGTGTGATGTAGGTCGTCGAGAGCGCCTCGCGCACGATGGCGGGGCCCCGGATCTCGTCGCCGGCGCGGAGGTCCTCGCGCCGGTAGATCTGCGCGAGTTGCTCGGCGTCCGCCACGTAGCGCAGCACCGAGGTGCCGACGGCCTTGAGCGGCGTCGCGGGATCGCGCGCCGGCAGCGTCGGGTAGCTGACCTTTGCCGTCTTCACCACCGCCCGCAGGCGATAGGTCACGCCCTGCACCGGGATGTGCTCGAAGCGGTTGCCGTTGCGCGACTCGTAGGCGTCGTGGAAGTTGCGGATCATCGCAGCGATCGTGTCCGGCCCGATCGGGCCATCCGGCACCGGCACGAAGGGGGTCTCCCAGGTCTGGCCGACGAGCTGGCCGTCGAAGGCGCGCAGGATCTCGATTTCGCCGTGCTCCGCGAGCCGCGCGCGCAGCTTCGCTTCCATCTGGTCGTACATCCGCGCGATGGCCGGCGCGGCGTCGGGAGTGAGCACCTGATAGGCGCTCTTGCTCATCGCATACACCTGGTCCGCGGACAGCAGCCCGAGCGCCGAGAAGAGGCCGGGGTGCGGCGGCACGATCACGCTTTTCACGTGCACGAGGTCGAGCAGCGCCGGCAATACCAGCGGGCCGGCGGCGCCGAAGGCCATCAGCGAATAGTCGCGCGGGTCGATGCCCTGCTTGATCGCGATGTTGAAAATGCCTTCGGCGATGTTGTTGAGTCCGATGTCGTAGGCGTAACGCACGCGGCTCTCGAAGGGCAGCGGCGTGTCGAGCTGCTCGAACGCGCGGCGGGCGAGCGTCACGTCGAGCTTCATCTTGCCGCCGGCGAAGCCGTCGGGGTCGAGGATGCCGGCGAGCAGCTTGATGTCGGTCATCGTCGGCCGCGTGCCGCCGCGGCCATAGCAGGCCGGGCCCGGCAGCGCGCCCGCGCTCTCCGGGCCGACCTTGATGTCGCCGCTCTGCGTGATCGCGACCAGGCTGCCGCCGCCCGCGCCAATGCTCGAGATGTCGTTCGACAGCGCGTTGACGATGAGGTCGTGCTCGAGTTCGAACGTGGTGTTGACGAAGGGGCTGCCGTTGCTGACGAGGCTTATGTCGCAGGAGGTGCCGCCGACGTCCGCGCAGAGCAGGTTGGGCTCGCCGATCAGCGCGCCGAAGTGCGCGCTGCCGACCGTGCCGGCGGCGGGGCCGGCGAACACCACGCGGAATGGCGCCTCCATCGCGTCCTTCGCCGGGATGAGATTGGCCGTGCAGTCCGCGAAGTTGAGCTGGCCCGTGAAGCCGATGTCGCGCAGGCCGGCGTCGAGTCGCCGCGTGTAGTCCTCGTAGATGATTTTCATGAAGACGTCGATCAGCGTCGTCGAGGCGCGGGCGTATTCCTTCGCCAGCGGCGAGATCTCGCTCGACACCGAGCACGGCACGTCGCCGAGTTCCTCGCGCACGAGTTCGCGCAGGCGCAGTTCGTGCGCGCCGTTGGTGTAGGCGTGGAGCAGGCAGATCGCGACGCCCTCGACATTGCAGCGTTTCAGGACCCGCAGTTCCTCGCGCGCCTGCGCCTCGTCGAGCGGCAGGAACACGCTGCCGTCGGCCTTCAGCCGCTCCCTGATCCCACGCCGCAGGTAGCGCTGCACCAGCGGCCGCGCGGCATCGCCGAACGAACGCCGCCAGCTCGGATCGGTCAGCGCCGCCACCGGCCGCCAGGTGCGGCCGATGTCGAGAATGTCGCGGTGGCCGGCGGTCGTCAGGAAGCCGATCTTCGGCAGCGATCGCGTGATGATCGCGTTCAGCCCGTGGGTGCTCGCGTGGTTGAAGACCGGTGCATCGGCCGCGCCTAGTTCGGCCGCGCCCTCGATGACGCCAAGCTCGACCTCGCCGACCCGGGTTGAAACCTTGGCGGTGAGTATCCGCCCGTCCTTGACGGCGACCACGTCCGTGAACGTGCCGCCGACGTCTACTGCCATCATGCGAATGTTCCTCGTGGGCTCAGATGAGAGAGTCGGTGAGCAGCGTCACGTGCCCGAGACGGGTCCACTTCTCGCGCTGCTGAGAGTGCAGGCAGGACTGGCACTTCACGACCATGAACCAGCCGCCTTCGGACAGTACCGGGTAGCGCATCAGGGTCTCGGCGCCGCAGGCCCCGCAGGCGCCCGCCACCGCTTCGCGATGCTGGACGGGTGCGGCCTCCTGCGGCCGCGCGAAGGAAAAATTGCTCATCGGACGCGGGCTCCTTGGGTCATTTGGGGGATGCGCGGCGTGGCGCGTCGCATGCATCCTAGGCGCGGCGAATCCCTTTGCAAAGCGCACATTCCGTGCTGCATTGCGAAGGTGTTGGCTTCGATCACGGCTTCGACCGATACTCGGACAGCACCGGCAATCGCCGCGGCATTCACGTTGCCGACAGCCCGACATGCGAGCGGGTTCGCATAGCGAGGAGCATCACATGGCGGAGTTCGACACGATCATCAGGGGCGGCATGGTGGTGGATGGCACGCGTTCGCCACGCTACCGGGCGGACGTCGGCATCCGCGACGGCCGCGTCGCCGAAATCGGCCACATCGATCCGCACCGCGGCCGCCGCGTGCTCGACGCCGGGGGCATGATCGTCGCGCCGGGCTTCGTCGATCTCCACACGCATTACGACGCGCAGGTCTTCTGGGACCCGTACTGCTCGATCTCTAGCTGGCACGGCATCACCACCGTCGTCATCGGCAACTGCGGCTTCGGTTTCGCGCCGGTCGCGCCGGCCGATCGCGAGCGCGCGATGCTGACGATGACGCGCGTGGAAGCGATTCCGCTGGCGTCGATGAAGGCGGGGCTGCCGTGGGACTGGGAGAGCTTTCCCGAGTACCTCGACAGCGTCGAGCGCACGCCGAAGGCGATGAACATCGTGCCCTACGTGCCGATCGGCCCGATCCTGGTCAAGGTGCTGGGCCTCGACGCCGCGAAGTCGGGCCGCATGCCGACGGATGCCGAGCATGCGGAGATGTGCCGCCTGCTCGACGAGGCGCTGGATGCAGGCGGCTGTGGCTGGTCCGCGCAGCGCATGCCGCCGACCGGCCCCGCCGGCGCGCAGCTCGACTACGACGGCACCGCGATGCCGACCGACATGATGAACGACGCCACGGCGCTCGAGTTCGCGAAGGTGCTGCGACGTCGCAACGCCGGCCACATGCAGACCACGATGTTCTCCGGTAATCCGAAGGCCGACCAGGCGCACATGGCCGAACTCGCCGCGGTCAGCGGGCGGCCGCTCGTGTTCAACGTCGTGCAGGCCCAGGACAACGCGCCGCACGTGCACCGCAAGGTCATCGAGTGGCTGGAGCGCTGCCGGGAGCAGGGCGTCCGCGTCTACGGCCAGGGCCTGACGACCGACGCGGGCTATTCGTTCACCTTCGAGGACTGGAACCTGTTCGACGAGTGTCCCGCCTGGCGCGAGGCCACCGTTGGCAGCCGCGAGGAGCGCCTGGCGAAACTCGCCGATCCGGCGCGGCGTCCCGCACTCAGGGCCAAGGTGCCGGGATTCGTGCTCGGTCCGTTCGAGGAGATCGTCGTGACGGGCCCGAAGTCGCCCGGCACGCAGCGCTGGCTCGATCACACCGTCGGGCTCGTTGCCGAGAAGACCGGCAAGCACCCGGTCGACGCGATGCTCGACATCGTGGTCGAGGACGGGCTCGAGACCGAATTCTTCTCGATGCCGCCGAACACCCGCCTCGATCTGCTGAAGGAGATCGTCGACAACCCCTACATCCTGTTCGGCGTGTCGGATGGCGGTGCCCACACCAAGTTCCTGACCGCAGGACGCTATCCCACCGAGACCCTGATCAAGATCGTCCGCGAGCAGGGATGGCTGAGCCTCGAGGACGCGCACTGGCGCCTGTCGGCCCTGCCGGCCCAGCTTGCCGGCTGCGCTGACCGCGGCACCCTGCGCGTGGGACAGCCCGCCGACATCATCGTCTACGACTACGCGAATCTTGCGATTCTCCCGCCCGAAATCGCCCACGATCTGCCGGGCGGCGAGTGGCGGCGCATCCAGCGTGCGCGCGGCTATCGCTATGTCCTCATCAACGGCGTGGTCACGATCGATGACGATGCGCAGACCAACGTCTATCCGGGCGCGCTGCTGCGCCACGGTTCGGCGCGGCAGGTGTCCGGGGCCTGATGCAGCGGGCGGCGGCTCGTCCGCTAACCCGCAGGCTCACGGACCGAGCCAGCTCCCCCGTTACACTGGAGGCGTCCGAGCAGGCGTACCGAGCCAACCCGCTGCCGGCGCAAATCAGGCGCGTCGTCGGGACAACAGGCCGCCTTCGTCGCCGGAGCCAGGAGGCCTATAACGGCCACCCCTCAGCCTGCATCAACCAGGAGTCAAACCGCCCCATGTCGAAACCGGTCAGCACCTGCAACACCCTCGATGTCGTGAAGAATCCGGCGCCGTCGGCAATCGCGCGGATTTTCGAGGCGTCTCCGCACAACGCCGCGAAGTGGCTCCGCGTGGGCGAAGATCATTACTTCTGGCCCGCCGATGAACGCTTCCACCAGCAGGTTGCCGATGCACTCGGCGTGCGCTGGGACGACAAGGGGCTGGCGACGCCGGACTGAGGGAGACGGACGCAGCGGTGGCGGGTCACCCCGCCGCGTTGGAAAAAGGTGTCAGATTTGAAATCTGACACTTTTTTCAACGCGACGCTCGGGCTTGCGCAGTAGGCCCGGCGCGCGGTGGCGAGCATCCACGCCACGACCGCGCTGGGGAAAAGGTGTCAGATTCAAAATCTGACACCTTCTTGCACAACGACGACGCGGCCGGGAAATTCTCTTCAGGTCGGTCTATTCGGCGCTTGCCGGACCAGCGGACAAAGCACTGTTGCCGAGCGTTCTGCAGACGATGGCTCGACGCTGCCTCGGAGACCCGTCGCCTGTTCACTGCATTCGATCTGTCAGTTGCCCGTGAACCTTGGCGTCCGTTTCTCGATGAAGGCCTCCACGCCTTCCCGCGCGTCGGCACTGCGAGCGCACTCGCCCAGCAACTGCGCCTCGAGCGCCAGGTGCTCGGCCAGGCTGCGCGCCTGCATGCCCTGGCACAGGCGCTTCATCGCCGCGAGCGATCCGGGTGCGGCAGCGAGCAGCCTGCGGGTGAGAGATTCCGCGGCGTCGTGCAGGGCTTCCGGCGGGTGCAAGGCATCGACAGCGCCTGCCGCGAGGCACTGCTCGGCGCCAATCGCGTCGCTCGTCATGAACCACTGCAGCGCGCGCACCGCGCCGATGCGGCGGGCCAGGAACCACGACGCGCCAACGTCGGGCGAGAGTCCGATCGCAGCGTAGCCGGTGCGCAGTTTGAGCGTGGTGCTCGCCAGCACGAAGTCACCCACCAGCGCGAGGCCGACGCCGGCGCCGCCCACCGGGCCGTTGACGACCGAGATCACCGGGCAAGGCGCTTCTGCCAATTTGCGGTAGGCGGGCAGCAGGGCCGGCAGTGGATCGAGGATGATGGATTCGAAGTCTTCGTCGGCCGCCGAGAACGACTTGATGTCGCCGCCCGCGCAGAAGATGGGCCCGCGCGCGGAGACCACGATGACGCGCGGTGTCGCGTCGACAACGGCGTTTATCGCGCGAGCCAGCGCGAGAGCCGTGTGCCGATCCAGCGCGTTGGCGCGCTCGGCGCGGTCCAGCACGATGTGCCCGACCGCGCCGGCGACCTGCCACTCGACGCCATGTTGGCGCGTGATATTCACATCCATTCGATTCCTCCAAGTGACTGAAGCCGACTGGTTCGCTGCTGCCCGCCGCGACGCGGTCCGTGCCGCGAGAATGTAGCCCATTACGGGGTGAAGACCTCCGGGGATTAGGGGAGGATTAGGGGACAGACCACGGTTTCTCGTAACCGTGGTCTGTCCCCCGCTTTACCCCGTTTGGCTTCCTGCGTCAGCCCAATCTGCGGAACTGCGCGCCCCCTGAAGCTTGCGCTGACGCAGCAGGCGCAACGCCTGGCTTGGAACATGTGACCAAGAAACAGCAGGGGCATGGGAGGGCGACCACAGGTTGTCGCGTAAGCGTGGTCTGTCCCCTTTTTTTTCCTTTGTTTCCTGTTTTTTGAGGCTCACGGATTGAGCCACCACCCGCCGTACACTGGCCTCTGTTCATCGAGGAGGTCCACGGGCATGAAAATCTGGGTCGATCCCTCCCCCGAACAGCTCGAGCACATTTTCCAGGAGTCCGTCCACAACGCAGCGAAATGGTTGAAGTGGCAGGGCAAGCTGGTGTGTTGGTGTCCGGAGGAGGCCACTCACGCGAACATCGCGAAGATTTTCCACCTCGAATGGCCCTACGAAAAGGGGCTGATGGTGCCTGCCAAGTCGCCGATGCCGCAGTGAGGCCGGCGGTGGGGATGCACCGGGGAACGTCGGGAAACCGGCCCGGCGCAGCAATTCAGTGTTGAGCATCGGCAGGCGGGCACAGTAAAATTCAACTGCGCCGATTTGCCTCTTGCTGGGCGCATTACAAGTACAAGCTAAACGGACGCCGAAGGCCCGCCAGCTTGTGCTCGCGGGCTTTTTCGTTTGCGGGTTTGGTCGGCCTCAACGACCAGGGGGAGTTGTTCCGGATTGCAGCCCCTGCCTTCCCGGCGAAGCTGCTAAAGAGGAGGTTCCATGGACCGTCGTCAGTTTCTCGTGCGCGCCGCTTCCGTGGTGGGCGCGCTGATCACCCCGTCGTTCATTCGCGAAGCCGAGGCCTTCGTGCAGTCCGGGCAATCGCCGCTGCTGCTACCGGCGTCCACGGCCGAACGCACCCTGGTCGCAGTGCCCTCGTCGCGCGGCTACCTCCTGCACGTCGGCGACCCGGACGAAGTCATGCCCGAGTGGACCTGGCGTGAGCTCGCGGAGGAACTCGGCTATTACGGCAGCGATGCGGTCGACTTCCTGGCCGATCACAACGACGGCTGCAGCCGCAGGGAACTGCGCGCGATGCTCTCGGAACCCGCGGATCACTGGCTGGTGGCCGACGTGTGGGACGCGACCTATGCGTCCCACACGCTCGCCTTCAACTACCTCGATCGCCTCGATCTCGGACCCGAATTCGGCGGGGTGTCCGGCGCGCACGGGGATCTCCGTTTCGTCGAGGGCTACCACCCCGGCAACGACACGCGCGCTGTCGAGGCGGCCGACGCGCTCACGCTCTCGCTGCTGCAAGCCCGCCTGCTCGAACTTGGCGAGTCGACGACGCTCGAGGTCTGGGAATAGTCATCACGCGGGGCAGCCGTCGCGCAGGTGTGGTCGAGCCTCATCGACCGGGGGATTTAATCCGACTTGCCGGCCCCGGCATTCCGCCGAACGCGGCTAAACAGGAGATTCAACATGAACGCAGTTGTCATTCCTCTGCTGGCCGATGCCGATCGTCGCGTGCTCGAGGCCTATTTCCGTGGCGAGGCGGAACCGTCGCTGGAAGCGGTCTTCGACGCGATGGGTGTGCCCGCGGAACCCTACGTGCCGCGCCTCGATGTCGCGGTCGCGCAGGTCCTGCTCGAATCGACCCAGGACAGCTTGCCGCAGTGGGGCATGGTCGATGAGGACGATGAGGTCGTGCTGGGCCGTCACGCTTTTGGCCGCGCCGAGCCGGCGGGCCGTCTCAGCTTCGTGGCGGATTTCATCTGCACCATCAACTGGGCGGACAGCGGGCCCGGCATGAGCTGGCCCGAGGCCTATCACGTCTTCCGCGTGCCGGGCTTCGACCGTTGCGTCGTGACCGCCTCGCGCGATTCGGCCGACGACTGCGGCTGCACCGACAACGCGATCGGCCACTGCCCGATGGACGTCTCGCCGACGGAGGCTGCCAAAGCCATCGTGCAGGCCTGGTGGAAGATGCAGGTGGATGGCTGGGATCAGGAACGCTGGGCCTACCTGTTCGATACGGGCCTCATCGGGCGGGACGAGGCGGCGCGCTGGGCAGACGAGGTGTGGCCACCCGGGATTGACGAAGACGAGGAGGATGAAAACGAGGAGGACGAAGTAGGGCGCGCTGCCGAGAATGACGCGTCGGCGATCTGCTGAAGCGAAGTCGCGCCCCCGTCGCACCGCCGTCCTGCAGGGGGCGGCGGTGCCCACGCCTGCATCGCCTGTTCAACGACCTGGTCCCGGGAGGATTCTGTCATGACTTTCGACGCCCACTCGCGCTTGCCGATTCCGCTCTTCTACAGTCCGCTCTACGTCGCCGCCGGCCACGGCTTCGACACCACGCGCAAGGCGCGCTGGCTGCACGACTCCCTGCTCGACGACCCAATCGCCGGCTTCGCATGGCGTACACCGCCGCCGCTGGACGCCGCGCGCCTCGCGCGCGCGCACGACCGCGCCTATGTCGATGCCGTGCGACTCGGCCGGCCGCTCGACCTGGCGCAATCGCAGGGCTTCGCCTGGGATGACGGACTGTGGACCTCGGCCTGCGCGCATACCGGCGGGATGGTCGCGGCGGCGCACGCCGCGCTCGAGCGCGGCTGCGCCGGCAGCCTGTCGAGCGGGCAGCATCACGCACGGCGCGACACCGGCGAAGGCTTCTGCACCTTCAATGGCATCGCGCTCGCCGCGCGTGAACTGGCCGGGGCGGGTAAGCGGGTGCTGATCGTCGACACCGATGCCCACTGCGCCGGCGGCACGCACTCGCTGATCGAGGACGATGCGCGCATCTCGCAACTGGATATCGCGGTCAGTGCATTCGACGATTACGCGCCCGCGCCGCGCAACACCCTGGATGTGATCCGCTCGTCGCGTGCCTACCTGCCCACGCTGCGCGCGCGGCTCGCCGAGCGTGCGGAACGCGCCACACCACCGGACCTGTGCATCTACTACGCGGGGATGGACCCGTTCGAGGAATGCAGCACCGGCGGCCTGGCCGGCATCGACGAGCAGATGCTGGCCACGCGCGAGCGCATCGTGTTCGACTGGTGCCGCGAGCGCGGCGTCCCGGTCGCCTTCGGCCTCGGCGGCGGCTACACCGGCTGGCGGCTGACCGAGGACCTGCTGGTCAGCCTGCATCGGCTCACGCTGCAAGCGGCGAGCAGCGCGTTCTTCGCCGCGCCGGTTGGCGCTGGCTGAGCCGCCGCCGCCGCGTCGGGCGTGACGGCTGGCGCTTGGTCCGTAAAACCGGAACACTGGGCCCGTCGTCCAGCCACCCGGGGTCCGCCCATGGAATCCATACGCGATCGCACGGCCATCGTCGGCATCGGCCATACGGAGTACTCGCGCGACTCCGGCCGCAGCGAACTGGCGCTCGCCTGCGAGGCGATCCGCGCCGCCATCGAGGATGCCGGTCTGAAGCCGACGGACATCGACGGCTTCACCCGGTACACGATGGACAACAACGACCCCATCGACCTCGCGCGCAACCTCGGCATCCCGGCGCTGCGCTATTTCGGCGAGGTGAACTACGGCGGTGCCGGCGGCCCGGTCGGCACGATCATGCTCGCGGCGATGGCGGTGGCCACCGGCCAGGCGAGCGCGGTGGTGGCCTTCCGCGCGATGAACGAGCGTTCCGGTCGCGGCACGCCGCGGCTCGGACAGGCGCTCGTTGGCGAAGCCGCAAGCGGCACCGCGAGCTACCTCGCGCCCTACGGCCTGTTCGCGCCCGCGCAGATGGTGGCGCTCGCCGCGCGGCGCCACATGCATCTCTACGGCACGCGCTCGGAGGACTTCGCCGAGATCGCGCTCACCTGCCGGCACCACGCGGGCTTCAACCCCGATGCGCTGATGTACGGGCGCCCGATGACGCTCGACGACCACCAGTCTTCGCGCATGATCGCCTCGCCGCTGCGCCTGCTCGATTGCTGCCTCGAGACGGACGGCGGGGCGGCGGTCGTCGTCACGCGCGCGGACCGCGCGCGACACCTGCGGCAGCCACCGGTGTACATCAGCGCCGGCGGTCTTGGCGGCGGCGCGTGGAATCACCGCTTCATGGTGAAGGACTGCGAGGCGCGCGAGACGGAGTCCACCGTCATCGCGAAGCACGTGTTCGCCGACGCGGGCATCACGCACGCGGACATCGACGTCCTCTTCATCTACGACCACTTCACGCCGCTGGTGCTGATGGCGCTGGAGGACTTCGGCTTCTGCGCGCGCGGCGAGGCGAAGGACTTCATCAAGGGCGGCCGGCTGCGCTGGCCCGGCGGGGATCTGCCGCTGAACACCAGCGGCGGCAATCTGTCGGAGGGTTACATCCACGGCATGCAGAACAACATCGAAGCGGTGCGCCAGTTGCGCGGCACCGCGCGTTGCCAGGTACCGGACGCGCGCTACGCCTTCGTGTCCGCCGGCAACGCCGTCCCCACGTCCGCGATGATCCTGAGGCGCGACTGATGAGCATCGAAGCCAGCTTTCCGTATCCCGTGCCCGAGTACGGCGCCGAAGCCTACTGGGAAGCCGCCAACGGCGGCGAACTCCGCATGCAGCGCTGCGCGGACTGCGGCCGCCTGCGCTGGCACCCGGCGCCGCTGTGCCCGGATTGCCAGTCCACGGTCCACGAGTGGGCGCTGCTCTCCGGTCGCGGGCGTGTGCATACGTGGACCGAGATCGTCCACCCCGTGCACCCGGCCGCGCGCGCGCGGGTGCCCTATCTCGTCGTGGAGGTCGAACTGGAGGAGCAGGCGGGGCTGACGATGATCAGCAATCTCGTCGGCGTCACCGCCGAGGCCGTCGCGATAGGCGCGGCCGTCACGCTCGACTTCGTCGCGCATCCGCACGGCCAGCGCCTGCCGGTGTTCCGGCTCGCCTGAACGCCCCGCTTCGCGCGGGCGGGGCGCATGAGCTTCCCCGCGCCATCCGCTGAGCCCGGATGGAGCGCCGGCGCATCCCGCGCCGGCGCGGTCACGCGCTAAGCCGATTGCTTCACCTTCTCCATCTCGCGCAGTTCGCGGCGCATGATCTTGCCCGTCGTCGTCATCGGCAGCGCGTCGACGAATTCGATGAGCCGGGGCACCTCGTGCTTCGCCATCCGCGTGCGCACGGCCTCACGCAGTTCGTCGGCCAGGCCCTCGCTGCCGGCATGGCCCGCGTTCAGGAGCACGAAGGCCTTGATGATTTCGGTGCGCACCGGGTCCGGCACGCCGATCACGGCCGCCATCCTCACGGCCGGGTGCTTGATCAGGGCGTCCTCGATCTCGCTCGGCCCGATCCGGTAACCGCTCGAGGTGATGACGTCGTCGGCACGGCCCTGGAACCAGAAGTAGCCGTCATCGTCCATGCGGCCGAGGTCGCCGGTGATGAGCCAGTCGCCGATGAACTTCTCGCGGGTGGCGTCGGGGCGGTTCAGGTACTCGCGGAACATCACCGGATGCGGGCGCCGGCACGCGATGTGGCCGATGGTGCCCGGCGGCACGATTTCGCCCTGGTCATTGATGATGGCGACGACCGAGCCGGGGGTCGCCTTGCCGAGCGAGCCGGGCTTGATCGGCATCACCCTGCCGTTGTTGCCGAGGATGAGGTTGCATTCGGTCTGGCCGAAGCCCTCGTTGACGCGGATGTCGAGTTCGCGTTCCGCCCACTCGAAGAGCTCCTTGCCGACGGCCTCTCCCCCCGACAGCACCGCGCGCAGCTTCAGCTTGAAGCGCTCGCGCGCGTCGGGCACGGCGCGCATCAGTTTCAGCGCCGTCGGCGTCAGCAGCGAGAGCGTCACCTCGTGGCGGGCCATGATCGCGTACGCGTATTCGGGGTCGAAGCCCTTCATCGCCGTGGCGACGACCGGCAGGCCGTGGAACCAGCCCGGCATCAGCACGTCGAGCAGGCCCGCCATCCAGGCCCAGTCGGCAGGCGTCCAGAGCACGTCGCCCGGCTGCGGGAAGAAGTCGAAGATGAACTCGAGCGACGGCATGTGGCCGAGCAGCATGCGATGCGGCTGGACCGATCCCTTCGGCATGCCGGTGGTGCCCGACGTGTAACTGATCCAGGCCACGTCCTCGGCGGCGGTATCGACGTTCGTGAACGCCTCCGACGCGCCCTCGAGCGCCTGCCAGAAACCGACGGTGCCGGCGGGTGCGCCGTCAATGACGAGGATCCGTTCGAGCGACGGGCATTCGGCCCTGGCGTCCAGCACTTTCTGCACGTTCGCGCTGTCGGTGATCACCACGCGCACCTGGCTGTTGTTGATGCGGTAGGTGATGGCATCGCCGCCGAAGAGCACGGAGCAGGGGCCCGAGACCATGCCGGCCTTCCAGCACGCGACGTGGCCGATTGCGCACTCCGGGTCTTGCGCCAGGTACAGCATCACGCGATCGCCCCGCGCGAGACCCCATTCACACAGCCTGTTCGCGAGACGATTGGCGTGGCGCTGGATGTCGCGGAAGGTGTAGCGGGTGACCTTGCGGTCGGCGTCCTCGTGGATCAGTGCGACGCGCGAGTCGTCCGCGGCCCAGCGGTCGCAGACATCGTGGGCGATGTTGTAGCGTTCGGGGATGTTCCATCTGAATGACGCGTACACCTCTTCGTAGGTCTGGCCGCGATCGAGCATCGTTGTCATGCACATGTCCTTTCTGTCATTGGCGTCATGTCGGGCCGGCCACGCCGCAGTGGCCGGCGCCCTGTGCGTCACCAGCGATGCAGGCGCACCGGCAGGCTCGTGTAGCCGTGGATCACGTTGGAGCAGACGCGTGCAGGCTCACCCACGACCTCGACCTGGCGGAAACGCTTGTGGATTTCCTCCCAGGCCACCTGCAATTGGAGTTCCGCGAGGCGATAGCCCACGCAGTGGTGCGCGCCGAAGCCGAAGGAGAGATGCCGGCGGGGTTGCGGGCGGTCGATGATGAATTCCTCGGGGCGGTCGATGGCGGTGTCGTCGCGGTTGCCCGAGACATACCACAGCGCGACGCGATCGCCGGCACGGATGCGTTGCCCGGCCACCTCGACGTCGACCTTCGCCGTGCGCGCCATGTGCGAGATTGGCGTCTGCCAGCGGATGATTTCCGGGACCATGCTCGCAATCAGTGCGGGATTGGCGCGCAGCTTCTCGTACTGATCGGGGAAACGATGGAGGGCAAGCACGCCCCCGGTCAGGGAATTGCGCGTGGTGTCGTTGCCGCCGACGATGAGATTGATGAGGTTGCCGAGGAACTCGCCGGGGCTCAGGTCTTTCGTCGCCTCGCTCTGCACCATCAGCGACAGCAGATCGCCGCGGGGCTCGCCGCGGAGACGCTCCTCCCACAGGCCGGCAAAGGTCGCGAAGCAGGCCTCGAGTTCCAGTCGCCGCGCGTCCCAGCTGTCGATTACGCCGAAGCCGGGCTCGGTCACCGCCACGTCCGACCAGCGCGAGAGCATGCGCCGCTGCTCGCGCGGGAAGTCGAACAGCATCGCGAGCACCTGCGAGGTCAGCTCGATGGAGAGGCGGTCGACCCAGTCGAAGGTTTCGCCGACCGGCAGCGTGTCGAGCAGGTCACCCGCGAGCCCGCGAATCCGGTCCTCCATTTCACGCACGCTGGCGCGGGCGACGATCGGCGCGATGGCCTTGCGCTGCGCGGTGTGCGTGGGGGCATCGGTGGATTGGAACATGCGGGCGTCGACACCGTGTTGCCGGAACAGTTGATTGTAGCCGAGGATGTGGCCGCCGAAGCGGTAGTCGCAGGAGAAGGTCTCGTCGTCGGAATTCACGCGGACGATGTCGTCGTAGCGCGTGATGGACCAGAACGGGCCGTAGGCCCCCTCGGCGCAGAAATGCACGGGCGACTCGCGGCGCAGGCGCGCGAAGAAGGGGCCGAAGGCGTCCTGCTGGTACAGGCGCGGGTTGCTCACATCGATTTGCGCGAGCGGAATGGCGTTGGCATCCGTCATGCTGATTGCTCTCCCGGGTATTCGTCCGTGCCGGCCCGAGTGTAAGCGAATGCGCCGCGGCAAATGAAAGGCCTGGCGTCGAGGCGAGGAGGTGAGCGTCGCACCCGGTTAAACTGTGCGCCGGTATAGGCGGTGCCCGGCGGGCGTCGCGTCGACACGGGATTCGATGCAGCGGATCGCGCAGGGCGCCTGGCCTGCCCCGCACGCAACGCTGGAAAGGAGGCGGGACCATGAAGCGCGGGCAGCTGATGGCGGAATACTTGCCACCGTGGGTCATCCTGCACGTGCCGCACGACGCGACGCGCATTCCGTACCAGGTGCGTGACCAGTTCGTCCTCAGCGACGAGCAGCTTGCGCGCGAAGTGCTGCGCATGACGGACAGTCATACGCGGGCGCTGTTCTGCGAGCCGCGTGGAGAAACGAATTCGGTCGTCGCGCCGGTCAGCCGGCTGGTGGTGGACGTCGAGCGTTTCGAGGACGACGCAGCGGAGCCGATGGCGGAGATCGGCATGGGGGTCATCTATCGCCGCGGCTCCAGCCTGCAGGCGCTGCGGCGGGTGCTGACGCGTGAAGAGCAGGCGCGACTGATCGCGGATTACTATCGACCACACCATGCCGCCTTGAACCACGCCGCGGCGGCCAGCCTTGCGGCGCATGGGCGCGTCCTGCTGCTGGACTGCCACAGCTTTCCGTCGCGCCCGCTGCCCTATGAACCTGAGCAGTGCGCGGACCGTCCGGATATCTGCATCGGTACGGATGCCTTCCACACACCGCCGGCGCTGGCGCAGGCTTTCATCGACGCTTACACCGACGCCGGCTTCACCGTGCGGCGGGATTCACCTTTCGCCGGCGCGCTGATGGCCGCCCCGTTGCATCGCGCGGAGCCGCGCGCCTGCGCGCTGATGGTCGAAGTGAATCGAGGGCTGTACATGGACGAGGCGTCAGGCGCGAGACTCGATTGCTTCGACGGGTTCGCGGCGACGGTGCAGCGCCTGAACCGTCGTGCGGTGGCGCATTGGGCGGCATCGCAGCCGTGTTCCGCGTCGGCGTGACGGGCGCGGCTACCAGTCCGCCGCGATGAAACGCATCGATTCGTAGTCCCGACGCCAGATCACCTCCTGTCGCGACACCGTCAGGAACCAGGTCTGCATCTCCGGATGGGGAAATGTCTGGGCGAAGCCCGCGGGGCCCAGCAGGGCGATGCACCACCCGGGCTGTGGGTCGCGCACGGCGCGGTAGACGATGCCACCGACGCCCGCCTCGCGCGCGGTTCGGGCGAAGGCCTGGGTCGTCGCATAATCTGTCGGGTGCCGCCACGCGGCCTCGTCCACGATGAACGGTGGCCGGCGCAGGTCCACCACATCCGTCGCGATGTCCGTGCGGAACGCGGTGTGTGCCACGGGCGGCAGCCGGTCGAGATCGACGGCGTCGCGCAGGAAGCGCCAGCGCCAGTAGCCCAGTTCCGCGCTGGCGGTGCGCACGGATTCCGCGCCGTAGAACACGCCGGGGTCCGTCGGGCCGCGAAAGCGCGAGCCGCCGGGGGGCGGGTCGTAGCGGAACGGAGTGGCCAGCAGGTAGTTCAGATGGCGCGTGTCCGCCGCCAGCGATGGCTTGCTCGATTCGAGCAGCGCCTCGAGCACGTTCTGCTCGTCCGCCGTGTCGACGAGCTTCATCGTGGATGCGACGTGCTGCGCCTCCACCATGCGCCATGCGCTCGCCCGGAAGGCCACGGCCTCAGACGAGACTACGGCTGGCGTCCAGGTAGTGAACGACACGGACCAGTCCTTCCGTCTGGCGCATCAGCTCGAGCGGGCGCGCGTTGAGGTCGCGGTTCTCGCTGTTGAGCCAGCGCCGCGCCGTGGTTTCGTCGCCCACGATGGAATCCAGCGAACGGAATGCGCGCAGGAACAGCAGCGCGAACTCCCATTCCTTGCGCCGCTCGTCGAGCCGGTAGTCGCCGTTGTAGAGGCGGGTGACCGTCGGCGGGCTGAGGCCGAGGATCTGGGCGAGCTGGCTCCTGGTGATCCCGAGGCGCTCGGCCGCCCTCGCCACGGCCTTGCTGAGGACGGCCGCTGACTCCGGTCTCCCGGCTGCTTGTACCGCGCTGGCAGTCATGTGTTACCCTCCTTCCTTCAGAAAATATTTATAACAATAATTTCTGTAGAAAAGAATCGCTTTCGTCATTCCCGGTTCCATCAGCCTCTGGTCCGGGCTGCGAAGCGTCCTGTGGCGCCGAAAGGTGTCGCGCGGGCGGTGGACGCGGCCGCTGCCGGCTGCGCACAGACCGCGACTCACGCCCGGGACCGGGCGTCCCGATGCCCGCGCCTGCTGCGCCGACAGCGTCGTCGCCAGCGGGTGGGCGCAATCGTCAGGCCCATTGAGCGCCCAGGCACGGACCATCGCCGCTGCCCGCTATGTGCGATTCCGTACTGATGGGGATTCGGTACCTGGTGGAAGCTGCACGCTGGCGACCAAGCTGCCGGGCATCCGCCCCGCTGCGGATGAACTGAACGCACCGGTGCCCTCGCAAGCACGAGGCCACCGGCTTCGTGGAGGGCTCGCTCGAAGCACGGCGCTGGACCGCCGGCTCACGCCTCCAGGAAGGAAGTCGCATGAAGACCCGTAGAAGGATGCCACCCGGGGACGCCGGCGATACCGAGCCGCTGCGCGCCGACCTGTTCAGCATCGAGCAACTCAAACGTCACGCCGTCGGCCTGGCCCAGCGGCAGCGCATCGAGCACCGTCCGGGGCCGGATCGCCTGCTGCCGCGGCTGGCAAAAAACGCCCGGGTCCTGCGTACGGTCTACGACGTCCTGACGGTGGCGGCCGCAAGCGGGCAGCGTATCCTGCCGGCGGAGGCGTGGCTGCTCGACAATTTCTATCTCATCGAGCAGCAGATAGGCCTCGCGCGTCGCCATCTGCCACGTGGTTACAGCCGCCTGTTGCCGCGGCTGAGCGACGGGCCCTCGGCCGGCCTCCCCCGCATCTTCTGTCTCGCGCTGGACCTCATCTCCCACCTCGATGGCCGCGTGGACAGCGAGAACGCCACCCAGTTCATCGCGGCCTTCCAGACCGTCGAGCCGCTGAAGCTCGGCGAACTGTGGGCCTTCCCGATCATGTTGCAGCTGGCGCTGCTCGAGAACCTCCGCCGCGTCGGGGCGCGCATCGCGCAGCGGCGCGCGGAGCGCGACGCCGCGATCGAGTGGGCCAATCGGATGTTCGAGACGGCGCAGCGCGAACCCAAGAAACTCATTTACCTGCTCGCGCAGTTCGCCAATGCCGATGTCCCTCTGACTGCGCCCTTCGTCGAGGCCTTCTACGACCAGCTCCAGGCTCACGGGCCGACGATGGCCTTCGTACAGGCCTGGGTCGAGCAGAAACTGCTCGAGGATGGCACGACCGCCACCGGTCTGTCGGAGCTGGCGGGTCGCGTGGCCGCTGCGAACCAGATCTCGATTGCCAACAGCATCGGCAGCCTGCGCTTTGTCGGCGCGATGGAGTGGAAGGACTACGTCGAATCCCTGAGTGTCGTGGAGCAGACCCTGCGCGAGGACCCGATGGGGATCCATGCCCGGCAGGATTTCGCGACCCGCGATCGCTATCGCCACGTCGTGGAGAATCTCTCCCGGCGTTGTCCCTGCAGTGAAATGAAGGTCGCGCGCGCCGCGATCGAACTCGCGCGGGCCGCTGCAGCACGCGCCGGCGCACAGGTGCGCAGCGCGCATGTCGGCTATTACCTCGTCGACAAGGGGCGGGCGGAACTCGAGCGCGCGTTGCAATGCCGTCCCGCCTGGGCCACCCGGATCGGGCGCGCGCGCGAGGCCACGCGGCTTGCCCTCTATCTCGCGCCGATGGCGGCAATCACGGCACTGGTCACGCTGGCGATGCTCGCCGGCCTGGCCCCGCCGGCACACGGCCACTGGTTCGCGTGGTTGATGCTGTGGCCGGTGCTGCTGGGCGCATCGGCGTTCGCGGTCTCCCTGGTGAACCTGATCGTGGTGCTGATCCTGCCGCCGCGCGCGCTGCCGAGGCTCGATTTCTCGCAGGGCATTCCGGCCGCCCACCGCACCGTCGTGATCGTGCCGACACTGATCAACAAGCCGCAGGATGTCGTCGACCTGCTAACGGCAATGGAGGTGCGCTATCTCGGCAACCGCGATCCGAATCTCTTTTTCGCGCTGCTGACGGATTTTGGCGACGCCGCCGGGCAGACGCTGCCGGGCGATGCGGCCCTCGTCGCGCAGGCGCGCGCCGCGGTCGAGGAGCTGAACAGGACCTATGCCGACGACCGCCCGTGCATCTTCCACCTGTTCCATCGCCCACGGATCTGGAACCCCTTCGAACGGGTGTGGATGGGCTATGAGCGCAAGCGCGGCAAGCTGGAGCAGTTCAACGCATGGTTGCGGGGGGGCGCGCGCGACGCTTTCGCGGAAATCGTCGGCGACCAGTCGCAGCTCGCGTCCGTCGAGTACGTAATGACGCTCGATACCGATACGCAGCTGCCACGCGATGCGGCGCGCACGCTGATCGGCAACTTCGCGCACCCGCTGAACCGGCCGGTTTTCGATCCGGCGCAGGCGCGCATCGTCGACGGCTATGCCATCCTGCAACCGCGCGCGCCGGTCAGCCTCGTGAGCGCCGGCAGGTCCCGTTTTGCCCGGCTGTTCGCAGGCGATTCCGGCATCGACCCTTACACCCGCGAAGTGTCGGACGTGTACCAGGACGTCTTCGGCGAGGGCTCCTTCATCGGCAAGGGCATCTACGACGTCGACGCGTTTCGCCAGGCGGTGGACGGCCGCTTTCCCGAGAACCTGATCCTCAGCCACGACCTGCTCGAAAGCGGCTACGCGCGCTCGGCGCTGGTGAGCGATGTCGAGCTGATCGAAGAACACCCGTCGAGCTATACCGCCGAGGCGAGCCGTCGCCACCGCTGGATACGCGGCGACTGGCAGCTGGCGGGCTGGCTGCTGCCGCAGGTGGCGGGCCCGCCGGCGCCTGGCGGCGTCCCTTCGCCCCGCGCGCGCAATACGTTGTCGGCGCTTTCGCGTTGGAAGCTGTTCGACAACCTGCGGCGCAGTCTCGTGGCGCCGGCGCTGCTGGCGGCGCTGGTCGGTGGCTGGTGGCTGGGCGCAAGCCCGGTGTGGCTGTGGACGTTGGCGCTCGTGGCGATGATGTTCGCGCCCACCGTCATCGCCGCTGCGATCGGCTTCCTGCGCAAGCCGGCCGAGCGCGATTGGCTGGCCCATCTGCGCCTGAGCAGTGCCTGGGAGGGGCGGCCGCTCGCGCTGCCCATGCTGGCGCTCGCCAACCTGCCCTACGACACCTTCATCAGCCTCGATGCCATCGCGCGTTCCGGGTTGCGCATGCTGATCACGCGTCGCGGCCTGCTGCTGTGGCAGCTGCCTGCCTATGCGCGGCGCAATGCCTGCGCCTCGCTGCGGGACTTCCTCCGTGAAATGTGGATCGGCCCGGTGCTGGCACTGGCCCTGGCCACGCTGCTGGCAGCGACGCTCGTGCCCTGGTCCTGGCTGTCCGTCGCGCCCGTCCTCGCGGCATGGCTGCTGTCGCCCGTCGCCGCGTGGTGGGTGAGCCGGCCGTTGCGGGCCCCCGCGCCGGACCTGAGCCATGCGCAACGCGTCTTCCTGCGCGGCGCCGCGCGCCGGACCTGGCGCTATTTCACCGATTTCGTCGGCCCCGACGACCACTGGCTGCCACCGGACAATTTCCAGGAATACCCGGCTGCCGCCATCGCCATGCGCACGTCCCCGACGAACATCGGCATGTCGCTGCTGGCGGACCTGACGGCCTGTGACTTCGGTTACGTGACGGCCGGCGAATGCGTGCAGCGGATTGGCAATACCCTGGCGTCGCTGGAGCAGCTCGAGCGCTATCGCGGCCACTTCTACAACTGGTACGACACGCGGACCCTCGAGCCGCTGCGGCCGAAATACATTTCGTCGGTGGACAGCGGCAACCTGCTCGGCTGCCTGCTGACGCTGCAGGCGGGACTGGGCGAGCTGAAGCAGCAGCCCGTGTTCGCGCCCCTGGCGCTGCAAGGCCTGCAGGACACACTGGGGGTGTTCTCCACGTCCCTGGGCGGCGCGACGGAGCCGGCGCTGCAGAAGCGGATCGCGGCGCTGGAAGCGGTGCTGCGTGCAGCCGCGCAGGACGGCCCGCCGCAGACGCTGTCGGCTGTTGCTGCCGTGCTCGACGTCCTGCAGCGCGAGGAGGACGGGCTCATCGGCATGCTGCCGGAGAGCCTCGCGCGCAGCGGTGAGGGCAGCTACTGGGCGCAGTCTTTCGCTCGCCAGTTGCGTGGCCTGCGCGAGGAACTGGAGGCCCTGGTGCGTGATCCGCGGGAGGACGCCGCCATTCCGACGCTGGCGGCGCTGGCCGGCAAGGGCCCCGCCGGCCACGCGGCGCGCGCGCGCGTCGACCACATCGAGGACCTGATCCGGCGTACCCGCGCGCTGGCCGCGATGGACTTCGAATTTCTCTACGACACGGCGACCGGCCTGCTGACCATCGGCTATGACGTCGGTGAACGCCGCCGGGACCCGGCCTGCTACGACCTGCTCGCCTCCGAGGCGCGCCTTGCGAGCTTCCTGCTCATCGCGCAGGGCCAGGTGCCGCAGAAGCACTGGTTCGCTCTCGGCCGTCTGCTGACCAGTCACGGTGGCGACGTCAGCCTGCTTTCGTGGAGCGGCTCGATGTTCGAATACCTGATGCCGCGCCTGCTGATGCCGAGCTACGAGAACACCCTGCTTGAAGAGACCTGCCGCGCGGCGGTGTCACGCCAGATCGAGTACGGCCGGCAGCGCGCCGTGCCGTGGGGCATATCGGAGTCCTGCTACAACGCGACCGATGTGCACCAGGTCTACCAGTACCGGGCGTTCGGGGTGCCGGGACTCGGCTTCAAGCGTGGACTCGGCGAGGACCTCGTCATCGCGCCCTACGCCAGCGCGCTCGCGCTGACGGTGAACCCGCAGGAGTCGAGCCGCAACCTGCAGGCCATGGCCGGGCAGGGCTTCCTCGGCGCCTACGGCTTCTACGAGTCGATCGACTACACGCCGTCGCGCGTGCCGCGCGGCAAGCCCCACGCCATCGTCCGCGCGTTCATGGCCCATCATCAGGGCATGAGCCTGCTGTCGTTCGGGCACGTGCTGCTCGACCGGCCGATGCCTCGCCGCTTCATGTCCGACCCCCTGATGCGCGCGACGGAGTTGCTGCTCCAGGAGCGGGTGCCGAAGCTCGGCGCCACCCTGCATCCGCACGCCGCCGAGGTCAGCGCGGCGGCACGGCCGCCGAGCGCCGAGGCGGGCACGAGCATGCGCGTGTTCACCGAACTGAACACGCCGCTGCCGGAAGTCCACCTGCTGTCGAATGGCCGCTACCACGTGATGGCGACGCATGCCGGCGGCAGTTACAGCCGCTGGCGCGATCTCGCGATCACCCGCTGGCGCGAGGATGTGACATCCGATGGCTGGGGCACCTTCATCTACCTTAGGGATGGCGACAGCGGTCAGTTGTGGTCGGCCGCCCATCAGCCGACGCTGAGCCCTGCCGATTACTACCAGGCCATCTTCGTCCAGGGACGCGCCGAATACCGGCGCCGCGACCACGCGATCGAGACGCACACCGAGATCAGCGTATCGCCCGAGGACGACGTGGAGATCCGCCGGGTCACCCTCACCAACCAGTCTTCGCGCAGGCGCCGTGTCGAAGTGACGAGCTATGCGGAGGTGGTGCTCGCGCCGCTGAATGCCGATGTGGCCCATCGCACGTTCAGCAACCTGTTCGTGCAGACCGAAATCCTGCCCGACCTGCAGGCCGTGCTGTGCACGCGCCGGCCGCGTACCCCGGGGGAGAAGTCGCCGTGGATGTTTCACCTGCTCGCCGCACCGGGCGCGGTGGCGAGCGAGGCCTCGTACGAGACTGACCGCGCGCAGTTCATCGGGCGCGGACGGACGCCGGTCAGCCCGCTGGTCATGGACGGCAGGACGGGGACACCGCTGTCGAATACCGCGGGGTCGGTGCTCGATCCGGTGGTCGCCATTCGTCGCACGATCACCCTCGCGCCCGATGAGTCGGCGGCGGTGCAGATCATTTCCGGCGTTGCCGACACGCGCGAGGCCGCGCTCGCGCTGATCGAGGAATACTGCGACCGGCATTTCGTCGAGCGGGCGTTCGAGATGGCGTGGTTCCACAGCGAGGAAGTCATGCGCCACCTGAACGTCACGGAGGCCGATGCCCAGGTCTTCGGCCGCCTCGCCAACTCGGTGGTGTTCGGCAATTCGCTGCGCCGGACCTCCGCCGGGATCATGGCCCGCAACCAGTTGGGGCAGTCCGGCCTGTGGCGCTTCGGCATTTCGGGCGACCTGCCACTGGTGTTGCTGCACATCCGCGACCTCGAACGCATCGATCTCGTCAAGCAGGTGCTGCAGGCCCACTCGTACTGGCGGATGAAGGGCCTGGCCGCGGACCTCGTTATCATCAACGAGGACTTCTCGGGCTATCGCGCCACCCTGCAGGACCTGATGATGGGGCTGATCAACGCGGGGCCCGAAGCGGCCTCGCTCGACAAGCCGGGGGGAGTGTTCGTGCGCCGCGTGGAGGAGCTGACCGAGGATGAGCGCGTGCTGCTCGCAACGGTGGCCCGCATCGTCTTCAGCGACAAGACGGTGACCCTGGTCGAGCAGGTCGAGCGTCGCGTACTGCCCGAGCGCAGGCCCGAACTCCTCGCCCCGACGCGGCAGGCGATCGTCGACGCGGTGCCGGCCCTGGCCACGCGCAGCCGGATTTTCAGCAATGGCCTCGGTGGCTTCTCGCCCGACGGCCGCGAGTACGTGATCACGCTGGACGCCGGGCAGAACACGCCGGCGCCCTGGGTCAACGTCATCGCAAGCCCGTTCATCGGGACGGTCGTCAGCGAGAGTGGCGGCGCCTACACCTGGGCCGAGAACGCGCACGAGTTCCGCCTGACCACCTGGCACAACGATCCGCTCAGCGACAGCAGCGGCGAGGCGTTCTACATACGCGACGACGAGTCCGGGGCGTTCTGGTCGCCGACGCCGCTGCCCGCGCGCGGTCGCCAGGGTTACCTGTGCCGTCACGGTTTCGGCTACAGCACGTTCGAGTACGCGCAGGCCGGCATCGCGTCGGAGCTGACGGTCTTCGTCGCGATGGACGCGCCGGTGAAGCTCGTCGTCGTCAAGCTGCGCAACGCCTCGAAGCGGGCGCGCAGCCTGTCCCTGACCGGCTACTGGGAACTGGTGCTGGGCGAGTGGCGGCACGCGAACCTGATGCACGTGCTGACGGAAATCGATCCGCAGACCGGCGCCCTGTTCGCGCGCAACAGCTACGGCCGCGAGTGCGCGAACCGGGTGGTGTTCGCCCAGGTCAGCGAACGCGAACGCTCGGTGACGGGCAACCGCACCGAGTTCATCGGGCGCAACGGGAGTCTCGCGAATCCCGTGGCGATGCGGCGCACGCGCCTGTCCGGCCGGACGGGCGCGGGTCTCGACCCCTGCGCGGCGATCCAGGCCACGCTCGAACTCGCCGAAGGAGAAGAGCGCGAGATCGTGTTCGCCTTCGGTGCGGCCGGCGATGCCGACGAGGCACGGCACATCCTCCAGCGCTTCGGCGGCCGCGGGGGCGCCCGCACGGCGCTCGAGCGCGTCACCGAGCACTGGCACGAAGCCCTGGGCGCAGTGCAGGTGTCGACACCCGACCAGTCGCTCGATGTGCTGGCCAACGGCTGGCTGACCTACCAGATGCTGTCCAGCCGGTTGTGGGCGCGCAGTGGCTACTACCAGTCCGGCGGCGCCTACGGCTATCGCGATCAGCTGCAGGATACGATGGCCCTCGTCCACGCCACGCCGGCCGCGGCCCGCGAGCATCTCCTGCGCTGCGCGGGGCGCCAGTTCCTGCAGGGAGACGTGCAGCACTGGTGGCATCCGCCGAACGGCAAGGGCGTGCGGACCCGTTTTTCCGACGACTATCTCTGGTTGCCCTTCGCGACCTGCCGTTACGTCTCGACCACCGGCGACACCGGTGTGCTGGACGAAGCGGTGCCGTTCCTGGAGGGGCGCGAACTCAATCCGGGCGAGGAAGCCTATTTCGACCAGCCGCAGCGCCTGGTGGCCGCGGCGAGCCTGTACGAACACTGTGTCCTCGCCATCAGGCATGGCCTGCGTTTCGGCGCGCACGGCCTGCCGCTGATCGGGTGCGGCGACTGGAACGACGGCATGAACCTGGTGGGCCCGGAAGGGCGCGGCGAAAGCGTATGGCTCGCCTGGTTCCTGTACCGGAACCTCGAACTGTTTGCCGACCTCGCCCGCACGCGGCACGACGAGGACTTCGCGGCGCTCTGCACCCGCGAGGCGGCCCGTCTGCTGTCGCAAATCGAGGCCGCGGCCTGGGATGGGGCCTGGTATCGTCGTGCCTGGTTCGATGACGGTACGCCGCTCGGTTCGGCCATCAACAAGGAGTGCCGCATCGACTCGATCAGCCAGAGCTGGGCGGTCATCTCGAAAGGCGGCGATCCGGTGCGGGCGCGCCAGGCGATGGCGGCGGTCGACGCGCAGCTGGTGCAACGCGACGCCGGCCTCATCAAGCTGCTCGATCCGCCGTTCGATCGCTCCGATCTCGAGCCGGGTTACATCAAGGGCTACGTGCCTGGGGTGCGCGAGAACGGCGGGCAATACACGCACGCCGCCATCTGGACGACGATGGCCTTCGCGATGATGGGCGACCACGCGCGCGCCTGGGAACTGTTCGCGATGCTCAATCCCATCAACCACGGCAGCACGCCCGACGCCATCGAACGCTACAAGGTCGAACCCTACGTGATGTGCGCGGACATCTACGCCGTGACGCCGCATGTGGGGCGGGGCGGCTGGACCTGGTACACGGGGGCCGCGGGCTGGATGTACCAGCTGACCGTCGAAACCCTGCTCGGTCTGCGCGTGGCCGACGGGCTGCTGAGCGTGGAGCCCTGCGTGCCTGAGTCGTGGGACGAGTACAGCATCCGCTATCGCTACCGCACGAGTGTCTACCACGTCAGCGTGCGCCTGGAGGGCGCGAATCCACGGGCGCTGTGGGCGCTGACGCTCGATGGTGTCGCAGTCGCTGGCGTGCGGGACGCGACGGGGCAGCGCGGCGTCGCGCTCGTGGACGATGGCCATGAGCACCATGCGGCGTTCGAATTCCGCGGCGGGCCACGGCCTCCGGGTTGATCCGTCACGCGGCCGCGGGATGCGCGAAGATCAGCGCGCCGGCCGGAACGCTTCCGCGTACTCGTCGATGAGCTTCCGGTAGCACTCGCAGGTCGTGGCTTCGAGCCCGGCGCGGGACAGGACGGTGATTTCCCCCCGGGTGTAGCTGATGAGGCCGCGCTGCTGCAGGCGTCCGGCCGCGATGGTAATCGCGCTGCGCCGCACGCCCAGCATGTCGGCGAGCCACTGGTGCGTGAGGTGGAAGTGATCGGCGTGGGCCCGGTCATGCGTCATGAGCAGCCAGCGCGCCAGGCGCGCTTCGACGGAATGAAAGCAGGTGCAGGCGGCGGTCTGGAACAACTGGCACATCAGCACATAGAGATAGCGCTTCATCACAGCGGCCACTGGCGCCTGTTCCAGGATCATCCGCTGGAATTTCGCAACCGGCATCCGCAGCGCGCTGCCGGCCCCCTGCACCACGCCCCGCAGCGGCGGCTGGTCGACGCCGAGCAGCAGGGTCGCGCCGAGCATGCCCTCGTTCCCGATCAGTCCCATCTCCAGCGGCGAACTGCCGGCGCCGCCCGTGAACAGCGACATGAAGCCGATCAGCGGAAAGTAAACGTGCCGATACGGCCGGCCCGGCTCGCACACGGTTTCCCCGTATCGCAGTTCAACGAGATCGCACTGCCCGACGATGAGCGCGCCATTCCTGCGCGAGAGGATGCCGATGAGGCGGTTGGTGGCCCGGTCCGGCGCCGCGACTGGCATTGAACGCTCCTGCGTTGCGGTTTGTGGGGGAGGGGAGGAGTGGCCGGCCATCAGGAGGCCGCTGCGTGCTGGGACCATGGCGCAAGCCGGCGCGCGCATCTGTACGCTACGGCACATTGCGTGCCGTGGCCATGCGTCCCCCTCCCCGTGACGCCGTCAGGTTGCCGTCCTCGCGAGCTTGGTTTCCCACGGCAGGTGACTGAGCAGGCGATCCGTTTCCTTCTTGACCACCCCGTAGCATTCACAGCAGAGAGTCTCGAGCAGTGGCCGGTCGAGGACGGTGATCCGACCGCGGCTGTACTCGATGGCGCCGCATCGCTGCAGCTTGCCGGCGGCCTCCGTCACGCCTTCCCGGCGCACGCCGAGCATGTTGGCGATCAACTCCTGCGTCATCGTCAACTCGTTGCCGACGAGGCGATCCATCGACAGCAGCAGCCAGCGGCAGAGCTGCTGGTCGATCGAGTGATGCCGGTTGCAGACCGCCGTCTGTGCCATCTGCGTGATCAGCGACTGCGTGTAGCGGAGCAGCAGTTGCAGCATCTCGCCATGGAGGTTGAACTCCTCCTTGAGACGCTTGCCGGACAGGCAGTAGGCGTGGCCCGCGCTCTGCACCACCGCGCGACTGGGCGTGCTTTCGCCACCCATGAACAGCGCCACGCCGACGAGGCCCTCGTTGCCCACGAGGGAAATCTCCGCGGATGCGCCGTCTTCCATCACGTACAGCAGCGACACGATCGAATCGGTCGGGAAATAGACGTCCCGCACCAGATCCCCGGATTCGTAAACGACCTTGCCGAGCGGCAGGTCCGCTGGCACGAGGTGCGGAAAGACCCGCTGCTGGACGCGCGCGGGCAGCGCGGCCAGCAGGTGGTTTTGCAGCGGCGACTTTTTGTTGATCTCCATGATGGCCTCCCGCCTGGACTTGTTTGACCTGCTCCCGTGATGGGCTCGTGCTGAGATTCCGCATGCGGTGCGCCTCCGGAATTCGCGAATGAGCGCAGTTTCCATCAGGGGTCGAATTGACATCCGTACGCAACCGCACATAGCGGGCATGCCCAATTCTTCCTACATGAAAGTCGTTTGATTGTCTGTAAGCGACTGCCGGCGACCCAGGCTCGATCGATGGGGCTCGGGCTTGCCGCGCGTTCCCGGGGAACTCCCCCGCCGCGCCCACGGCCGGGCGTAAGCGTGCTGGCGCACCGACGCCCGTCCTGCACCGCAGTAGGTTCACGACACGGCCATGACCAGCGCCAGGCGCGGTTGCAGGACGGTACGCGCCGACGCATGACACTGAAGCCATCCGCTCATACCGGCCCGGCCTGAACGGCCACGGGCCGGCGCCACTTGCCGCTGCACGGCGGCGGCAGCCCGAGGCCTGCCCCGCCGTCGCCATCTTGCGGGGCGCGGTCTCGAGACAGCACCGAATTCGAAGTCGACTGCGTCGTCGCACAGAGGCGACGCGATGGGGTCACACCCGCCCCGGTGTGACTCGTCATCCAATTCACTCACGGGGTGGAGAATTCCGCATGAAAGCTTACGTTTCCATCTTACCCATGCTCGTCGCCGGTTCGGCTTCATTCGCGCAGTCCGGCGAAATGCCGCCCTACAGCCATGACCCGGGTCCGCACGCCGGCAACTGGGAGAGCACCCTGACCGGCACCGGTCAGTCCGATGATTCCTTCGACGCCCCCGTCTTCGGTGTCGCCGGATCGCTCGGCTACTACTTCACGAAGAACGTGCTGCTGACCTTCAAGCAGGGACTTGGCATCAACGACGACGGCGACAGTACGCTCGTCAACGGGCGCTCGGTGATCCAGGCCGCCTACCAGTGGGATTTCGCGCGGTGGCAGCCCTATTTCGGCATGAACGTGGGCGGAATCTACGGCGCCGATATCGACGACAACGCCATCGCCGGCCCGGAAGCGGGCCTCAAGTACTTCGTCAACGAAAGCACCTTCCTCTTCGGCAATATCGCCTACGAAGTGCCCCTCGACCAGTGCTGCAACGACGGGATCATTCCTTATTCCGTCGGCATCGGTTTCGACTTCTAGGAGCGGCCGACATGATCACGACCATAAGACGTACCGGCACGGTGGCCGCGGCCATCGTGCTTCTCTGCCACGCGCCGGCTCCCTGGGCCGAGGGCGCACCGGACAGCACGCGCTTCGCGCAGGCGCTGTCCCGCGACTACCGGGCCCTGTCGGCGGCGGAATCCGCGCAGGGCGACGAACGCGATGCCGCGTCCTATGCGCGCCGTTCACTCGATGCCGCTGCGGGGACACCCACCGCACCGGAAACCGTCGGGTCCCGACGGGGCTTCCTGAAAGACCGCCATGTGCCAGCACTCACGCTGGCGCGCGAGCGGCTGATGGCGGCCTTCGATGGCGCCGGCCGCGAGAATGCGCCCGAGGCCGCTGCCCATGCGCAGGCCTCGTTCGACTGCTGGCTGGAGCAGGCGACGGAGGACCTGCAGGCCGCCGATATCGAGGCCTGCCGGCAGTCCTTCCTGATGACGGTGGCGCAGGTCGAAACTGCCCGACCGGCGCCGGAATCCGTCGCCGTGGCGACACCGCCGGTCGAGCCGGTGCCCGCGGAGACACCTGCTCGGCATGTGCTGCTGTTCGCCTTCGACGACGCCGCGGTATCGGCCGAGGGCATGGCTGAACTTGAAGTGGTCAGGGAGCAGGCTGCGGCGAATCGCGCCCGTCGGATTCTTGTGGTCGGCCATGCGAGCAGTGTCGGCAGCGGAGACTACAACCTCGCGCTGTCGGAACGACGTGCCGAAGCCGTCAAGGCGCAGCTGCTGGACATCGATGTCGCGACCGACAGCATCGTGACCGAAGCGCGTGGCGAGAATGATCCGCTGGTGCAGGCGGTGGACGGCGCGCGGGAGCCACGCAACCGGGCGGTGGAGATCCTCGTCGAAAGATGATCGGACGGCAGGCGCTCGCGCAATGGCAGCTATGTGCGGCAGCGTACCGACCCGACGCTTGGTGCGGATCCATACTGAACACATGCCGGGATACCCCGGTGACTCGAGACGAACCCTGAGGGGGCTTCATGAATATTTCGAACAGAACGTCCGGCATCGCGCTCGCCTTTGCGCTGGCCGGCACCCTGAGCGCGTGCAGTGGCATGTCGAAGCAGGAGAAGAACACGGCCTACGGCGCCACCGCGGGCGGCGTGGCGGGTGCGGTGCTCTCCGGCGGTAGCGTGCTGGGCACTGCCGGCGGCGCGGCCGTCGGCGGCGTCATCGGCCATGAAGTCAGCGACGACGACGACGACAAGTAAGCTGCCTTCCGGCCGGCGAGTTGACGCAATGAAGACTGTCACACCTGCGCTGTCGTGCGAGCTGCCTGGACCGGATGGCGCGGGTATGTGCGACAGCGTACCGACGGGTCCGGCGCGCGGGGCGACGCTGGTACTCATCGGCATATCACTCAATCGGCGGCGTTGCGGAGAGACACAGTGAAAAAAACATACAGGCCATTCGTCATCGTCGCAGCCGCAATCACGGCGTCCGGGCTCGCCGGTTGCAGCACGCTGCCAGGCGCCAACGGCAGTACTGCCGCCAGTCCCTTGTGTGCACTGGTCGGCGCGGCGGTCGGCGGCGGTGGCGCCGCTGCCATCGCGTCTGGCGCCGGGCCCATCGGTGCCGGCGTTGCGATCGGCGCATTGCTGGGCAGCCTTGCCTGTCCTAAGGCGCCGCCGGTGGCGGTTGCCGCGGCGCCCGTCGCGCCGCCACCACCGGTGGCTGTTGCACCTGTCGCGCCCGTGCTGGACAGCGACGGCGACGGCGTCATCGACAGCGCCGATCTCTGCCCGAACACGCCCGCCGGCACCGCCGTGGACAGCAACGGCTGCCCGGCAATCCTGCTGACGCTGACCGGCGTGAACTTCAAGTTCGACAGCTCAGACATCGAACCCGCGTCGGCGCAGTTGCTGAACGAGGCGGTCGATGCGCTGAATTCGGCGAGTGCGGTGCAAGTGCGTGTAGTCGGCCATACCGACAGCGTCGGCACGGACGAATACAACGTCCATTTGTCTGACCGGCGCGCCAAGGCGGTCGTCGACTATCTTGTGAATCATGGCATCGCGGCCTCCCGTCTGCAGGCTGAAGGACGCGGTGAACGTGAGCCTGTGCAGTCGAACCAGACGGCGGAGGGCCGTTTCCAGAATCGTCGGGTTGAACTCCACGTGATCGGCAGTGATGCCGCCGCACGCGAAGCTGCGCCCGCGCCGGAGAATTCGAGCGCGACATGGAAGCGCCTCGATTCGCCGGTGTCGAAGAACTGAGCGCGGCGACGTCGCCGCGGACTCCAACACGAATCGAATGCCCAGGGAGGTGGACACCATGAATCGAATCCGGAAAGCGTACCCGCTGATGGTCGCGCTGCTGCTGGCGCTGATGGTCGGCTGCGCGTCGACCTCTCGCCAGGAAGGTACTGGCGAATACATCGACGACAGCGTCATCACGGCCAAGGTCAAGGCCGCGGTGTTCGACGATCCGACACTGAAATCGGCCGAGATCAACGTCGAGACCTTCAAGGGCGAAGTGCAGTTGAGCGGCTTCGTGGAATCCCAGGCGGATATCAACAGGGCGGCCAGTCTTGCCCGCGGCATCAAGGGCGTCACGTCGGTGAAGAACAACATGCACGTCAAAGGTCAGTAGGGACGATCGCGGCCAGGGACGGCACTCACCAAGCACGGAAACTGTTTCCTTCCGACAGAAAATCTACAAGCGGAGAAGCACGCATGCTCGAAACCATCGCAATACTGCTGGTGATCCTGTGGGTGCTGGGGCTGGTGTCCTCGTACACGATGGGCGGCCTGATCCATCTTCTGCTGGTGATCGCGGTCGTCGTGATCCTGGTGCGCGTGATCCAGGGCCGGCGGCTGTGACGGCTGGCCTCGGGGGAGGCAACGCGGCGAGGCTGGTGGGCATCGTGCTCATCGCCGGCGGTGTGCTCGCACTGGTGTATGGCGGCTTCACTTATACGAAGAATACGCAGCAGGCGAAAATCGGACCGCTCGAACTCTCGATCAAGGACACGGAGACGGTCAACGTGCCGATCTGGGTCGGGGTGGGCGCGCTGGTCATCGGTGGCGTTCTGCTGGTGATCAGGAAATAGCTTCAGGACACGACATTAAGCAGGGAGGATTGGGCAGATGGACAAGTTGCTGGACCAGGTGGCCAAGGATCAATTGGTCGAGGATTTCAAGGTCGTGATTGCCGACGCCGAGGCCTTGTTGCGGGCGACCGCCAAGAACGGCGGCGCTGAACTGACGGAATTGCGCGCGAAGATCGAGGATTCACTGCGCGTCGCGAAGGGCCGCATGGCGGATGCGCAGGCCGACTTGATGCTCAGGTCGCGCGAAGCCGCCGCGGCAACCGATGCTTATGTGCACGCCAAGCCCTGGCAGGCGATCGGTGTGGCGGCTGGCCTCGGTCTGATCATCGGGTTGCTGAGCCACCGTCGCTAGTGCGCGCGTGATGTCCACGGGTCACGGCGAGAGGCGGGCGGGACTTCTGACGTCGCTTTCCGCACTGACGGCCACCGTGGTGTCGATCGCGCACACTCGGCTCGAGTTGCTGGCGGTCGACCTCGAACAGGAGCGCCAGCACTGGCTGCTGTTCGCGCTGCTGGCCCTCGGTGGCCTGCTGTGTTTCGGCGTCGGTCTCGTGCTGGCAACGATCCTGCTGCTGTACCTGTTCTGGGATACCCACCGGATCCTCGTGCTGGCCGCCACGTCGGGTGGCTTCCTGCTGGCCGGCATCGTGGCGGCTGGCGCGCTCATGCACTGCGTGCGCACCCGGCCCAGACCTTTCACGACGAGCCTGTCGGAACTCGCGAAGGACGGCGAGGAACTGGCGGCTCGTCGATGACGCCCGCCGCCCGTCGTCTCGCCGAGCGGCGGGCGCGGCTGCTGGCGCAGACTGCCGCGCAGCGCAGGCGTCTGCGGCTCGAGATTGAACCGTGGCGCAAGCCGATCGAGATGCTTGACCACGGACTGCACCTCGTGCATCTGGTTCGAACGCATCCCGTGTGGTTCGCCGGTGCAGGCGCCCTGCTGCTGTTGCTGCGCCCGCGGGGCGCGGCAGCGTGGCTGCGCCACGGCTGGCTCGGTTGGTTGATGTTCAGCAAGCTGCGCTGAGAGCGGCCGCGGAGCGACCGCGCGACCGCCATCGGGCAGCGCCGTTCATCCCTTGACGGCGATGGCCTTCGTTGCGCCGACCGCGGCGGGCAAACTCGAGAAACGCCCCAGCACCCTGATTTCAATCAGGGTGCTGCGCGTCACGTTGAACATCCATTTCACCTGCTCCAGCAACAGGTCGCCGCTTACGTCATCGGTGAGCGAGAGGTCGTGCCTGCGCCGCGTCTCGATCGCGAAGAACTGGTCATGCGCGACCTGCAAGGCGGCGCGTGGATACTGCTTATGGATGAATACCGCGTTTGCTTTCATGTCGTGCGCTCATGCTCCTGGCCATGTTCGATGGCTCGTGGCGTTGCCGGGATGAAAACCGAACGCCATGCGATGCATGGGGCGTCGATGTGAAGGGCCAGTCTAGGGGCGCCGCCCGCGCCAGGCGGTGCGGTATCGCACACAGGCCTGTGGTGTCCGGAGGCCGGCCGAAGGTGATGTCTGGGAAGGGTCCGGGCAGATGCGGCGGTGCCGCATTTTGTACTTTCTATAAAGTCGGATAGATTCTGGGTCGATAGCGAATCCAACGTTTCCATCGGGCACTCCAAGTCATGTCCACCTCGCGACGCCGCTCGCGGCGGAGAGCACGCCGTAATTGGCGCCGAACGCTGCTGCTGATCGGCGGCCTGGTGCTTGCCGGTCTCATCGTGGTCACGGGTGCCGCGGTGTGGCGCATGAACTTCGCACCGCAGGCCGACGATCACTTCACGGCTGCCGAGGCGGCGCGCGCGGCGGGCAAGCTCGATGACGCGGTCACCCAGTACAGGAACACCCTGCAACTCGAGCCCACGCACTACCTCGCGCACTGGCGCCTGGGGCAGACCTATTACGCGCAGGGCCGTACCGCGCCGGCGCTGGCGGAGCTGGAACACGCGATGCCGCTCGCCGGCATGGAGCCGGACATCACCGTCGATCTGGCCCGGGCCCGCATCAAGCTCGGCCAGCACCAGCGCGCGCTCGCCGAGATCGAAGCGCTGCCTCGGCCGCGCAGCCCCGAACTCGACAAGCTCGCGGACGAGGCGCGCACCGCGCTCGGGGCGAAGAAAGGCGAGGCTGCGGCACTCGCCAGGGTTGCGCCGCAAAGACCCTGACCTCGTCCGCACAGGTCGGACGTCGAGACCAAACTGCGTTTCAAGGCGAATTCCGGCTTTAGTGCGGGAGTTTTTCACGGCGCGCAGGGTCCGTGGGGCGCGGGCGTCGGCCGCTACAGAGGCAACTTCCAGCCGCACACGGAGTTGCCCATGAAAAGATCGCGTCGCGCCCGCCGCAGGCTGGCCAAGCGGCTGGCGGTGTTCGTTCTGTTCAGCGTGCTCGGCGCCGCCGGCGCCTTCGGGCTGCGCAAAGCCCTGGCCCCCGACGCGGACGCGCTGCTCGCAGCGGCCTCGCAGGCGCGCGATGACGGGCAGCTCGACGCGGCGGTCATCGAATACAAGAACGTCCTGCAACTGGACCCGGACAGCGACGAGGCGCGCTGGCAACTGGGCCAGGTCTACCTGATGCTGGGTCAGCCCAAGTCCGCCCTGAAAGAGCTCGAACGGGTGACGCCGCTGGCTGTCCGCCAGCCGGGACTCTCCCTGGACCTCATCCGCGCGCGCATCGCCAGCCACCAGTACAAGCGCGCGCTCGCCGAGATCGCCGCGCTCCCCGGGCCGCGCACGACCGATGTCGAAGCACTGGAGGCGCAAGCGCGCCTGGGTCTTGGCGAGCACACCGCCGCTGCAGCCCTGCTGGACCGCGCCACCGTGCGCGACCCGCAGGCCGTGAGCCTGCACCTCGCCACGGCGCGGCTCGCGCTTGCGCGTAACGACCCCGACGGGGCGGCCGCCGCGACCCGGCAGGCCCTGACCCTCGCCCCCGATGACCCGGACGCGCTGTTGCTGGACGGGCGCCTCGCGCTCGCGCGCGGCGACTTCGCGCGGGCGGACGCGACCTTCGAGCGTGCCGCCGCGCATGCGCCGAAACGCAACGAGGCCCTCGCCGGCCAGGCCGAGGCCCTGCTGTCGCAGCGCAAGCCCGACGCCGCGGGCGCGATTATCCAGGCGCTTGCGCGGACCGCGCCGGAGGCCCCCCAGACCCGTTTCCTCCAAGGCTGGCTCGCGCACGACCAGGCCGAGTGGGAGAAGGCGGAGACCGCGCTTGCCGATGCGCTCGGCGCAGCGCCGAAACACCCGCAGGCCTTGCTGCTGAGCGCGGAAGCCGCGCTGCGCCTCGGCAAGCTCGGGCTCGCCGAAGCCCGCCTGCGCGAATTCGACGGTGCGTATCCGCAGCAGCCGGGTGCGCGCAAGCTGCTCGCGACGGTGCTGCTGAAGCAGCAGCGCGCGCCGGAGGCGATCGAGGCGCTCGCGCCCTTCGCCGGGCAGTCCACACAGGACCCCGGCATCCCCGCGCTGTTGAGCCACGCACACTTCATTGCCGGCAATGTCGCGCAGGGGGCCGAGTACCTGCGGCGCGCCCAGTTGCTCGCGCCGGATTCACCCGTCCTGCAGCAGCAGCAGGCACTCGGCGAATTCGCCGCCGGCAAGCCGGAAGCCGGCATAGCGCAGCTCGAGCGTCTCGCGGCCGCGGCGCCGGAGCAGGACGCGCCGCGCCAGCTGCTGATCCAGGCGCATATGTCGCTCGGCGATGCCGCGGCTGCGGTCGAGTCGGCCCGGGCGCTGACCGAACTGCGGCCACACGACGCAGCTGCGCACAACCTGCTGGGCCTGGCGCTGGCGCGGGCCGGTGACCTGAAGGCCGCTGGCAAGGCCTTCGGGGCCGCGCTGGCGATTGATCCGGCGTTCGCGCCCGCTTTTGCGAACCGCGCCACGCTCGCCCTCCAGCGCGGGGACGGCGCCGCGGCCCGCGCGGACTTCGAGGCGGCATTGAAGGCCGACGCGACCTACACGCCGGCGTCGGTGGCGCTCGCGCTGATTGCGGACCGTGAAGGGCGTCCCGACGAGGTGGTGCCGCTGCTCGAAGCCGCTGCCAGTGCGCAGCCGACGGCTGCGCAGCCGCGCTGGATGCTCGCCCTGCAAGCGCTCAAGCGGGGAGCGCGCGACGTCGCATTGCGTCGCGCCGAGGAGGCCCGCGAGTTGCAGCCGGACGCGATGCGCAGTCGCCTGCTGTGGGCTTACGTGCAGCTTGCCGCGGGACGCACGCAGGAAGCACATGCGACGCTGGCGGCTCTGCACGCGGACATGCCGGATTTGCTGCCGGCGACGATGCTGCTGGCGGAAGCCGCGCGCAGCCTCGCGCGCCACGCGGACGCGCAGCGGCTCTACGCCGCAATGCTCGAGAAGGACCCGGCGCTGGTCTCCGCGCTTTGGGGGTCATTCCTGACCAGCCTGGCGCAGGGCGATCACGCCGCCGCGCAGTCCATGGTCGTGCGCATGCGCCGTACCCATCCGGACAGTGCGTTGGCCGACGCCGCGCAGGGCCAGCTGGCCGCTGCGCGTGGCGAGCATGCCGCCGCGATGGAGGCGTTTCGCGCGGCGCACGCGCGCGCACCGTCGGGCCAGTCCACGCTGATGCTTGCCGGGGCGCTGGTGCGCAGCGGCGCGCTCGACGCGGCGCGCGGCCTGCTGACCGACTGGCTCGTGAACAATCCCGCCGATCCGGCCGCGCGCCGCGAACTCGGCAACCTCGAGCTCGCGGCGGGCAGGCTGCCCGAAGCTCGGGAACATTTCGAATCGCTGCTGCGCCAGTCCCCCGACGACGCAATCGCCCTGAACAATCTCGCCTGGCTCTACGATCTGGTCGGCGACGAACGCGCGCTGGTGCATGCCGAGCAGGCGCATCGCCTGTCACCCGACAGCATCGAGGCGGCGGACACGCTGGGCTGGATCCTCGTTCGCCAGGGCTCGCTGCAGCGAGGACTGCGTCTGCTCGAACAGGCGCATCGGATGCAGACCGACAATCCAGTGATTGCCCACCACTATGCGCACGCGCTGGTGGCGGCGGGCGAGAAGCCCAGGGCGCGCGAGATCCTCGCCCATGCGCTGGAGGTTCATGCGGATTTCCACGACCGTGACGCCGCCGAGCGGATGCTGCGGACGCTGGCGACCGAAGGCTGATCCGGACCCCTCCGCGCACGGCGCGGATTCCACGACCGCCAGATCCGGGCCGCGCGGCAGGCCCGGACTATCCAAACGGCCATAATCCCGTATCCTGAGCCTCCGCTGCCCACGCGATAGCCGCCGCGCGCATTCCCCGTCCCCGCACGATGAAACGCCGCCGCCCCCTGCGCCTGGCCTTGGCCGAAGGTCGCATTGCGCGCGCACCTGGCCGGTCTCAGCATCCACCGCACTGTCGCCGTTCCCCGCACGGCATGGAAGCCGATGAAAAACGTCGTCGCAATCAAACTCACCGGGCTGGGGACCGGCCCCCTGATGCTGCTCGCCGCCGTGGCGTCGGCCGCGCTGCTCTACCTGGCCTGGCGCATGGACCCGACGCTCGCGGATGAAAACCATCTGCTGGAGAACGCGCAGGTGGCGTGCCTGCTGCTGGGGGCGCTGTTGAACGTGCATCGCGCGACCTGCCTGCCCTCGCACCCCGAAACACCCGCACGCATGTTGAGCGTGCTGCTGGCATTCCTGTGCCTGGGCTGCGCCCTGCGCGAGCTGGATATCGACGACCTGGGCGATCCCCGCTACTTCGAGCCGCTCGAAACCGTCCTGCGCGCGCTCGCGCTCGGCGGACTGGGCCTTTACCTGCTGCGCCACGTCGCGCACCTGTGGGCGGTGGGCGTGTTCATTCTCCACGCGCGGGGCGCAGCGCTGGTCCACCTGTCGCTGCTGGGCATCCTGCTGTACGTGGCGTCGTGGCCGCTGGACAAGAAGGTGTTTGCGCTCGATGTCAACGCGTCGCTGTGGCTGGAGGAAATGCTCGAGCTCTACGCTTGTTGCATGTTCCTGGCGGCGGCGTATTCGGATCGTCGCCGCTGGACCCTGATGCATGCGTGACGCGGGTCGGTTGCGCTACCACTGATACCCGAGCGCCAGCACCCACTCGCTGTCGGTGCGTTCACCGCCGTCCTTGCGCGTGCCGATGTGGTCCCAGTCGTAGCGCAGTTCGCCGATCAGGCCGGCGAGCAGCGGTACGTTCACGCCGGTGCTTGACTCGAAGCGGTTCAGGTAGCTGCGGTCGAGCATCCAGTTGAATTCGCCTTCGTGGAACAGGCGGACCTCCCACCAGGGCATGCGCCAGCCGGTGCGCCAGCGCACGATGCCGACTTCCGTCCAGGTTTCCTCCGCGTCTTGCACCACGAACCGCGCCTCGCTGACCCCGGCCTGCACGCTCGCGTAGGCGCCGCTGTTCCACAGCATGTCACGGCCCACGCCACCCCCTAGCGCGAAGACCTGGCTCAGGGAGGAGAAATCGTTGCGATAGTAGTTGGCCCTGCTGTAGATGAACCAGCCGTCCCGAAGCAGATAGTCGAGCTGGTAGTTGCCTTCGGTCTCGTTCTGGGTCTCCACGCCGCGATTCGTTTCGTAATCGATGTCGGCCTCGAGATTGTGGCGCAGGCGGCCGCGCTTCACGCTGGTGCGCAGATCGAGTTCGTATTCGCTCGTCTCGGTATTGCCGTGCTGGATATCGGCCGCCAGCGCGACCCGGCCGGTAAAGGGTCTGCCGGGACTCCATTCCTCCACGTCGGTGATGGCGACCTCGAGCGCCTCCGCATCGCCGCACTGGACGCGCATCCCCCGCGCGTCCCCGTTCAGGGCGCAGTCCTCCAACGCCTCTTTCGTGCCCGCGAGCTTCAGGTCGCGGCGCACGGACGACGTCATGGACACCACGTTCGTTTTCAGCACCCGGACCTCGCCGACCATCTCCGCCTTCCAGACCACGTGCGCGGTTTCCATGCGCACCATCTCACCCGGCAGCACCGCGCCGTTGGCGAGTCGCAATTCGCCCGCGTGCGCCGTGCTGGCGACGAGCGCCGCAAGCGCGGCAAGCCGGATCGTGGACATGGGAAGGGTCTCCATCGGGGAATCGGAATCTCGAATCCGGCGCGCGCGGGCAGCGTCCTGGCGCACCAGCAGGGATGCACGCCGTGCCCGCCCCTTGGCCGCCTGCAGCCTGGGGATCCGCCGCGCGAGTGCGCCATGCGACCAAGCTCCAATAGTAGCTGCGGTGGAACTTTGGTTTTGATTTTAATTTAATCGCGCCAGCCTGGTCTGCGCACTGGGTCCACGCAGACCGGCATTCCGATGGGCCAGCGATGGATGCAGCATTGCACGCGCAGGCGGTCGCCGGTGCGCGAGGGTATGGCGGTGGTTTCCGGACGGATGTGGCGTGGCCCGATGCTGGTCTACGCCTTTCCGTCCAGACGTGGCAGAGTCGGCAACGGGGGCGGCAAGGCTCGGCTATCGCCCCAGCGCATCTCATCGTGACCCTGCCCGATGCGGGATTCGAAGCGGAGGCGTCCATGCCGGTGGCCGGTGCACGAGACCCGATTCAACGGAACCAGGAGAAAAAGAAATGAAGCATTTCCCTTTTGCGTGTGCGGCCGTCGCCGTCCTCGCGCTGGCCATGGCCTCGGCGCTGCAGGCGGCCGAACCGCTGCAGGGACCTGCGGTGGAAGCGGCGCTGAAAGCGGCCTACGAAAAATACAGGGACCTGGCGGAAGGCAAGAACGCGGACTACATTCCGGCGCTGGCCAAGGTCGATCCGAAGACCTTCGGCATCGCCCTCGTCACCGCGGACGGCAAGGTCTACACCGCGGGCGACGTGAAGTCCGAAGTCTCCATCCAGTCGATTTCAAAGGTCTTCACGATGGCCAAGGTCATCGAGCAGCAGGGTCCGCAGGCCATCGTCGATAACATGGGCGTGGATGCGACCGGCCAGGTCTTCAACTCCATCGTCGCCGTCGAGCAGCATCGGGGCGCGGAAATGAATGCGATGGTGAATCCGGGTGCGATCACCGCGACCAGCATGGTCAAGGGCGACACCCGCGACGCGATCTGGAACAGCATCCTCGGCTACTACAGCGATTTCGCCGGCCGCAAGCTCGCGGTCAACCAGGAAGTCTACGAATCCGAGGCCGCGACCAACCAGCGCAACCAGGCCATCGGCCGCCTGATGTTCGCCTATGGCCGCATCAAGGAAAACCCGGATCAGGCCACCGACCTCTACACCGAGCAGTGCTCGGTCAGCGTGAACGCCAAGGACCTCGCGACGATGGCGGCCACGCTCGCCAACGGCGGGGCCAACCCGGTCACCGGCAAGCAGGTCATCAAGCACGAACATGTCCCGAACGTGCTCGCCGTGATGGCGACCGCCGGCCTCTACGACGATTCCGGCAAATGGTTCTACCGCACTGGCCTGCCGGCGAAGAGCGGCGTCGGCGGCGGCATCATCGCCGTGTCGCCGGGCAAGTTCGGCATCGCCGTGATCTCGCCGCCGCTGGATGCGGCGGGCAACAGCGTGCGCGCGCAGCGCGCGATTGCGGACATCTCCAATGCGCTCGGCGGCAACCCCTACGCCGTGGCGCCGATGGGTAAATGAAGGTGCGCGTGTTGCCCCGCACGGGCCGCAGCAGGGCGATGACCCGCGCGGCACCGCACCGGGCCAGCCAGGCATAACGAGACGACGTACTGTGGACGGAGATCCGAAGTGAGAAATTCATCGAAGCGTGGACGTGGCACGCTGCGTTCAGTGGCGGTCGCGGCTGCAACCACCCTGCTGCTGCCGGCGGTGGCCGGCGCCGACGAGGTGGCCGACCTGAAGCGTGAACTGGAGGCCTCGCGCGCCATGATGCAGCGGCTCGAGCAGCGCATCCTGCAGCTCGAGTCCGGCCAGGCCGAAGCGAAGGCCGTCGCCGCGGAGGCGAAGGCGGTGGCCGTCGAAGCGAAGGCGGCGGTGCCGATGGTGGCGCCGATCACCGAGCCCGCGGAACCCGCCAAGGAGTGGAGCATAGACATCTACGGCTTCACCCAGCTCGATATGATCTATGACGTCGACCAGTCCCATCCGGACTGGAAGGACACGCTTCGCGTGTCGAAGATCCCGGTCAACTGCCCTGGCGATCCGGGCTGCGGCAAGGACGGCGAAACCGTCTTCGGCGTGCGCCAGAGCCGGATCGGCTTCAAGGCGAAGAGCCCGACGCCGATCGGCGAGCTGAACACGAAGCTGGAATTCGAACTCTTCGGCGTCGGTGATGATGCCGGGCAGACGACCCCGCGCCTGCGGCACGCGTGGGGCGAAATCGGGCAGTTCGGCGCGGGCCAGACCTGGTCGCTGTTCATGGACCCGGACGTCTTTCCCAACACCATCGATTACTGGGGGCCGACCGGCATGATGTTCCTGCGCAACCCGCAGGTGCGCTGGACGCCGTACGGGACGGCGACGCATCAGGTCTCGGTGGCCCTCGAAGCGCCGGGTTCTGCGCTGGACACCGGCAAGGTGCAGGACATCGACCCGCTCGACAACCCGCTCAACATCCAGAGCGAGAACAACCTGCCGGACTTCACCGCGCAGTGGCGCATGACCGGCGACTGGGGCCACGCCCAGCTCGCGGGCATCGTGCGCCAGGTCGGCTTCGAGACCGAGAACGTCACGAACGGTCCTTCGGGCGAGGAATTCGGCTGGGGCATCAATGGCAGCACGAGCCTCGTCTTCCTCGGACGCGACAAGCTGCACCTGCAGGCCGCCTACGGCGAAGGCATCGCGAGCTACATCAACGACGGCGGCAACGACCTCGCGCCGGACGACGACATCCTCGGCGCCACCGCGTTGCCGCTGCTCGGCGTGCTCGCCTACTACGACCACTACTGGACCGACAAGTGGAGTTCATCGCTGGGATGGAGCTATGCCAACCAGGAAACCTCCGGCGGCCAGTCCGGCGCGGCCTACGACAGTGCGCACTACGGCAACGCGAACCTGCTGTACTACCCGGTGCCTGGCATCATGGTGGGCGGCGAATTCGTCTACGGGCGGCTCACGCTGAAGGACGACAGTGATGCAGAGGACAAGCGCTTCCAGATGTCCTTCAAGTACAACTTCGATTGATCCTCCCCTTCCGCTCGCTGCGACGCCCGGCCAGTCCGGGCGTCTTTTTCGCGCTTGGAGGATCTGACGCGTCCCCGGCGGGAGGGCTGGCAAGCGCGCCCCTCTCCCGCGCGGGAAAGGGGCACGAACGGTCGGCCTAGAAGAGTTCCGCGGCGAGTGCTTCGAGTTCCTGCAGCAGCGCGGCTTCACTCTGGCCCTGCAGCCACAGCACCACGTTGTCGGCGCTGGCGTCCGCAAGGGTCTTGATGTCGGCCTTCGTGCGGAACATGCCGTCGGGCGCGAAGGCCGTGATGTTGATCGTCTTCGGATCGCGGTTGAGCTCCTTCGCGAACTTGTTGATCTCGGCGCGGCCGTCGGCGACTTCCTGCGGGTTCACGACGAAGGGCAGCCAGCCGTCGCCCCACTGCGCGACGCGCCGGTAGACATTGGGCGATCCGATGCTGCCGAGGAGCACCGGCGGATGCGGCTTGCGCCACGGCGTCGGGCGGCAGACGCTCGGCGGGAAGTTCGCGTATTTGCCCTCGGCGCCGACGTACTCACCGGTCCACAGCTTCTTCATCGCGAGGATGTATTCCTTGACCTGCGCCCAGCGGTGCGCGAAGTCGCCGCCCATCATCGTGCACTCGGCCTCGTTCCAGCCGGCGCCGATGCCGTAGAGGAAGCGACCCTTCGAATAGTGATCGAGCGTGGCGATTTCCTTCGCCGCGAGGACCGGGTGGCGTTCCGGCACGAGCGCGACGCCGGTGCCGAGGTTGATCGTGCTGGTGACCGCCGCGGCGCGCGTCAGGCCGATCAGCGGGTCGGGCATCTTGTAGAGGTAGTCGGGCGCCGAACCGCCCTCGACCTTGCCGGGGTAGACGTCCGCGGAGCCCTGTGGAATCGCCGCGTGCTCAGGCAGCCAGTAGGAGTCGAAGCCGAGTTCCTCGGCGCGTTTGGCGATGACCGCCGGGTCCCCCGTGTGCAGGTCCGCGATGACCTGGAATACGCCCACGCCTATGCCGTGCGATGTTTTCGCCCCCATCTGTGTCTCCCCTTGCTGTGGTCTGTTTTCGAACAGCCGGCCCCGCGGCCGGCGCTCTCCGCATTTCACGCGACTCCTCCCCCGCCCGCAAGCCGCAAACAGGGGTTGCGGACGGGGGCGCCGGTGCGCGGTCCTGAACTCGCACCGTCCGGCGGCACGGGCCGTGTCAGCGTTCGGGGGACCCGACCGGCCGCCCGCGGAACTCGACGTCGATCACGCCGGGCCACCCGGCGTGCGGCGGCCCGGTCCGCGTGACGGTCCCGTTTTCGAAGCGCAGGCCCGCGACGCGGTACGCGGCCCACAGCATGCGCGAGGCGGCGCCGGTATAGGCGGTCCAGCCGCCACGGCCCGGGTAGCCCGGCCCGAAATAGACGTCCGCGGCCTGCTGGTACGGCGGCTGGCCGTAGTGCGTGATGCGTTCGGGCGTCGTGTTCTGCAGGGGCGAAATCTTGCGCCACAGGCGCGCCGCGACCTGTCGCCAGTGCATTGCACGGCCGCTGTCGCCGGCGGCCGCATAGCCCTCGGCCAGCGCGCACGCTGCATCGACCAGCCAGGACGCGCCGTGCGAATACTGGCCGCCGTTCTCGCGCACCCCGGGCGGGTAGGTCGCGACGCGGCCGGGCCAGGGCGTGCTCGCCGCGTCCGTCGCCGGTTGCATGATGCAGACGAGCGTGTCCTGCTCGAGCACGGCCAGTGCGCCCTCGAGCGCGCGCGCCGCGTCCGCGAGCGGCACCGCGCCGGACAGCGCGGGCCAGGCGCCCATCAGCGCATCCGTCACCGTGAAAGCGCGGCCATCGTCGTCGCTCGCGCGCAGGTAGGCGCCGTCGTGGCGCGTCGAGTCCAGGGCTGCAACCAGCGCGCTGGCAGCGGCGCGCCAGCGGGTGGCCGTCGCGGACTCGCCACGGCGGTCCGCGAAGCCTGCGAACTCGTGGAGAATGCGGGCGAGGAACAGCGCGAGCCACCCGCTTTCGCCGCGACCGCCGGCCCCGAGCGCATCGAAGCCGTCGTTCCAGTCGCCGGTGCCGATCAGGGGCAGGCCGCGCGGGCCCAGCTGCGCCAGCGAATATTCGATTGCGCGCCGACAGTGCTCGAACAGGCTCGCGTGCTCGCGCGAGCGCCGTGGCACGAAGCCCAGGCCTTCCTCGCCGCGCGGGACGGGCGGGCCGTCGATGAACGGCGCGGTGGCGTCGAGCAGCGTCTCGTCACCGGTTGCGCTGACGTACTCGAACGCGAGGTAGGGGAGCCACAGGTGAGGATCCGAGGCGCGGGTGCGGGCGCCGAGGCTGGTCTCCCCCGCGGGCGCCGGATGCCACCATTTCACGGCATCGCCCGAGCGGAACTGGTGCGCCGCATGGGCCAGCACCTGCGCGCGGGTGAGGGCGGGGGCGAGCACCGTGAACGGCAGCACGTCCTGCAGTTGATCGCGGTAGCCGAAAGCGCCGCTGCGCTGTTCGGGCCCGATGCGCCCCCACAGCCGCGCGGTCAGCGCCTGGTAGGGCAGCCACAGGTTGACCAGGCGATCGAATGCGGGGTCCTGCGTGCGCACGCACAGCACGCCGAGGCGCGCGCGCCAGGCCTCCCGTGTCGCGTCGAGCGCGGCGCGGGCCCGCGCGGTATCCGCGTAGCGGGCGACGAGCGTGGAGGCCTCGGCGGCGTCGCCGGCGAAGCCGAACAGCACCGCGGTGTCGAGCGTGCCGCCGGCCGGCACGTCGAACTCCAGCGCGCAGGCGGCAATGCGATAACCGTCGTCGTCGACGCCATCGGCCGGGACGCCGGTGCGCACGAAGTCGGGCGCGGCGAGATCGCGCGCGCCGCCGACGAAGCGCGCGCCTAAGCATTCCCAGGCCCGCGGCGTGTCGGTGACCGCCATGAAGCCGAGGCCGGGCGCGTAGCCGTTGTGCCGGTTGCGAAAGCCGCGCGCGCGCGGGCCGAGATCCGGCCCGAACTCGAGCAGGCCATGGCTGCCGCGCCTGATCTCCGCCAGCAGCAGCTCCGCATAGGGCACGACGCGATAGCGGCGCGGCTGCGGCGAACGGTTGTGCACGGTGACGAGCGCGATCTCGAGCGGCGCGTCGTCGACGACGAAACTCGTCACGGTGAGCTCGAGCGTGTCGCCGACGCTGCGCTGGACCACGTAGCCGAGGCCGAAGGACGTCTCGTAGCGCGTGTCGGCGTGCCGGCAGGGCGCGTAGCCCGCGCTGTCGATGCGGCCACTCGCCAGATCGCACACGTACAGCGCGCGGCCCGGCGCGGCCGGCGCGACCGCGTCGCACGTGAAGGGGGTCAGCATGTTCTGCTGCGCGTTCAGCGCGAACGAGCAGTGGTCGCCGAGGTTGCTGAAGATCGCGCCATAGCCCTGGGCGTTCGCGAGCACCTGCGTCCACGGGCGCGGGGTGACGATGCCGGTGGTGAACTCGCGGCCGTCCTGGCTGAAGCCGTAGCCTGCGGCCGGTCGGGGCCGCAGCGCGCGCATGGCCGGCCGGGCGCTGGGGGCATCCGCACCGAGCAGCCCCAGCGCGGACGCGCGGCTCGGCGCGTGGCCGTCGACGAAGACGAGTTCGCAGGTGCCCGCCGCGGGCAGTTCGCAGGCGACGCGCAGCGCCGCGACCGGCTCGAAGGTATAGGCGAGGCCGGCATCGTCCGCGCGCCGGAAGTGCGTGTCGTCCGGGCATGCGCCGTGCGTGCACGCATCGAGCTCGGCGCGCGCGTCCTGGTAGCCGAGCAGCTGCACGCCCGGCGCGCCGCGCAGCAGCGCGTGGACGGCCACTTCGTGCCCGTCGCCGGCGCGCGGCGCGAGCAGGCGGTTGTGCGCGAGCAGCGCGTTTGCCGCGGGCACGAACTCGGTGCCGATGTGCAGCTGGTTGAAGGCCGGTGCGCGCTCGGCCGCCTCCATGCCGTTCAGCGCGAGCTCGCGCCAGCTGAGGATCTCGATGCGCCGCGACGGCCCGCGGTTATCGAGCCGCAGGCGCCAGTAAAGCAGCGCAGCGTCCGGCGCGCTCGTCACTTCGATGTCGATGTGCAGCGCCTCATCGGCCCACCGCAGCAGCAGGGTGTCCGCGCGAGGCTGCGTGATCGCGAAGCCAGTGAGCCGCGTGCAGCGCCCGCGGTCGGGTTCCACGAGGAAGAACCACGCGCCGCGCTCGTCACAGGGATGCAGCGGACGGCGCGTGAGATCGATCTCCTGCGTGCCGCCATGCAGTGCCTGCAGGAAGCCGCGACCATCGCGCGCGAGCTGCAGCCCGACGAGGCCGTTGCCGAGGCGGTAGGGCAGGGCGAGCCCCGGCGCTGACGCGGGTGCCTGCGTGATGTCCGGCGGTGCGAGCCGTCGCCACAGCCAGAGGGCGATGCCGCCGCAGAGCGCCAGCGCGACGTACAGCGCCAGCACGTCGACGACGGCCGGCAGCAGCGGTGACGGTGCGGCCTGCAGCTGCTCGGCGCCGTTCCACGCATAGTCCCAGTCCGCGCCGCGCGGCAGGTAGAAGGGGATCAGGAGCGGCGCCCAGGTGCAGAAGCGCCGCAGGCCTTCGGGGATCACGCGCGCGCCGCGACCGTAGCCCAGCGCCCGGCCCCATCGGCGCTCCAGCCAGTCGATGCCGACGAAACTGAAATTCACGAGCGTCGCGACGCGCAGCCCCATGTGGTCGAACCAGATCAGGCAGCGCAGCCAGTCGTAGGCGAGGAGACCGAGGAACACGTCGCGACTCCACGCGGCGAACGCGGCGGGCTCCAGCCTCAGGCTCTGCCACACGGCGAGCAGCGAGCGCAGCGCGCCGTCCTGGTTGTACCAGGTGGGTTCGGGCGCGACTTTCAGGAAGGCGAAGATGATCGGCGCCATCCACAGGCCCCAGCGCAGCACGCGCACGGCCTGCTCGACGATCTCGACGAGACCCTCGCGCGTCGCGACCCGGCGCAGCGGCAGGCTGCTGCGCGTGAGCAGCGCGTTGAGCGCGAACAGGTTGAGACTGAACAGGGGCGCAGCAAGCGCCCAGTTGATGAGCCCGGCGAGCGACTGGTCGTAGAGCAGCTTGACGCCGCCGCTGACGACGCCGAGATCGATCGCACCCCATTTGCTGAACAGCGGATAGACGACCATCGGGTATGCCGCTTCGCCCGCGGCGGTGAAATTGATCGTGCTGAAACGCAACAGCCTGGCCGTGACCTCGGCGAGTTGCGCGCGATCGAAGTACCACGCGAGCGCCGCGCCGACAAAGCCGCCGACCGCGGCCTGCCACGCATATGCGCGCAAGCCTTCGAGGCGCTGGCGGCGCCCTTGCGCGATTGCGAGCGCGTCACGCAGGACCTCGACTCCGGCATAACTCAGCGCGCCGGCGAGCAGGCCGAACAGCGCGCGGGCGCCGTCGTCGGCGCTCGGCAGCGCGAGCCGCGCGGCGAGGCCCAGCGCCGCGCCGGCCACCGCGCCGCGCGCGAGGCTCGCCGGGTTCGTCACGTGGCCGCGCAGGCGGCGGAAGAACGCCTGGCTCGCGTCCGAGCTTTCGATGATTGCGTGGGCGAGTCCGAACAGCAGCGTGCCGGCCAGCGCACCGCAGAGCAGCGGCGCGGCGCTGGCCAGCGAATGCAGGGTCCCGGCATGCACCACGCCGGCCAGCGCGAGCATCATCGACATGAACAGCAGGCCGAATTTCGCGCCGGCGCGGGCTCCCCTGGTCGCGTGCGCGATGAGCGCGTGCGCGGTCGGCCGCCGGTGGCGCAGCAGGTCGAGCACCGCGCCGGTCGCGACGAAAGCCTGTGCCCACAGTGCGGCCTGCGACAGCGCGGCGGCCGCGAGCACCGCCGGCAACGCGATGAGCGCCGGCGCCTGGGCGAGGGCGGGCGAGGAGCCGAGCGCCGCCAGCCACGGCGCGAGCGCCGCTGCCGCGACGCAGGCCCCGAGCAGCAGCCACGCGCGCCATGCCCGCAGGCCACGCGCATCCATGATGAAGCCGAGCGCCAGCACCAGCAGCGCGGTCAACGCACCGAGTACCACCAGGCGGCCGAGCGCGGCGTCCATGCCCGCAAGCGGCCCGATGGCGAGGGGACGCCCGGCCTCCGCCAGCAGCGCGGGCGAGGCGAGGACCAGCAGCGCATTGAACGCATACGGCAGCAGCCACCAGCCGCAGAGCTGGCGCAACGCCGGTGGAAAGGGTCCGCGCAGAAGCAGCGCGACACCCGCGAGACAGGTGGCGGCGGCGCAGGCGCCACCCGCGCGCGAGAACAGCAGCAGCTCGTGCCAGGCGACCGGCACCTGCCATGGCGCCACGGGGGACGACACGCCCTGCGCATAGCCGACCAGCGCGAGTCCGGTCACCACGACTACGCGTAAGCTCGCAGCGGTGCCCGCGGGCAGGCCCGCGGCGAGCATGAGGCCGGCGATGCCGGCGGCGACGATGAGGAGGGCGACGCCTGGCAGCGCGGGCGTCGCGATCATCGCGACGATGGCCGCGACGCACAGCAGGAGTCCGGTGAGTTTGCGCAGTTCGATGCCGGTGCGGGAAATTCCGGCGCGGGTGGAAATGCTCATTGGAAAGTGCGGCAAGACGGCTCTGCTGGCGACTGCCGGCCTGTGTCTGGGTTGTTCCGGGGCCCCGTGGATCGCGCCCCCGGGGCCGACGTGGGCGGCAGCCTGCGTCCCTCGGTCAAAGCGTGCCACACGAACGGCGCTGCGCACAGGACGGAGCGCGCGGAACGCGACGCTTCGCACCATGCAAACATCTTCACCTCTCCCGGGCGGGAGAGGTGAAGCGTGATCTCGAGGCTGACCTTGGTGTGAGTGCCCGTCCTCAACCCGGCGCCGCGAGCCCCGGCTTGCTGCCGCCCCAGCGGTTGTAATGGGTTTTCGTCTCCGCCGGCTCGCGCGCGACGGGCCCGAACCTGCCGACGGGAAAGCCGATCGGGATTACGGCCACCACCCCATGTGTTTCCGGAATGCCGAAGAACGCGTGCATCTCCGGCTCGAACATCTGGTGCATGGTCGTCAGGCTCGCGCCGAGGCCCAGCGCGCGGCAGGCCAGCAGCACGTTCTGCACGGCCGGGTAGATCGACCCGTAGGACGGCGGTGCGAGCCCCGTGCGCTGCGCCGCCGGCACCGCGAACGGCCAGTCGCGCACGCCACAGCAGAACAGCAACAGAGGCACTTCGTGCATGTGTTCGGACAGGTGCATCGCGGCCTTCACGAGCCGCCCCTCCCGGCTCGTGTAATCGACTTTCTCCAGCACGTCGGCGAAGCGGTTGCGCATCCAGTAGTCGTAGCGCTCCCCGAAGAAGCGCTTGCCCGCCGCATCGTCGACGACGAGGAAGGCCCAGCGCTGCAGGTTCTGCCCGCTCGGTGCGCACACGGCGGCGTCGAGGACCTGGCGGATCATGGCGTCGGGCACCGGGTCCGGCTTCAGGCGCCGCATGGCGCGCATGGTGTGCATGACGTGGAAGATGTCGGTGTCGTTCATCTGAATCTCCTGCCGAAGCCTGAAGGGAAAAGGTGTCAGATTTGAAATCTGACACCTTTTCTCCGCCATTGTCAGAACCGGCAGGCCCTGGACCCTGCAGACCGGCTGGGCGCAGCGCGGGACACAGTCGCTCGGTAGCTGAATCTACGCCCGCCGCGCTGCTACTGGAAATAGTCGACGATGCCCGCCAGCGTGAAGAGTTTCGGGTAGTCCGACTCGGGCACGTCCACGCCGGTGCGCTCGTGCAGGCCGACAATCATGTTCAGGAAGTCCATCGAATCGAGGTCCAGCGCGAGCCGCATGTCCTCGTCGTCGCTGATGGTGCCGAGATCGGCCTCGGGTGCGATCCCGCCGAGGATCTCGGCGACCAGTGCCTTGATTTCAGATTCGTTCATAGTGCTTCCGGATGCTGGAGATTGTGATCGATCTCGGCGAGCAGCTGGCCACCACGGTGGCCGTCGCTGACGCGATGGTCGGCGCCGAGCGTGGCGACGATCACGGGCTGCGACGCCACGCGCCCCGCATCGACCCACGGGCGTTCATTGACGCTGCCAAAACCGATCACCGCGACCTGTGGCGGATAGATGATCGGCAGCACGGATTCGGCGCTGCGCTCGCCGAGGCTCGTGACGGTGATTGTCGGGTCCATCATCTCGGAACTGCGCAGGCCGCCGGTGCGCGCGCGCTGCACGAGATCGCGCAGCTTCGCCATCAGCGCCGTCAACGACAGGCGATCCGCATCGTGGAGGGCGGGTGCGATGAGGCCGCCCCCGCGCAGCGAAACGGCCCAGCCGATGTGGATGCCCTTGCCCGCGCTGAACTCGCCGTCGGCGAAGAAGCCGTTCAAGGCGGGCACCTTGGCGAGCGCGAGCGCGGTGGCTTTCAGGAGCAGCGCGGCCGGCAGCAGGCGCTCCGGGACCGGGCGCGACTCGTTCTCGCGCGCGAGCCAGGCCAGCGCGGTGCCGAGCGGAATGGACTGCGTCAGGTAGTAATGCGGGATCTCGCGCTTCGAGCGACTCATCGCGTTGCCGATTGCGCGGCGCATCGCGGCCGGATCGAAGCCACCGCGCGGCTTGCGCGCGGGTGCTGTCGCCGCGCGCGCGACGTCGGCCAGGCACACCGCACCGTAAACGCCGCTGCC
>CALRPY020000004.1:0-109600 GCA_943370145.1 Hydrogenophaga intermedia | reverse complement strand
CCGCCAGGGGCTCATGCTCTACGACTGGCTGCCGCGGATGCCCGAGAAGTACTTTCGGCCGCTCATCGACGCGTTTTCGGAAAACCTCGCACAGCAACGCGGCCTTGCTATCGTCTTCGCCCAATCGGCAAATTGAGGGGATGACTGAGTCCGTCCCCTTTTTCGCTGTCCCCTTTTTAAAAATAAATCCGTCCCCTTTTTCGGGCCGACCGCTCGACCCCGCCTCTGCGCTCCAATTCAATTGCAATGCCGCAGTTCTCTGTGTTCCAGGTGAACAAGCGCGGGAACGGCGGCGAAGCGGACGCGGGAGGCACAGGCCCCAGGCCTTGATTCGGCGGGCGACGCCCCCCATTTCAGGCTCAACACGATTCAACTCCCGAAGGGAACGCCATGCGCGCCGACAAAATGACCTCCCGTTTCCAGCAGGCCCTGGCCGAGGCCCAGAGCCGGGCACTGGGCCTCGACCACCAGTTCATCGAACCCCTTCACCTGATGGCCGCGCTGCTCGAGCAGGACGGCGCCACCACGGCGCACCTGCTGCGCAACTGTGGCGTGGACGCTCAGTCCCTGCGCACCCAGCTGAAGCAGGCGCTGGACCGGCTGCCGAAGATCGAGGGCGCGGGTGGCGACGTCCACCCGTCGAACGATCTCGTGCGCCTGCTGAACCTCACCGACAAGCTCGCGCAGAAGAAGGGCGATGCCTACATCTCGAGCGAGCTGTTCCTCGTCGCCGCGCTGTCCGACGCCGGGGAACTCGGGCGCATCCTGAAGAAGGCGGGTCTCAAGGAAACTGCGCTCGAGCAGGCGATTACCGGCATGCGCGGCGGGGAGTCGGTGTCCGATCCGAACGTCGAGGACACCCGCCAGGCGCTGTCGAAGTACACCATCGACCTGACCGAGCGCGCGGAACAGGGCAAGCTCGACCCCGTGATCGGGCGTGACGAGGAAATCCGCCGCACGATCCAGGTCCTGCAGCGGCGGACCAAGAACAACCCCGTGCTGATTGGCGAACCCGGCGTCGGCAAGACCGCGATCGTCGAGGGACTCGCCCAGCGCATCGTCAACGGCGAAGTGCCGGAGGGCCTGAAAAACAAGCGCCTGCTGTCGCTCGACATGGGCTCGCTGATCGCGGGCGCGAAATTCCGCGGCGAGTTCGAGGAGCGGCTCAAGGCCGTCCTGAACGATCTCGGCAAGCAGGAAGGCCAGATCATCCTGTTCATCGACGAGCTGCACACCATGGTCGGCGCCGGTAAGGCCGAGGGCGCGATGGACGCCGGCAACATGCTCAAACCCGCCCTCGCGCGCGGCGAGCTGCACTGCATCGGCGCGACCACCCTCGACGAGTACCGCCAGTACGTCGAGAAGGACGCCGCGCTCGAACGCCGCTTCCAGAAGGTGCTGGTCGACGAGCCGTCGCTCGAGGACACGATCGCGATCCTGCGCGGGCTGAAGGAAAAGTACGCCGTCCACCACGGCGTCGAGATCACCGACCCCGCGATCGTCGCCGCCGCGCAGCTGTCGCATCGCTACATCACGGACCGCCAGCTGCCGGACAAGGCCATCGACCTCATCGACGAGGCCGCGAGCCGGATCAGCATCGAGATCGACTCCAAGCCCGAAGAGATGGACCGGCTCGATCGGCGCCTCATCCAGCTCAAGATCGAACGCGAGGCCCTGCGCAAGGAAACCGACGAGGCGTCACGTCGGCGCCTCGCCGACCTCGAGAGCCAGATCGATGCGGTCGGCCGCGAGTACGCCGACCTGGAGGAAATCTGGAAGGCGGAAAAGGCGACCCTGCAGGGCTCGCACCAGGTCCAGGCGGACCTCGACCGCGCGCGGACGGAATTCGAGACCGCGCGGCGCAGTGGCGATCTCGCGCGCATGTCCGAGTTGCAGTACGGCGTCATCCCCGAACTCGAGAAGCGCCTGCAGGCCGCATCCGGTTCCGAGCAGCAGCCGATGAAGCTGCTGCGGAACAAGGTCACCGACGAGGAAATCGCCGAGGTCGTCTCGAAGTGGACCGGCATCCCGGTGTCCAAGATGCTGGAAGGCGAACGCAGCAAGCTGTTGCGCATGGAGGACGAGTTGCACAAGCGCGTGGTCGGTCAGGACATGGCGCTCGCCGCGGTGGCGAACGCGATACGCCGCTCACGCGCCGGCCTGTCCGATCCGAAGCGGCCGAACGGGTCCTTCCTGTTCCTCGGCCCCACCGGCGTCGGCAAGACCGAACTCTGCAAGGCGCTCGCCGAGTTCCTGTTCGACACCGAGGACGCGCTGGTCCGCATCGACATGTCCGAATATATGGAGAAGCACGCGGTCGCGCGGCTGATCGGCGCCCCGCCGGGTTATGTCGGCTACGAGGAGGGCGGCTACCTGACCGAAACCGTGCGCCGCAAGCCCTACTCGGTGCTGCTGCTCGACGAGGTCGAGAAGGCGCATCCGGACGTCTTCAACATCCTGTTGCAGGTGCTGGACGACGGCCGGCTCACCGACGGCCACGGGCGGACGGTCGACTTCCGCAACACCGTGATCGTCATGACCTCGAACCTCGGCTCCGACTCGATCCAGAACATGGGTGACGACGCCCACTACGACGAGATGCGGGACGCGGTCATGGAAGTCGTGCGCCGCCATTTCCGCCCGGAGTTCATCAACCGCATCGACGAAGTGGTGGTCTTCCACGGCCTGCGCCAGGCGCAGATCCGCGCGATTGCCGAGGTCCAGATCGGGCTGTTGCGCCAGCGCCTCGCCGAGCAGCGCATGGGGCTGGAGATTTCCACCGCGGCGGTCGATAAACTGGGCGAAGCGGGTTTCGACCCGGTCTATGGCGCGCGGCCGCTGAAGCGGGCAATCCAGGCCTACCTGGAAACGCCGCTCGCGCAGGCCCTGCTCGAGGGCCGGTTCGCGGCGGGCGACACGGTGAAGGTCGACGTCGCCGACGGCAGATTCGTCTTCACGAATTGAGGCCGTCGGGCGGCGCACTGCCCGCCGCCTCACCGCGCCGGAAAAGCCCGGCGCGGTGGTTATTTACCGGGGTTTCATCTACTATTTTTGAGGATTCCCCCCTGGCAGCGAACCGAGGCAACCCGACGTGGCCGTGACCACTCCCCGCGTCCCCCTGACCGGTCTGGCGCGCAAACTCGTGAACGACGGTCTGCTCGACGAGCAGACCGCGGCGCGTGCGTTTCAGGATGCGCTCGCGAACAAGGTACCCTTCGTCAAGTACCTGATTGAACGCAAGCTCGCCGACGCACGCATCGTTGCGCAGGCCGCATCGCAGGAATTCGGCGTCCCGCTCTGCGACATCGAAGCGCTCGAGATCGATTCCGAAGTCGTCAAGCTCGTCAGCGAGGAACTGATCCAGCGCCACCATGCGCTGCCAATCTTCAAGCGCGGCAACCGGGTCTACATCGGCGTCTCCGACCCGACCAACCTGCAGGCGCTCGACGAGATCAAGTTCCACATCGGCGCCAACACCGAGGCGGTGCTGGTCGAGGAGAACAAGCTCGCCAAGGCCATCGAGAAGGCCCTGGCGGCGGCCGACACGAGTCTCGGCGACATGGAGTCCTCGGACTTCGAGAACCTCGACGATCTCGAGGTCGGCACGCAGCAGGAACTGCCGCAGGACACCACCGAGGTCGACGACGCACCGGTGGTGCGCTTCGTCAACAAGGTGCTGCTCGATGCGATCAAGCGCGGGGCCTCGGACCTGCACTTCGAGCCCTACGAGAAATATTTCCGCGTGCGCTTCCGCATCGACGGCATGCTCGACGAAATCGCGAAGCCGCCGATCGCGCTGGCCGGCAAGATCGCCGCGCGCATCAAGGTCATGTCGCGGCTGGACGTCTCCGAGCGGCGCGTGCCGCAGGACGGGCGCATCAAGCTCAAGCTGTCGAAGACCAAGGCGATCGACTTCCGCGTCAGCACCTGTCCAACGCTGTATGGCGAGAAGGTCGTGCTGCGTATCCTCGATTCCGACGCGGCGAAGCTGAACATCGACCAGCTCGGTTACGAGGACTTCCAGAAGGACCTCTTCCTCAAGAACCTGCAGAAGCCCTACGGCATGTTCCTTGTGACCGGTCCGACCGGCAGCGGCAAGACGGTGTCGCTGTACACCGGCATCAACATCCTCAACCAGGAAGACGTCAACATCTCGACCGCCGAGGACCCGGTGGAAATCAACCTGCCCGGCGTGAACCAGGTGCAGGTCGACGAGCGCACCGGCATGACCTTCCCCAAGGCGCTGAAGGCCTTCCTGCGCCAGGATCCGGACATCATCCTCGTCGGCGAAATCCGCGACATCGAGACCGCGTCGATCGCCGTCAAGGCGGCACAGACGGGTCACATGGTGATGTCGACGCTGCACACGAACGACGGGCCGCAGACGCTCACCCGCCTGCAGGACATGGGCGTGCAGCCCTTCGCGGTCGCCACCACGATCAACCTCATCACCGCCCAGCGCCTCGCGCGCCGGCTGCAGCCGGATTACCGCGTGCCCTTCGATTTGCCGGATGAAGCCCTGCTCGCCGAGGGCTTCACCGAGGAAGAGGTGCGGCAAGGCATCAAGCTCTTCGGGCCGGGCACCGGCCATGCCGACTGCCCTACCGGGTACAAGGGGCGCACGGGCATCTATCAGGTCATGCCGATCAGCGACGCGATCAAGCGGCTGATCATGGAAGGCGCGAACGCCGTGCAGCTCGCCGACCAGGCCGCCGCCGAGGGTATCTGGGACATCCGCAAGTCCGGCCTGCAGAAGGCCAAGCGCGGATTGACCAGCCTCGCCGAAATCAATCGCGTGACGATGGAGTAAACGGATGGCACAGGGAGCGGCAGCCAAGTCGGACATGTATGTCTGGGAGGGTATCGACAAGAACGGCAAGCGCGTCAAGGGCGAGATGTCCGGCCAGACCGACTCCCTCGTCAAGGCCAACCTGCGCCGACAGGGCGTCAACCCGCTGAAGGTCAAGAAGAAGCCGAAGCCCCTGTTCGGCGCTTCCGGCGGCAAGATCACGACCAAGGACATCACGGTGTTCAGCCGCCAGCTGGCGACGATGATGTCGTCCGGCGTGCCGCTCGTGCAGTCCTTCGAGATTGTCGGCCGCGGCCACGAAAACAAGGCGATGCAGCAGCTGATCCTGTCCATCAAGTCCGACATCGAGGCCGGTGGTGCGCTCGCGGAGGCCCTGGGGAAGCACCCCAAGCAGTTCAACGAGCTGTTCGTCAATCTCATCACCGCCGGCGAGCACGCCGGTATCCTCGAGGACATCCTGCACAAGCTCGCGACCTACATGGAGAAGACGGAGGCGCTGAAGTCGAAAATCAAGGGCGCGCTGTTCTATCCGATCGCTGTGATCGTGGTCGCCTTCGTCATCACCTGCATCCTGATGATCTTCGTGATCCCGCAGTTCGAGCAGCTGTTCTCCGGCTTTGGCGCCGACCTGCCTGCGCTGACCCGCGTCGTGATCGACATGTCGAACTGGTTCCAGTCGAACTGGTGGCTGATGCTGCTGATGATGGGCGCGGCGGGAGTCGGACTGTTCCAGGCGAAGCAGCGGTCGCTGAAGTTCGCGCAATTGCTCGACCGCCTGTCGCTGAAACTGCCGGTGATCGGCGACATCCTCAACAAGTCGGCGATTGCCCGCTTTGCGCGCACGCTGTCGACGATGTTCGCGGCGGGCACGCCGCTCGTCGAGGCGATGAGTTCGGTGGCCGGTGCCTGCGGCAACATCGTCTACTACGAGGCGGTGATGAAGATGCGCGACGAGATTTCGACCGGCACGCAGCTCCAGGTCGCGATGCGCGACACGCAGTTGTTCCCCAACATGGTGGTCCAGATGGTTGCCATCGGCGAAGAGTCGGGCGCACTGGACTCCATGCTCGGCAAGGTCGCCGACTGGTACGAGCAGGAAGTGGACGATGCCGTCGACGCGCTCACCAGCCTGCTCGAGCCGCTGATCATGGCGGTGCTCGGCGTCATCATCGGCGGACTGGTGGTCGCGATGTACCTGCCGATTTTCAAGATGGGCCAGGTCGTCTAGCGGCCCGCCCCCCAACCACGGGCTGCCGGCGCCGGCCCGGCTCGGCGGCCCTCAAGCCCGAGCGCCGGCACCTCCGATGGCACTATTCGACCTGCTCGCCGGCTCGCCGGCCACCTTCATCCTGCTGCTCGGCGCCCTCGGCCTGCTGGTCGGCAGTTTCGTCAACGTGGTGGTCCATCGCCTGCCGGTGATGATGGAGCGCGAGTGGCATCGGGACTGCGTGGCGCTGTTGCACCCGGCGGACCCGCCGCCGGCGGCCGAACGCTTCAACCTCGCTGTGCCCCGTTCACGCTGTCCCGGCTGCGGTGGGCAGATCAGCGCGCTCGACAACATTCCGGTCCTGAGCTGGCTGCTGCTCCGCGGGCGTTGCCGCCGCTGCGGCACGCGCATTGCTGTCCGCTACCCGATAGTCGAGGCCGTGGCAGGGTTGATGGGGGCGGTGGTCGCGTGGCGCTTCGGTTTCGGCGCACCGGCGCTGCTGGCCGCCTGCCTGTCGTGGAGCCTGCTCGCGCTTGCACTGGTCGACTACGACACGATGCTGTTGCCCGACTCGATCACCCTGCCGCTCCTGTGGCTGGGCCTGCTCGCGAACCTGTTCGGGAGCTTCGCGCCCCTCGAAACGGCGGTGGTCGGCGCCATTGCCGGTTACCTCGTGCTGTGGACCATCTACTGGATCTTCAAGCTGACGACCGGCAAGGAGGGCATGGGCTACGGCGATTTCAAGCTGCTGGCGGCGCTGGGCGCCTGGCTCGGCTGGCCGCTGCTGCCGTCCATCATCCTCGCCGCCGCCGGGGTGGGCTCGGTGGTCGGGCTGTTGCTGATCGCACTGCGCAGCCACGACCGGACGAAACCCATTCCATTCGGCCCCTATCTTGCGGCGGCAGGCTGGCTGTGCCTGATCTGGGGCGATGCCCTGGCCGGGCTGCTGGGCGGTGGGGGCGGACTGTGAGCGCGCGCAGGCCTTTCGTGATCGGCGTGACCGGCGGCATCGGTTGCGGCAAGTCCACGATCTGCCGCGAATTCGCGGCGCTGGGCGCGCCGGTCGTCGACACCGACGAGGTGGCGCGGGAAGTCGTCGCCCCGGGTACCGCGGGCCTGGCATCGATCGTCACCAAGTTCGGCGCCGGCATCCTGGGCGCGGACGGCACGCTCGATCGCCGACAGCTGCGCAGTATCGTGTTTGCCGACGATGCGAAGCGGCATTGGCTGGAAGCCCTGCTGCACCCGATGATCCGCCAGCGCACCGATGAACACGTGCGCGGCGCGAACCACCCCTACTGCCTGGTGTGCATCCCGCTGCTCGTGGAGCGCGGCGGGGGTAACCGCGTCGATCGCATCCTGGTCATCGACTGTCCGCCGGAGGTGCAGGTCGCGCGCGTCACCGCGCGGGACAAATTGACAGCGCCAGAGGTAGAGGCAATCATTCGGACACAGGCCCCGCGCGCGGCGCGCCTTGCCGCGGCGGACGATGTGATCGAAAACGTCGGCGATGTCGAGCAGCTGCGACCCCGGATCCTGGCACTCCACCAGCTTTATCTCGACCTGGCCCAGCGCGCGCGGGAAACCGATTAGCACACCATGCAGCCGGCACGTCCGACCTTCCAGCAGCAGCTCTTTCCCGACGCGGACACCCATACGGTCTTCGAGCAGCCGCTGAACGAACGCATGCGGTCCCTGCTCCGTCTCGAATACCTGTTCCTCGCGATCGCCAACAGCATGTCGGGCGGCACGGTCTGGGACGCGCGCAATGCGATCGCGAGCATGATTGATGTCACCGATCAGCTGACGCGTGCCGACATCAAGGGCGAGCTGATCAAGGAAATCGAACGCCACGTCAATATCGTCGGCGCACTGCGCAACAACCCGGGGGTCAACCAGGCCACGCTGGAGGCGACGCTGGCGCGCCTCGAACCGCTGCTGGCGCTGCTCAAGTCGAATGCCTGCCAGCCCGGCGCGAAGCTGCGGCAGAACGACCTGATCACGCAGGTGCGGCAGCGCCTCGCGATCCCCGGCGGCATGTGCAGCTTCGACCTTCCCGGCTTCCATCACTGGCTGAACCGCGCGCCTGAACGGCGTAACGAGCAGCTGAACAACTGGATGGAAGACCTGCGCATCATCGAGGACGCGGTCCACATCACGCTGAAGCTGGTGCGCGAAAGTGCGGCCCCGCGCAGGGTGTCGGCGGCCGCCGGCTTCTACCAGCAGAACCTCGACGCGGCTTCCGCCTGCCAGATCGTCCGCGTGCTGGTCGCGGATGCCGACGACGTCTTCCCGGAAATCAGCGGCGGCAAGCACCGTTTCACCGTGCGCTTCCTGCATTACACCGAGCAATGCGCACGGCCACAGCAGACCGCCGACACCATCCCTTTCGAGCTTCAGTGCTGCGGACTATGACTCCGTAGGCGTGGCCAGCAACGCGGCCATGCTGGCGTCGTCGAAAGGCCCCTGCCCTGCCCAGATGCGCTCGATTCCCGCGACTCCCACACAGCCTGCCGCCACCGCGCCGGGCAAATCCGGGGCGCCGACGCCGCCGAGCGCGTAGGCGGGCAGCGGCGCCAGGTCCAGCAGTGCCGCGAGGCCGGCAAAACCCAGCGGACGCGCCGCAGGATGCGATCCCGTGGGCAGCACGGGCGAAACGAACACGAAATCGACACCGATATCGCGCGCGTGCAGGAGTTCGGCCGCATCGTGGCAGGCCGCGCTGAGCAGGTGGCCACGTGGCACCGGACGGGCGCGTGTCGCCCGCAGGCGCCTCGAATTGAGATGGGTGCCGTCGGCGCCCAGCGCGAGGCTGAGGGCGGGCTCCGCGTTGAGGATGAGCCGCGCACCGGCCTGCCGGCACAAGTCCAGGACGCGGTGGGCCAGTGTGGCGTAGTCCGCGTCACCCAGCGCCGTGGCTCGCAACTGCACGAGGCGCACGCCGTTCTCCAGGCTGGCAGCCACACCGGCGAAAAAGGCGGCCCGATCGGGGCCAGGCGCCGGCGTCACCAGGCACACGCGCGGCAGGCGGGCCGCCGTGACCAGTGGCAGGTTCGCCGCCGGAAAGTCGAGGTCCAGCAACTCGTGCGGCGCCACCCAGCGCACCTGCTGTCCTTCACGCCCCTCGGGGCGCCCGTCCCAGCGGTCGACCACGAACACATCGAGCAGCACGGTGCGGGCCGGATAGCGGTGCCGCACGCGCATCAAGGGGCTTGCCCGGCGGACGGTGATGCCGAGTTCCTCGTCGAGTTCGCGCGCGAGACCGGCGACCCGGCCCTCGCCCGGCTGCAGTTTGCCACCCGGAAATTCCCACAGGTCGCCCTGATCGACATGGGCGGGGCGGCGGCTCAACAGCAGGCGGCCGTCAGCGGCGCGGATGACCGCGGCGACGACGTGCAGCGGGTCGACGGGCTCCTGCGGTGCGCGCGACATTCGGGGGCTGGAAGGCGTCGCGACGCCGTGCCCGCTAGCTGCGGTACTCGGCGTTGATCTTCACGTAGTCGAAGGAGAAATCGCAGGTCAGCACGGCCGTTCGCGCGGGACCGGCGCCAATCCGGATTGCGATTTCGTACTCCGCGCCGCGCATGACCTCGGCGACGGCGGATTCGTCATAACCGGGTACCGGCTCGCCGGCGGCGACGATCGAAACGCCACCAATGGAGATGTGGATGTCCGCAATGCGCAGCCCGCTGACGCCGGAGCGTCCGACCGCGGCGAGGATGCGGCCCCAGTTCGGATCGGACGCGAACAGCGCCGTCTTCACGAGCGGCGATTCGGCGACCGCGTAGGCCGCACGCAGGCAGGCGTCCTCGTTTTCGCCACCGGTCACGGACACCGTCACGAGCTTGGTCGCGCCTTCGCCGTCGCGCACGATCGCCCGCGCGAGGTCGGTGAACACCCGCTCCACGCCGAGCGCGAATTCGCTCCAGTGCGCGTGCCCCGGCTGCAGCACGGGCCCGCCCGCGGCGCCGCTCGCTATCAGCACGCAACTGTCGTTGGTCGAGGTGTCACCGTCGATCGTGATGCGGTTGAACGAGCGATCGGCCAGCTCGCGGGTCAGCGCCTGCAGCGCCCCGCGCTCGACCGGCGCATCGGTCGCGATGAACGCGAGCATGGTGGCCATGTCGGGCTTGATCATGCCTGCACCCTTCGCGATGCCGGTCACCCGATAGTTGGCATCACCGGTGGTGACGGCCACCGACGCGAGCTTCGGCACGGTGTCGGTGGTCATGATCCCCTGGGCGGCGTCGGCCCAGCCGTCCGCCGAGAGGCCGGCAATCGCGGCGGGCAGCGCGGCGACCATTCTGTCCGCCGGCAGGCGCTGCCCGATCACCCCGGTCGAGAAGGGCAGCACGGCGTCGGCTTCGCAGCCCAGGTTCAGCGCCGCCGCGGCGCAGACATCGAGCGCATCGTGGTAGCCCTGTTCGCCGGTGCCTGCATTCGCATTGCCCGAATTGATCACGAGCAAGCGCGGCGCGCAGCGCCCAAGGTGGCGACGCGAGACTTCGACTGGCGCCGCGCAGAACACGTTCTGCGTGAAGACGGCGCCCACGCTCGCGCCGGGCGCGATTTCGATGACGACAGTGTCGATCCGGCCGACCTTGCGGATACCGGCGGCGACGCCATTCAGACGGATGCCGCCGATCGGCAGCGGCGCAGCAGAGACTTCAATCATGTCGAATTGCAACCGGACGAATCAGTTCAGTTTGCCGTGGCATTGCTTGTATTTGCGGCCCGAGCCGCAAGGGCAGGGATCGTTGCGGCCGACCTTGGGCCCGCGGCGCACCACCGGTTCATTGTCGACCGACTGCGGGGCTTCCTCCTCGATCGCGCTGGCCGATTCGTGCACCTCGATCTGTTCGAGCGCCGCCGCGCGCCGGCGCTGCTCCTCGAGCGCATCGACGTCTTCGCGGGCGCGGATTTCGACCTTGGTGAGGATGCCGAGCAGGTCACGCATGATTTCCTGCAGCATGCGCGAAAACATGTCGAAGGCCTCGCGCTTGTATTCCTGCTTGGGATCCTTCTGCGCATAGCCCCGGAGGTGGATGCCCTGGCGCAGGTGATCCATCGCCGCGAGGTGCTCCTTCCAGTGGGCGTCGACGACCTGCAGCATCACCGCGCGTTCGAATTCGCGCATGACCTGTGGCCCGACCTGCGCCTCCTTGGCCGCATAGGCGTCCTCGAAGAACTTCAGGACGCGCTCGCGCAGCACCTCCTCGCCCAGGTTGTCATCCGCCTGCAGCCATTCCGCGACCGGCACGTGCAGGCCGAAGTCGCTCTGCAGCGCCTGCACGAGGGCGTCGACCTTCCAGTTCTCGTGGTAGCTGCGGGGTGGGATGTAGGTGTCGATGAAATCGTTGAGCACGTCGCGACGGATGCCGATGATGTTCTCCGAGATATCCTCGGCTTCCATCAGTTCCCGGCGCTGCTCGTAGACGTGCTTGCGCTGGTCGTTGGCGACGTTGTCGAACTCGAGCAGCTGCTTGCGGATGTCGAAGTTGCGGCCCTCGACCTTGCGCTGCGCGTTCTCGATGGCCTTCGTGACCCATGGATGCTCGATCGCCTCGCCTTCCTGCATGCCGAGCTTCTGCATGAGCCCGGCGACGCGCTCGGACGCGAAGATGCGCATCAGGTTGTCCTCCAGCGACAGGTAGAAGCGGCTCGAGCCCGGGTCGCCCTGGCGACCGGCGCGGCCGCGCAGCTGGTTGTCGATGCGGCGGGATTCGTGGCGCTCGGTGCCGATGATGTGCAGGCCGCCCGCGGCGACGACGGCGTCGTGCCGCACGTTCCAGTCGGCGCGCACCTGGGCACGCTGCTCATCCGACGCGCCTTCACCAAGCCCGTGCAACTCGGCTTCGAGGCTGCCGCCGAGCACGATGTCCGTGCCACGACCGGCCATGTTGGTCGCGACGGTGACCGTGCCGGGCCTGCCGGCCTGGGCGATGATGTGCGCTTCCTTCTCGTGGAATTTCGCGTTGAGCACCTGGTGGGCGATGCCCTCCTTCTTCAGCAGGTTCGACACCAGTTCCGAGCTCTCGATGGACGCCGTGCCGACCAGCACCGGCTGCGTGCGCGCGACGCAGTCCTTCACGTCCTCGATGATCGCGTTGTATTTCTCCCGCGCCGTCAGGAACACCGCGTCGCCATAGTCCTGGCGCACCATCGGGCGGTGGGTCGGGATCACGACGACTTCCAGGCCGTAGATCTGCTGGAACTCATAGGCTTCGGTGTCGGCGGTGCCGGTCATGCCGGCCAGCTTCTCGAACAGCCTGAAGTAGTTCTGGTAGGTGATCGACGCGAGCGTCTGGTTCTCCATCTGGATCGGCACCGCCTCCTTGGCCTCGACGGCCTGGTGCAGGCCCTCCGACCAGCGACGCCCCGGCATCGTGCGGCCGGTGAATTCGTCGACGATGACGACCTGCCCGTCCTTGACGACGTAATCGACATCGCGCTGGAACAGGGCGTGGGCGCGCAGTGCCGCGTTGAGGTGATGCATGAGCGCGATGTTCGCAACGCCGTAGAGGCTGTCGCCGGGCGCGAGCAGGCCCGCTTCGGTCATCAAGGCCTCGACGGTGTCATGGCCAGCCTCGGTGAGGTGGACCTGGCGGGCCTTCTCGTCGACCCAGTAGTCGCCTTCTCCCTCCTCCTCCGGCTGCCGGGTGAGCTTGGGGATCAGCGCATTGACCCTGAGGTAGAGGTCGCTGCGATCATCCGTCGGCCCGGAGATGATCAGCGGCGTGCGCGCCTCGTCGATGAGGATCGAGTCCACCTCGTCGACCACCGCGTAGACCAGCTCGCGCTGCACCCGCTGGTCCTTCGCGAACGCCATGTTGTCGCGCAGGTAGTCGAAGCCGAATTCATTGTTGGTGCCGTAGGTGATGTCGGCGGCGTAAGCCGCCTTGCGCGCTTCCTGGCCGAGTCCCGACAGCACGCAGCCGACGCTCAGGCCGAGGAAGGTGTAAATCTTGCCGATCCACTCGGCGTCGCGTTTCGCGAGGTAGTCATTGACGGTGACGACGTGCACACCGCGGCCGGTCAGCGCATTCAGGTAGACCGGGAGCGTCGCGACGAGGGTCTTGCCCTCGCCGGTGCGCATTTCGGCGATGCGCCCCTCGTGCAGCACCATGCCACCGATGAGCTGGACGTCGAAGTGCCGCATGCTGAGCACGCGCTTGCCAGCCTCGCGGACGACCGCGAAGGCCTCGGGCAGCAGGGAATCGAGGGTGGCCCCGTCGGCGAGCCGCTGCTTGAATTCGGCAGTCTTCGCCGCCAGCGCGGCGTCGTCGAGTTCGCCGAGCGAGGCTTCCAGCGCGTTGATTGCCTCGACCGTCTTGCGCATCCGCTTCAGGAGGCGATCGTTGCGGCTTCCGAACAGTGCGCGCAGCATCCGGCGGACGAAGGAAGGGGTGTTTTCGCTCATACGGTCCTCAGGGAAAGCCGGACCGTTGGCGCAACGTTCGCCGGCTTTTGGCAAATCGATGGAACAGGCGCTAGTGTATCAGACCGGACCGTCACGGAAGGTCCGCCGGAAACCGCCCGCAGGGCCCGGCGGCACTGGGCAAATCCGGCTTCGGGGCCGTCCCGCGAAGCCTGCAACGCGACCATGATCACACGATGAAAAAGCCCACCCGGGTCGGCGCGATCGTCGCCGGCAATCCCACACTCGCCGGCCTCGTCAGCCGGGCCCGCGAACTGCAGTCTATCGAGGGCCTCGTGCGCAGCTGGCTGCCACCGATGATCGCGCCCCACGTCAAGGTTGCGACGCTGCGCGACGACACCCTGGTGCTGTCGGTCAAGTCGGCGGTGTGGGCGACACGCTTGCGGTTCGAATGTCCGAACCTCGTCGAACGCGCGCAATCCTGCGAAGCCACGCGCGCGGTCAGGCAGGTGAAGATAAGGATGGCGGTCGAGGGCGACGCCAGCTAGCGCCGGCGGGTTCGCAACCGCCGGCTCAGGCGGCCGGCATCGGTTGCATGAATGAGATTGGCGCTTCCTCGACTTTCTTGAAGGTCACCAGTTCCCAGGCCGACTGGGTTGCCAGCAGCTTGCGCAGCAACTGGTTGTTCAGCTCATGCCCTGACTTGTGGCCGTGGAAGGCACCGATCAGGCTGTGGCCGAGCAGGTAGAGGTCGCCGATCGCGTCGAGAATCTTGTGCTTGACGAACTCGTCCTCGTACCGCAGTCCATCCTCGTTCAGCACGCGGTAATCATCGACGACGACCGCATTGTCAAGACTGCCGCCGAGCGCCAGGTTTCGCCCGCGCAACCATTCAACCTCACGCATGAAGCCGAAGGTCCGCGCCCGGCTGACTTCCTTCACGAACGAGGTCGTGGAGAAGTCGATCTCGGCGTGCTTGCTGCTCTGCTGGAAGAAGGGGTGATCGAATTCGATCGCGAAGGACACCTTGAAGCCGGAGAACGGCTCGAAGCGCGCCCACTTGTCGCCGTCGTGGACGGAGATCGGCTTCTTGATGCGGATGAAGCGCTTCGGCTCGCTCTGTTCCTGGAATCCGGCGGACTGGATCAGGAACACGAAGGGCCCCGCGCTGCCGTCCATGATCGGCACCTCGGGCGCGCTGAGATCGACATAGGCATTGTCGATGCCGAGGCCGGCGAAGGCCGACAACAGGTGCTCGACCGTCGAGATGCGGACGCCGTCCCGCATCAGGCTGGTGGAGAGGCTGGTGTCGCCGACGTTTTCGGCCCTGGCCGGGATTTCCACCACCGGGTCGAGATCGACGCGGCGGAAGATGATGCCCCGGTCAGGCGGTGCCGGGCGGAAGGTCACGAGGACCTTCTTGCCGGTATGCAGGCCCACGCCGGTTGCGCGGATCACGTTTTTTAATGTTCGCTGATTCAACATTCGCTCCCCGCTTCCCCCTGAGCAAGGCCAAGGCCGGGGGCATGATAACACAGCAATCCAACTCCGCGAACCGCTTCCCAATCAGCCAGTTACAGCGACTTTCGTCGATTATCCGCCCGCTCCATGAATGGCCACTTAATCGTCGTTGCCGGCCCTGGCACGGGCGTCGCGCTCAATCCGCCTGCCGGCGCAGGAAGGCCGGGATATCGAGATAGTCGCTGCGCGGATTGTTCAGGTGCTCGTCGAGGTCACGCCGGTTGCGGATGACCGTGGGACGCTCGAACTTGCCGTAGTCGACAGCCTCCGGTTCGACGGGCCTTGCGGCCTGGGCCGGCGCCGCGTCGCGCTCGCGCTCCACATCGCGCGGCGCGGCCGGCGTCGTCGCCACCACCGGCGCGGCCTTTTCGCGCTCACGCTCGTCCCGCACCTTCGGCACGTCGACGCCGATGCCGGTCGCGACCACCGTGACCCGGACTTCGCCTTCCATCGACGGATCGATCACGGTGCCGACCACGACCGTCGCGTTGTCGGACGCGAAGGACTTCACGGTGTTGCCGACTTCCTCGAACTCGCCCATCGTCATGTCCATGCCGGACGTGATGTTGACGAGGATGCCCTTGGCGCCCGACAGGTTCACGTCCTCGAGCAGCGGGCTCGAGATCGCGGCCTCCGCGGCTTCCTTGGCACGCGCGGTGCCGCGGCTGCGGCCGGTGCCCATCATCGCCATGCCCATTTCGCGCATGACGGTGCGCACATCGGCAAAGTCGACATTGATGAGGCCGGGGCAGGTGATCAGTTCGGCGATCCCCTGCACCGCGCCGAGCAGCACGTCGTTCGCGGCCTTGAAGGCGTTCAGCAGGCTGATGTCCCGGCCGAGCACGGTCAGCAGCTTCTCGTTCGGAATCGTGATCAGCGAATCCACATACTGACTCAGCTCCATGATGCCGTGGTTCGCGATCTCGAGGCGCTTGCGGCCCTCGAACGGAAACGGCTTGGTGACGACCGCGACGGTCAGGATGTTCATCTCCTTCGCGATCTGCGCGACGACCGGCGCCGCGCCCGTGCCGGTACCGCCGCCCATGCCGGCGGTGATGAAGACCATGTCGGAGCCCTCGAGCACGTCGCTGATGCGATCGCGATCCTCGAGCGCGGCCTGGCGGCCGATTTCGGGATTCGCGCCCGCACCGAGGCCCTTGGTGATGTCGCCCCCGAGCTGCAGAACGGTCTTCACGGCCGACGACTTGAGCGCCTGCGCATCGGTATTCGCGCAGACGAACTCCACGCCCTCGATCTGGGCGTTCACCATGTGCTGGACGGCGTTGCCGCCACCGCCACCGACGCCGATTACCTTGATTACAGCACTCTGGCTGTACGCATCCATTAGTTCGAACATTTCCTGCCCTCCGCTCGACCCGTCGCCCGCCTTCGACGTCGGGTTGGCCTGTTAAGGTTGAGTTACCAGCGTTCTACCGTCTTATTAATTCAGTCTGGCCGTTCGGTTTGCCGGCCATGACCCTCCTCAGAAATTCCCCTGGAACCAGTTCTTCATCCGCTCCCAGAGATTGGCCGTGGTCTCGAGCCTGCTGCTCCGGCCACTCGGCGCCCTGATGGACTGGTTGCCGAACAACAGCAGGCCGACGCCCGTCGCATAGATCGGATTGCGCACGACATCGATGAGTCCGGAAACATTCTGGGGCGTGCCCAGCCTGACGGGCATGTTGAATACTTCTTCGGCCAGCTCGATCGCCCCTTCCATCTTCGCCCCGCCGCCGGTGAGCACCACCCCGGCGGCGATCATGCTCTCGAAACCGCTGCGCTTGAGCTCGGCCTGCACGAGGTTGAAGAGCTCTTCGTAACGGGGTTCGACCACTTCCGCGAGCGTCTGCCGCTCGAGCCGGCGAGGCGGTCGATCACCGACGCTCGGCACCTCGATCGTCTCGTTCGGATTGGCGAGCTGGGTCAGCGCGCAAGCATATTTTATTTTAAGGTCCTCGGCGTGGTGAGTCGGCGTCCGTAGCGCGACCGCGATGTCGTTCGTCACCTGGTCGCCCGCGATCGGGATCACGGCCGAGTGATGAATCGCGCCATGCGTGAACACCGCGATGTCCGTGGTGCCGCCACCGATGTCGCACAGGCAGACGCCGAGTTCCTTCTCGTCGTCCGCGAGCACCGCGTAAGAGGATGCGAGCTGCTGCAGGATCACGTCGTCCACGTCGAGGCCGCAACGTTTCACGCATTTTACAATGTTCTGCGCGGCGCTGACCGCGCCCGTCACCATGTGGACGCGCGCTTCCAGGCGCACACCCGACATGCCGATCGGTTCGCGTATGCCTTCCTGGCCATCGATGATGAATTCCTGCGGCAGCACGTGCAGGATTTTCTGATCCGCTGGAATCGCGACAGCGCGCGCGGCGTCGATCACGCGTTCGACGTCGGCGTGCGTCACCTCGCTGTCCTTGATCGCGACGATGCCGTGCGAATTGAGGCTGCGGACGTGTCCGCCGGAGATGCCGGCATAGACGGACTGGATCTGGCAGCCCGCCATCAGCTCGGCCTCCTCGACCGCGCGCTGGATCGACTGCACGGTGGACTCGATGTTGACCACCACGCCCTTCTTCAGGCCTCGCGACGGATGCGAGCCGAGGCCCACCACCTCGATCGTGCCGTCCGCCAACACTTCGCCGACGATGGCGACGACCTTGGACGTGCCGATATCCAGCCCGACTATCAAATTCTTGTCTTGTTTTCTGACCATACTTGCTTTGTTCGCCTTGCTCCGCCGCTGAAAGGCCGCCTCATTGCGCGGCGGGCACGGCATCGCCTGCCGTGTCGACCACGCGCTCGCGTATCGAGAAACCATTGGTGTAACGCAGGTCGATGACCGACACCCGCGCCCAGTTGTCGCGCAGGACCTGCTGGTAGGCGGCGATGAACCGCTCGAGCCGATCGAGCGCCGCGCGCCGGCCCAGCACGATCGTCGCGCCATCGCGCAGGCCGATCGTCATCGCGCGACGTTCCGACAGCCTGACGGCGGCGACGATCAGGCCCAGGGGCGCAAGGCGCCCGGCGGCATGGCGGTAGGTCGCAAGCGTCTCGGTTTCGGAACCGACCGGGCCGTCGAGCTCCACCAGCCCGCTCGGGAAAGAGGCTTTGGCCGGCACGAAGATGTCCGCCGCATCGTTCAGCAGGGCGTGCTCGCCCCAGTAGGCGACCGGCTGCTGCTCCAGGATGCTGACGTGCAGGGTGTCGGGCCACAGGCGCTGCACCGTCGCTTCCCGCACCCAGGGCTCTTCCATCAGCGTGTCGCGCACGTACTGGACGTCGACGTGGAAGAAACCGCCGCGCACGGCGCCCGACACCGCCTGGCGAATGTTGGCCGGTGCGAGGTAGCGGAAGTCGCCATCGACGGTGACCCTGCGGATCGGGAACGCCGCGGGGTCGCGCACTTCGGCGGCAACGCGCAACAGCGCCCACACCAGCGCGACGGCCAGCGCGAAATACAGCCAGGTGTGCGGCTTGCGCGGCACTTCCTCCTGCCGTACCGCCGCCTGGGGTCGCATGCGCTCGTTCAGGATCATGCCCGCGCCCCGAACGTGGACCCGAGGATGCGCAACACGAGCTGCTCGAAAGACCAGCCATGGTGCGCAGCGGCCATCGGCACCAGCGAATGGTCCGTCATGCCGGGCACCGAATTGAGTTCGATGAGCCAGGCCTGGCCGGCTTCGTCGAGCATGAAATCGACGCGGCCCCAACCGCTCGCGCCCAGCGCGGCGAACGCGCGCAGGCCCAGCGCCGCGGCGGCGGCTTCGACGTCGGGCGCAAGGCCGCAGGGACACAGGTAGCGTGTGGTGTCGGCTGCGTACTTGGCCTCGTAGTCGTAGAACTTGCGTGGCGTCTCGAGCTTGATCATCGGCAACGCGACACCGTCGACGATCGACAGCGTGTACTCACCGCCGGCGATCCAGCGCTCGAGCAGGATCTGCCGGTCGTGTCGACGCGCCTCGGCGAGCGCCGGCGCGAGTTCGTCAGGCGACTCGACCTTCGACACGCCGATGCTGGAACCCTCGCGCGACGGCTTCACCATCAGCGGCAGGCCGAGGCGTTCGATGATGGCGGGCTCGTCGGCCGCCTCGCCCTCGTCGAGGATCAGGAAATCGGGGGTGGACAGGCCGAGGCTCTGCCAGATCCACTTGCTCCTGATCTTATCCATCGACAGCGCGCAGCCGAGCACGCCGCTGCCCGTGTACGGGATGCCGGCGACGTCGAGTGCGCCCTGGACCTGGCCGTCCTCGCCGCCCCGGCCGTGGAGGGCGATGAACACGCGGTCCGGCCGCCGGTTCGCGAGCGCGGCCAGGAGGTCCCCCTGCCAGTCGATACCCCAGGCGTCGACGCCGGCGCGCCGCAGCGCCTCGAGCACGGCCGCGCCGCTGCGCAGCGATACCGCGCGTTCGGCGGAGTGGCCGCCCATCAGCACCGCGACGCCGCCTGCCTGCCGGCGGATCTCGTCGTCGCTCATGTGCACGGAAGCCGTCACGCCAACGCTCCCGGCGCGGGCTCGCCGACAATCTTCACTTCATGTTCGAGGCGAACGCCCGAGCTTTCGAGCACGCGTGCGCGCACTTCTTCAATGAGCCCCTCGATGTCGGCGGCGCTGGCGGTGCCGTCGTTGATGATGAAATTGGCGTGTTTGGGCGACACGTAGGCGCCGCCACGACGCGCGCCCTTCATGGCCGCCGCCTCGATCAGGCGGCCGGCGAAGTCCTGCGGCGGATTCATGAACACCGACCCGCAACTCGGCAGGCCCAGCGGCTGCTTCTCGTTGCGCAGGTTGAGCAGCGCGCGGATGCGGCCGGCCGCGGCGCCATCCTCGCCCGCGCCGAAACGCAGCGTGCCGCTGACGAACCATTCGCCGGCGGGTCCCTCGACGTGGCGGTACGCCGCCTTGAATTCGCGCGCGGGCCGCGTGTGCAGAATGCCGGCCCGATCGATCGTCTCGACCTCCGTGACCATGTTCCAGATCTCGTAGCCGAAGGCGCCGGCGTTCATCGCCAGCGCGCCACCGATCGTGCCCGGGATGCCGGCGAGGAATTCACCGCCGGTGAATCCGCCCTTGGCGGCGACCTTGGCCGCCTTTGCGCACGCTGCGCCCGCGCCGCACTTCAATGTCGATGCGTCGACCCAGTCGAGCCGGGACAGGCCGCGGCCGGTCGCGACGACGGTGCCGCGCAGTCCACCGTCCCTGACCAGCAGGTTGCTGCCGAGGCCGATCATGTACAGGGGTTCGTCCGCCGGCACGGCGCTCATGAAGGCGACGAGATCGTCGAGATCCGCCGGCTCGAAATAGCGGTCGGCGGCCCCGCCGGCGCGCCAGGTGCAATGCCGGTTCATCGACTCGTCGACCACCCGCCGCCCGCGCACCGCGACACGCTGGAACCATTCCGCATCCATGTGCTGCCCCTGCCGTGATGTCATGTCGTCCGTTCTGAGTGCCGTCGAATTCATGGTCTTAGGGTCATCCGTGAGTGTCGAGGTAGGCGATGCCGTCGGCGATGCGGCCAATGCTGCCGGCGCCCAGGAGCATCACGAGATCGTCTTCGCGCGTCACGCCCGCAAGCACTTCCAGCAGCGTGTCCGGCCCGGATACGAACACCGGGTCGACCTGGGCGCGCGCCCGGATCGAGCGACACAGCGAACGCGAGTCGGCGCCCGGAATCGGCTTCTCGCCGGCGCTGTAGACGTCGAGCAGCAGCAGCACGTCGACACCCGACAGGACCTCGACGAAGTCATCGTAGAGATCCCGCGTGCGCGAGTAGCGATGCGGCTGGAACGCGACCACCAGGCGCTTGCAGGGCCAGGCTTCCCGCGCGGTCCGCACCATCGCGGCGATTTCGCGCGGGTGATGGCCGTAGTCGTCGATCACCGTCACCACCGCGCCGCCAATCCGCGCGCGGCCCCGCAGCTGGCAACGGCGCCCGACGCCCTGGAAGGTCGCCAGCGCGCGCAGGACAGCGTCGTCGGGAATGCCGAGTTCGCCGGCGACGGCGATTGCCGCCAGCGCATTCAACGCATTGTGGCGCCCCGGCATGTTGACGGTGACCTCGATGGTGTCGCCGCCCGCGCGGCGTGTCGCGCGGAAGCGCGAGGTCGTGCCCTCCAGCTGGATGTCGTGGCCGCGGATGTCGGCATCGCTGTCCTGGCCGTAGGTGATCACGCGCGTGTGCAGGTCGCCGATCAGGGACACCGCGTGGTTGTCGTCGGCGCAGATCACGGCCACGCCGTAGAACGGCAGGCGCCGGAAGAAGTCGCGGAAGCTGGCGCGCAGCCGCTCGAAATCCTGGCCGTAGGTCTGCATGTGATCGGCGTCGATATTGGTCAGCACCGCGATCAGCGGGTTCAGCAACAGGAACGAGGCGTCGCTCTCGTCGGCCTCCGCGACGAGGTAGTTGCCGGTGCCGAGGCGCGCGTGCGAGCCGGCGCTGTGCAGCAGTCCGCCGATGACGAAGGTCGGGTCCAGCCCGCCTTCGGCGAGCACGCTCGCGACCAGGCTGGTGGTGGTCGTCTTGCCGTGGGTGCCCGCGATCGCGATGCCTTGCCGGAAGCGCATCAGCTCGGCGAGCATCTCGGCGCGCGGCACGATCGGGACGCGGCGGGCCCGCGCCGTCGTCAGCTCGACGTTGTCCTGGGGAATCGCGCTCGAATAGACCACGACGTCGGCGTCGGCGACGTTCTCGGCGCGATGGCCGATCGACACGCGCACGCCGTGCCGCGCGAGCTGTTCGGTCATGCGGTTGACGCCCTGGTCGGAGCCCGAGACGCTGTAGCCCAGGTTCGAGAACACCTCGGCGATGCCACTCATGCCGGCGCCGCCGACACCGACGAAGTGGATGCGGCGGACGCGATGCATCGGCAGGGCGTCAGTCTTCAGCATGCATCAGCTCCAGGCATTCGCGGGCGACCGTTGCGGCTGCGTCCGGCTTCGCGAGCGCGCGGGCGCGGTTCGCCATGTCGAGCAGCCGGGCACGCTCGCGCAGCAGGCTGCCCAGCAGCGGCGCCAGTCCGCCGGCCACGAGCTCGCCGTCCGGCAGCAGCACCGCCGCGCCAGCGTCGGCGAGGTAACGCGCGTTCGCGGTCTGGTGGTCGTCGACCGCGTGCGGGAACGGCACCAGCACGGCGGCGACGCCGGCCGCGGCGAGTTCGGCAATCGTGATCGCGCCGGCGCGGCAGACCACGAGGTCGGCCCAGCGGTACGCGGCGGTCATGTCTTCGATGAACGGCGCGACCCGCGCCTTCAGGGGCAGCGCACGATAGGCCGCTTCGGTGGCCACCAGATCCGCCGCGCCGGTCTGGTGCCAGACGTCGACGGCCATCCCGTCGAGTGCAGCGAGCGCGGCGGGCACGCCGCGATTGAGGCTGCGCGCGCCGCGACTGCCCCCGATCACCAGCAGGCGGACCGGTCCGCCAGCGTGCAGACGCGCGTCCGGCGGCTCGATGCCGGCAATACTCTCGCGCACCGGGTTGCCGGTGACCCGCACCGCGACACCTGGCCCGAAACTGCCGGGATAGCCGGCAAGCACGCGCGTCGCGATCCGGCCCAGCAGGCGGTTGGTCAGTCCTGGCACGGCATTCTGCTCGTGGATCACGAGCGGCCGCCGGCACAACCACGCGGCCAGTCCGCCCGGGCCGCTGACGAAACCGCCCATGCCGAGCACCACGCGCGGGCGCGTCCGCAACAGCACGCGCACCGCCTGCAGCGTGGCAAGGCCCACCGTCAGCGGCGCGAGCAGCCAGCCCAGAGGTCCCCGGCCGCGCAGCCCGCGCACGCGCACCGCACTGAACGGGATGCCGTGGCGCGGGACGATGCCGGCTTCCATGCCGTGCTCCGAGCCGAGCCAGCACAGCGGCACGCCCTGCTCCCGCAGTCGTTCGGCCACCGCAAGCGCCGGATAGATGTGGCCGCCGGTGCCGCCGGCGAGGATCATGACCCCGCTATTCATCGTCGGCTCTCCCGGCCGCGGCGGACTGCACCGGCGCCGCCGCGGCCCGTCGCGGCGGCGGGTTCGTCTCGTAGCCGACGCGGAACACGAGCCCGATCGCGCCACACAGCGCGATGGTGCTGTTGCTGCCGTAGCTGATCAGCGGCAGCGTCAGGCCCTTGGTCGGCAGGATGCCCATGTTGACGCCGATATTGATGAAGGCTTCGAAACCGAACAGCAGCGCCACGCCATAGGCGACATAGGCGGGGAACTTGTGGCCGGCCTGCTCGGCAAGGCCGCCGACGTGCAGGATGCGCCAGACCAGGAACACGAACAGGCCGATCACCGACACGGTGCCGGCAAGGCCCAATTCCTCGCCGATCACGGCGAAGATGAAGTCGGTGTGCACCTCGGGCAGGTAGAAGAGTTTCTGGACACTGTTGCCGAGCCCGACGCCGAACCATTCGCCGCGGCCGAAGGCGATCAGCGCCTGGGTCAGCTGGAACCCGGTATCGAAGGGGTCCGACCACGGATCGCGGAAGGTCATCAGGCGCTGCATGCGATACGGCGCGAACACGACCAGCGACGCCAGCGCCGCGACCGCCACCATCGACCAGGACATGAAGCGCAACATCGGCACGCCTCCCATGAACAGCATGCCGCCGGTCGTCGCGTAGAGCACGACCGCCGCCCCGAAGTCCGGCTCCAGCAGCAGCAGGCCGGCGATGACGGTCAGCACGAAGATCGGCTTGATGAAGCCCAGGAAATCGCGCTGCACCTGGTCCTGGTGGCGCACGAGGTAGCCTGCCACGTAGAGAATCACCGCGAGCTTCACGAACTCGGAGACCTGGACCGTGAACAGGCCCAGGTTGAGCCAGCGCATGCTGCCGTTGACCTCCCGCCCGAGGCCGGGCATCAGCACCGCGAACAGCGCCACGATGCTGAGCACCAGCATCAGCGCGCTGGCGCGCTGCAGTGTTTCCAGCGGGATCCGGAACAGCACGTAGCCGAACAGCCCGCCCAGGGAAAAGGCGGCCAGCTGGCGCCAGAAATAATAAAGCTCGGCCGACTGGTTGCGCGCCCCGATCGAGATCGACGCCGATGCGACCATCACGAGCCCCAGCGACACCAGCATGGCGACGGCGACGATCAGCCAGAAGTCGAACGGCCCATCGACCGGCGGCGGGCGGCGGAGCGCGACACGGGGCAAGGCCTGGCTCACGGCTGCACCACCTCGCGCACGGCGGCCTCGAACACGCGGCCGCGCTCTTCGTAGTTGGCGAACATGTCGAGGCTCGCGCAGGCCGGGCTCAGCAACACGACGTCACCGGGGCGCGCGCAGGCGGCGGCGACGCGCACCGCCTCCGGCAGGCTCGCGCTCATGCGGATCTCGACCAGATCGGCCACCGCCGCGGCAAGCTGCGCCGCGTCCTCGCCGATCAGGACGGCGATGCGCACGCGGCCGGCGACCGCGGCGCGGAGCTCGTTGAAATCCGCGCCCTTGCCCTGGCCGCCTGCGATGAGAATGCCGTTGCGCCCGGCGAGCAGGCCGTTGATCGCCGCGACCGTCGCGCCGATGTTGGTGCCCTTGGAATCGTTGATCCACTGCACGCCCGCCTTCGATGCGACCAGGCGGCAGCGATGCTCGAGACCGCCAAAGGCGCGCAGCGCGCGTCGCTGCGCGTCGGCATCGACCCCGAGGTGGGTCGTGATGGCGATCGCGGCGAGCGCGTTGAATTCATTGTGGCGACCGGCAATCCCGAGTTCGGCGACCGGCAGGAGGGGTTCCGCGCGCCGCCACAGCCAGCGCTCGCCGGCGTGCGGCGCGACGCGATAGGCGGCCGGGTCGGCGCTGTCGAGGGCGATCCAGTCGACGCTGCCGGCACGCGCGCCGAGGCTCGCCACCGCCGGGTCGTCCGCATTGAGCACCGCGTGTCGCGCGCCGCGCAGGATCCGCGCCTTGGCTTCGCGGTAGGCCTCGAAGCTGCCGTGGCGGTCGATGTGATCGGCAGTGACATTCAGGATGCAGGCGACGGCCGGCGCAAGGGAGTCCGTCAGGTCGAGCTGGAAACTGGACAGTTCCAGCACGTAGTAGTCCGCTTCCGGGGTGTCGATGAGGTCCAGCGCCGGCGTGCCGAGGTTGGCACCCGCGCGCACGCGGTGACCGGCGGCTTCGAGGATGCGCCAGGCCAGCGTCGTCACCGTGCTCTTGCCATTGGAACCGGTGATCGCGATCACCGGGCTCGTCGCGCTGCGCGCGAACAGCTCGATGTCGCCGACGATCCCGGCGCCCGCCGAGCGTGCGGCCACCAGCGCCGGATGATCGAGCGCGATGCCGGGGCTGACCGCGATTGCCGCGAACGATCGCAGGCTGCCGGCATCGACGGCGCCACAGTGCACGGCAACCGGCGGCGTCAGTGCCTGTACGGCGGCGAGCCCCGGCGGCTCGGCGCGGGTGTCGAACACGGTGACGTCCGCGCCGCGCGCGGCCAGGAAGCGGGCACAGGACAGGCCGGTGACGCCGAGGCCGAACACGGCCCAGCGCGCGCCGGCGTAGGCGTCGGCGCCGCCAGTCTTGTCCACGACATTTCCCGTGTTGCCCGGCATCAGCGCAGCTTCAGGGTCGCGAGACCCGCGAGGACGAGCACGACGGTGATGATCCAGAAGCGCACGATCACGCGCGGCTCGGGCCAGCCCTTCAACTCGAAGTGATGGTGGATCGGTGCCATGCGGAAAATCCGCCGGCCCGTCAGCTTGAAGGAGGCGACCTGGAGAATCACCGAGATCGTCTCGACGACGAACACGCCGCCCATCAGGAACAGCACCAGTTCCTGGCGCACGATCACGGCGACGATGCCGAGCGCCGCACCCAGTGCAAGGGCGCCGATGTCGCCCATGAAGACCTGCGCCGGGTAGGTGTTGAACCACAGGAAGCCGAGCCCGGCGCCGACCATCGCCCCGCAGAACACGCAGATTTCGCCGGCCCCCGCGACGTAGGGGACGGCGAGGTAGCGCGCGAAATTGATGTTGCCGCTGACATAGGCGAACACCACCAGCGCGCCGGCCACGAGCACCGTCGGCAGGATGGCGAGCCCGTCGAGGCCGTCGGTGAGATTGACCGCGTTGCTGGTGCCGACGATGACGAAATAGGTCAACGCGATGTAGGCGATGCCGAGCTCCAGCGCGACGTCTTTGAAGAATGGCACGATGAGCTGCGTTTCGACCGGCGACGACGCGCTGTGGTACATGAAGATCGCGGCGGCCAGCGCGATCACCGACTGGGCCGCGTATTTCTTGCGTGCGACGAGCCCTTTCGGGTTCTTGCGGGACAGCTTCAGGTAGTCGTCGACCCAGCCGACGACGCCGAACGCCAGGGTCGTCAGCATCGCAACCCACAGGAAGCGATTCGACAGGTCGCCCCACAGCAGCGTGCTGACGACGATCGAAAGCAGGATCAGCGCGCCGCCCATCGTCGGCGTGCCGGCCTTCGACAGGTGGGACTGCGGGCCGTCGTCACGCACCGTCTGCCCGATCTGGCGCAGCGTGAGGCGGCGGATCATGTGCGGGCCGATCAGCAGCGCGATGAACAGCGCCGTCAGTGCGCCGAGAATCGTGCGCAGCGTCAGGTACTGGAAGACCCGGAATCCCGAGCTGTACTGCGCGAGCAGTTCGGCCAGTTCCATCAGCATGGCGTGGTCCTCCCCCCGGCGGATGCCGGCGCCGCGTCAGGCTCCAGCAGGGCGTCGACGAGGCGGTCCAGCTGCATGAAGCGCGACGCCTTGATCAGCACCGTCGCGTCGGCGCCGTCGAGCGCGAGCAGGGCCGGCAGTGCGCTATCGACGTCGGGATACCAGGCGGCGCCGGCGCCGAACGCGTCGACCGCCAGGCGTGCCTGGGCGCCGATACCGAACAGGCGGTCAATCCGGGCCGCGCGCGCATCCAGCCCGACCTGGCGATGCGCGTCAGCCGCGCCGCCGCCCAGTTCGCCCATGTCACCGAACACCAGCCAGCGCGCGTTCGGCTGGCGCCCGAGGAGCGCGATCGCCGCCGCGACGGACGCCGGATTCGCGTTGTAGGAATCGTCGATCAGCTGCATGCCTCCACGGGAGCGTTTGAGATTGAGCCGTCCCTTGACGCGGCTCGCCGCCTCGAGGCCGCTGACGATGGCATCGACGGGCACGCCGACAGCGTGCGCGGCGGCCGCCGCGGCCAGTGCGTTGCGCACGTTGTGCAGGCCGTCGAACGGCAGTCGCACGCGGCGCTGCTCTCCCGCGATACAGAGCGTGAAGCGGGTGCCGGCGCCTATCGCGTCGTGCTCGATGTCGCCCGCGGAGATCGCGGCGTCCGCACCGAGGCCGAAGGTCAGGATCCGCACGTCTCCGGCGGTCGCGCGCCACTGCGCGGCATAGGGATCGTCGGCGTTGATCACCGCGACTCCGTCGGCCGGGAGCCGCGTGTAGATCTTGCCCTTGGCGGTCGCGACACCGGCGATGTCGCCGAAGCCTTCGAGGTGGGCCGGTCCGCACATCGTCACGAGCGCGACGGTCGGCAGGGCAATCGCGACGAGGTCCGCGATGTCGTTCGGCCGGTTCGCCCCCATCTCGATCACCGCGTGGCGATGTTCGGCGCCGAGCTGGAAGAGGGTCAGGGGCACGCCGATGTCGTTGTTGAGGTTGCCCGCCGTCGCGAGCGTCGGGCCCTGCGTCCGCAGGATGCTCGCCAGCATTTCCTTGGTCGTCGTCTTGCCGTTGCTGCCGGTGATCGCGAGCAGCGGAATGTCGAAACGCCGCCGCCACGCGTGGGCGAGGTCGCCGAGCGCGGCGCGGGTGTCGTCGACCACGACGCGCGGTGCGTCGGTCGCCACGTCGCGGGACACCACGAACCCCGCCGCACCGGCGGCGAGCGCCCCGTCGAGCATGTCGTGCGCGTCGTAGCGCTCGCCCCTCAGCGCGAAGAAGAGCGCGCCCGGGGCCAGCGTCCGCGTGTCGGTGCCGGCGCCGTGGAACGCCACGTCATCGCCGATCAGCCGCCCCCGCACGGCCGTCGCCACATCGCTGAGCCGGCCTTCAATCATGGCGGGCCTCCACGGCGCGGCGCACCACCGCGACGTCGTCGAACGGCGTCGACTCGCCAGCGACGGTTTGCGTGGTTTCATGCCCCTTGCCCGCGACGAGTATGGCGTCGTCGGGACCCGCCCCGGCCACCGCGCGCGCAATGGCAGTCGCGCGGTCCGGCTCGATCGTCACGACGCCCGGATTTCGCATGCCGGCAAGGATCTGCCGTGCGATCTCCCGCGGATCCTCGCTGCGCGGATTGTCCGACGTGACGATCACGTGGTCGGCGTCGCGTTCGGCAATCGCACCCATCAGCGGCCGCTTGGCGACGTCGCGATCGCCACCACAACCGAACACGCAGATGAGGCGTCCGCGCGTGAGGCGGCGCAGGGTCGCGAGTACGCGTTCGAGGCTGTCGGGCGAGTGCGCATAGTCCACGTAGACGCACGGCGCGGTGCTCGCGAGTTCCATGCGGCCGCGCACCGGCCGCGCCTGCGAAAGGGCCTGTGCGGCGGCGGCGAGCGGCGTGCCGACGGCGAGCAGCGCGCCGAGCGCCGCGAGCAGGTTCTGCACGTTGAAGTCGCCGACCAGCGGGCTGTCGAGCTTGGCGACGCCCGCCGGCGTCAGCACGCGCACGCGGCTGCCGCGTCCGTCGCACTCGATCGTCTCGGCCTGGAGGTCGGCGCGCGGGCCGGCGGGCTGCGCCGAATAGGTCATCACGCGCACGCCGGGCGTGACGGCCGCTGCGATTTGCGGGGCGTAGCCATCGTCGGCGTTGATCACGGCGGTGTGCAGGCCGGCATGGGCGAAAAGACGCTGCTTCGCGCGCCCGTAGGCCTCGAGGCTGCCGTGGTAATCGAGATGGTCATGGCTCAGGCCCGTGAAGATCGCGACGCCGACTTCGAGCCCGTTGAGACGCCCCTGGTCGAGGGCGTGCGAGGAGGCCTCGAGGGCAACGTCGCCGCAGCCCGTCGCGCGCAGTCCGGCGAGCGTGCGCTGGAGCAGGACCGGATCGGGCGTCGTGTTCGCGCCTGGCGTCAGCGCACCGAACAGGCCTGTGCCCAGGGTTCCGAAATAGGCGCACTGCCCGTGCAGCGTGCGCAGTGCATCGGCGCAGAGGTGGGCGACGGTCGTCTTGCCGTTGGTGCCGGTCACGGCGATCACGCGCATCTGCCGCGACGGGTAGCCGTGGAAGCGCGCTGCGATCGCGCCCACCTGCCGGCGCAGCCCGGCCACTCGAATCACCGGGATGCCGACGCGCGGCGGGACGTCGATGTCGTCGGCGAGGATTGCCGCCGCGCCGGCCGCGGCGACGGCGCCCGCGTAGCGGATGCCGTGCTCGCGCGCGCCGGCCAGCGCGATGAAGCAGTCGCCGGGCTCGAGCAGCCGGCTGTCGAGCGCCAGGCCCGTGACAGGGACGCTGGCCGCGGCCCCCGCGTCGGCGAACCCGCCGAGCAGTTCGGACAGCGTCATCGGTCCCATGGCGCGCATCGGCATCATTGCACCTGCTCCGCCGCCGGTTTGACCCAGCCGGCGAGGCGCACCGCCGGGTCTTCCCCGTTGATCGGGGCATCGGGCGCGATGTTCAGGATGCGCACCGCTTCGTGCATCACGCTGCCAAACACCGGCGCGGCGACGAGACCACCGTAGTACTGGTCGCCCTGCGGACCGTCGATGACCACGACACCGATGAGGCGCGGGTTGCTGACCGGGATGAGGCCGGCGAACAGCGACAGGTATTCCTTTTGCGCATAGCCGCCGGTCGCTATGTTCTTGTGCACCGTGCCGGTCTTGCCGCCGACCTGGTAACCCTTCACGCGGGCGGCCTTGCCCGTGCCACGGTCGCCGTCGACGACCAGGCGCAGCATCTCGCGCACCGCGAGCGCGGTGGTCTCGGACATCACGCGCACGCCGGGCACCGGCTTGTCCTGCTTGAGGATGGTGACGCCCTGCAGGATGCCACCGTTCGCCAGCGCGCCGTAGGCGCGCGCGAGTTGCACGGCGGTTACGTTCATGCCGTAGCCGAAGGCCATCGTCGCCCACTCGATCTCGCGCCAGTTGCGCCACTCGGCGAGGCGGCCCTGTGGTTCGCCCGGCAGCTCGACGCCGGTGATCTGACCGAAGCCGACGCCGTTGAGGATGTTCCAGAACTGTTCGCGCTCGAGCGACAGCGCGATTTTCGTCGTGCCGACGTTGCTCGATTTCTCGATCACGCCACTCACATCCAGCGTGCCGTAGTTGTGGATGTCCTTGATCACGTGGCGACCGACCTTGAAACGACCGGGACCGGTCTCGATGAGCGTCGTCGGCGTGTACAGCCCGGCCTCGATGCCGGCCGCGACGGTGAAGGGTTTCATCGTCGATCCGGGTTCGAACAGGTCGGTCACGGCGCGATTGCGGAACTGATCGCCCTTGTAGTCCCCACGGTTGTTGGGATTGAAGGAAGGCTGGTTGACCAGCGCGAGGATCTCGCCGGTGCGCGCGTCCAGGATCACCATGTGGCCGGCAACCGCCTTGCGCTCGGTGACCGCCTTCTTCAGTTCGCGATACGCGACGTACTGCAGGCGACGATCGATGCTCAGGGCGAGATTGCGCCCGGGCTGCACCGGACGGACCCGCTCCACGTGCTCGACGGTACGACCCAGCCGGTCGCGGATGACGCGGCTCAGGCCCGGCGTGCCGCGCAGCGTGGAGTCGAACGCGAGCTCGATGCCTTCCTGGCCGCGGTCGTCGACGTTGGTGAAGCCGAGCAGGTTGCCGGTGACTTCGACGGCGGGATAGTAGCGACGGTATTCGTCGACGAGATTCACGCCCGGCACGTCGGCTGCCGCGATCGCGGCGCCCATCGCCGGACTGACCTGCCGGCGCAGGTACACGAATTCGCGCTTGCGACGCGGCACGATCATGGTCTCGAGATGCTCGGTGGACAGATCGAGGATCTTCGCGAGCTCCGGCCAGCGCGCCCGCTGCAGCAGCAGCTCGGCGGGATTCGCCCAGACCGAGCTGACCGGCGTGCTGATGGCGAGCGGCTCGTGATTGCGATCGGTGATCATGCCGCGATGCGCCTCGGACTCGACCACCCGCAGGTAGCGCGCGTCGCCGCGCTGCTGCAGGAACTCGCGGTCCGAGAACTGCAGGTCGACCGCGCGCCAGACGAGAACGCTGGCGGCGATTCCGAAAAAGCCCAGCACCACCATGCGGCGGAAACGCGACTGCTGGCCGGCATCCCTCACAGGTGCACCCTGATGATGTCCTGCTGGCGGGGCACCGTCATGTCGAGCCGGTTGCGCGCGATGTCCTCGACGCGGCCGTGGGCGCCCCAGGTGCCCTGCTCGAGCAGCAGTTGCCCCCACTCCCGGTCGAGCTCGTCCTTCTGCTTGCGCAGGGCCGTCAGCTCGATGAAGAGAGAGCGGGTCTCGTAGCGCTGGAGCACGACGTTGAGCGCGGAGGCGAAAATCAGCGCGACGAGCACGGCGGGGGCGAGCAGGGACTTCATGCCGGCCGCTCCAGGCAGCGCAGGCGGGCACTGCGGGCGCGCGCGTTCGAGGCGCATTCCTCGTCGGCGGGCACGACCGAGCGACGGGTTACGAGATCGAATGCGGCAGGCACCGGCGGCGCCGGGTAGTTGTCCTCGGGGCGCGCAGAGTCGCGGAAGAAGCGCTTCACGATCCGGTCTTCCAGCGAATGGAACGAGATGACGCAGAAGCGGCCCGCCGGCGCGAGCGCGTCACGCAGCAGGGGCAGCGCACGCGACAGTTCACCGAGCTCGTCATTGACCTGGATGCGCAGGGCCTGGAAGGTCCGCGTCGCGGGATGCAGGCGCTCGCCACCACGCGGGGCGACCGACGCCACGAGCGCCGCGAGCTTGGCCGTCGTATCGATCGGGGCGCTCATGCGCGCATCGCAGATGCGACGCGCGATGCGGCGCGCATGGCGTTCCTCGCCGTAGTCGCGCAGGCAGCGTTCGATGTCGGCCTGGGTGGCGCGGGCGAGCCATGCCGCGGCGGTCTCGCCCGTCGTCTGGTCCATGCGCATGTCGAGCGGGCCGTCGTGCTGGAAGCTGAACCCGCGTTCGCCCGTATCGAGTTGCGGTGAGGAAACGCCCAAATCCATCAGGATGCCGTCGATCGATCCGTAAACATTGAACTTGCGTAAAACATCGGGCGCGGCCGAGAACGGCGCGCGCGTGAACACGAGTCGCGGGTCCGCGAGCAGATCCGGCCGCGCGGCCGCCGCCGCCTCGTCGCGATCGAACGCATACAGGCGGCCGTCCGCATCCAGCCGCTGCAGGAGTGCCTGCGCGTGCCCGCCGCGCCCGAACGTGCAGTCGACATAGGTGCCGTCCGCGCGCGGACGCAGCAGGTCCAGAACTTCGTTCAGCAGTACCGGGATGTGCACGGTGGCGCGGCAGCATTCACAGGGAAAGCGAAGACAACATGGCCGACGTCGCGTTGCCGCCGTCCGCCACCGTCTGCAACCACGCTTCGCGCTGCCTGGACCAGGCAGCCTCGTCCCAGACTTCGAACTTGTTGCCCTGGCCCAGCACGACGGCGCGCCGGGAAATTCCGGCGAGCTCGCGCAGTTCCTGTGGCACCAGCACCCGGCCCTGGGCATCCATCACGCAATCCGTTGCATGGCCCAGCACGACCCTTTTGGCCATCCTCGATTCCGCGTCAGCCGCGGGCAAGGCATTGAGCTTGTTGTCTATTTCATCCCAGGCAGGGAGCGGATAGGCCCACAGGCAGCTGTCCCAGGGGCTCAGCGTGAGGATCAGCGTGTTGACGCCGCCGGCGACCAGCAGGTCGCGATGACGCGCCGGGACCGCCATGCGTCCCTTGGCATCGATGCTGACTGAGCTGAACCCTCGAAACACGGCGGCCTGCACCCATCCCCTGGTTGCGTCGGCTCGATTAAGGTCGCCATGCGCTCAGGGCATGGTTGCTTCAACCAGAAATCGAGCCCTGCGACCCACTTTGACCCACTGTTCCCCACCTTTGGGCACTATACGAACGGCCATCGAACGGTGTCAAGGAAAAAAGCTGGAGATTCCAGTAACTTACGCGGGGCCGCCAAGCAGCGGTTTCCGCACCGGACTGGGCGAAAAAAAGAATAGGAAGCTCATGCGCGTAGTGCGCAAAGCTCATGTAGTACGTGATGTGTGCACCCCCGTTTGGGGGTAGGAAAGGACGAGTCGGTCTGTAAGCCGGGTTCTGTCCCCCCGTTGCCGGGGGTGACGGCCATTCGTCTGCGACGCCCGTCACCGGACGCCTGTAGCAGCCTACCCGAAAGCTCGCGCGGGCCGCGCTCCACCGTCCTTGCGAACGGCCTGCTTTCCTATTTGGCCTTGCTCCGGGTGGGGTTTACCCTGCCATCGGCGTTGGCCGACGCGGTGCGCTCTTACCGCACCATTTCACCCTTACCCTCCGGTGCGGACACCGTAGGGCGGTATATTTTCTGTGGCACTTTCCGTGGGCTCGCGCCCCCCAGGCATTACCTGGCACCCTGCCCTGTGGAGCCCGGACTTTCCTCCAGCCACCGCGAACGGTGGGCCGGCGACCGTCCGACCGACTCGCCTATCCCAGTATCACCGCACCGGCTCCCTCAGCCAAGCCCCGTGCGCGCGAATTCGACGTCGAGTTCGAGCGCCACGCGGTAGGCCTCGTTGCGCGGGCATCCCAGACAGGCGCTCGTCACCTCCACGGCCTGGCTGCGCGACAGGTGCGGGGCGAGGGCCTTCAACAGCGCGCCGATACCCGCGCTGTCCGGCTCACGCGGCGGGGCCGGCGCAACCACAATGACGAACTCGCCGGTGGCGCCGAAACTGTCCGCCGCCACGGCGTCGGCGACCTCGCCCACCGCCCCCCGATACACGGTTTCGTGGAGCTTGGTGAGTTCGCGCGCGACGGCGACGAGGCGCTCAGCCCCCATGAGTTCCCGCAGCAGGGCAAGCGTTCGGCCTACCCGCCGCGGCGACTCGAAGAAGATCAGCGTGCGCGGCTCTTCCGCCAGCGTGGCGAGCAGCGCGCGGGCCGCCTGCGCCTTGGGCGGCAGGAAACCCTCGAAGCTGAACCGGTCGCTGGGCAGGCCCGATACGCACAGGGCCGCGAGCGCCGCGCTGGCCCCCGGGACAGCGCGGACCGGGATCGCGGCCGCGAGCGCCGCCTGCACCAGCGCATAGCCCGGATCGGAGACCAGCGGTGTCCCCGCATCCGACACCAGCGCGACGGCGAGATTCTCGTTCACGATGCGGGCGACGAGCCGGCCGGCGATCTCGCGCTCGTTGTGCTCGTGCAGCGCGCTGACGCCGCACCCGATGCCGTAATGGTCGAGCAGCTTCCGCGTCACGCGCGTGTCTTCCGCGAGCAGCAGATCGCTGCCGGCCAGGACTGACAGGGCACGCAGCGTGATGTCGGCAAGATTCCCGATCGGCGTGGCGACGAGGTATAAGCAGGGTCGCTCGATTGGTACACTGCCAGTCGATATCTGCATCAGTGACAACATGGCAGCAAGGATGAGGTCCGTCAGTCGGCCGTGGCGGGGATGGATACTGTGCGCGGTGATTATCGCAACGGGTTGCGCACAGCCACAACTCGCGACCGACGCGCCCCGCACGCTCGCCCCGAGCCCGCAGGAACAGGCTGAGCAGCAGCTCGCCGCCGGCCAGTTCGAAGCTGCGGCCGCCGCGTACGCCGCACTGGCCGGCAGCCAGGACGAGCCTGCCGCACTCCGCGCCAGATTGCAGGCAGCGTTGCTGGCGATAGACCTGCGCCGGGATGGCGCCGGCCTGCTGCCCACCGCAACACTCGGCGACCCGGCGCTCGAATCCCAGCGCGTGCTCGCCAGCGCCGCTGCCGCGCTCGACGCGGGAGACGCCGCCGCGGCGCTGGCGCAACTCGACGCGATGACGCAAGGCGCCTTCGACCGCTATCAGCGTGGGCTCTACCTGCGCGCGCTGGGACGCGCCCAGCTCGCGCAGGGGCAGTCCGCGCCCGCCACGATCAATCTCCTGAAGGCAGAGGCCTACCCGATGCCGCCCAACCGGCGGGGTGAACTCACCCACGCGATCTGGGACGCGCTGAGCGCCGCCGGCATCGCCCAGGTCAAACCCGGGTTGCCGGCCGACGCACCCCACGCGGCGGGCTGGGTGGCGCTCGCGGAAGCCCATGCCGCGCACGCCTATGCCCCCGTCGAATTCGCGTCGGCGATCGCGACCTGGCAGGCCGCATACCCGGATCATCCCGCACAGACCCTGCTCATCGCCGAACTGCTGGAGCGCAGCGAGGAAGCCACTGCGGCACCCACGAAAATCGCGCTGCTGCTGCCGCTGCAGGGGCCGCTGGCCGGCATCGCGAACGCCATTCGCGACGGATTCGTCGCGATGCGCTTCAGCGGGGCGATCTCGCCGCCGCCGGAAATCCTCGTATTCGACGTCAATGCGTCCAACGTCGTCGCGACACTCAAGGCAGCCGCCGCGTCGGGCGTCAATTTCGCGGTGGGACCGCTGGACAAGGGCGCGCTCGACGCGCTGCTCGCGGCGGGCGACCCACCGGTGCCGATACTCGCACTGAATACCGCGAGCAAGGCGCCGGCGGCGACCGGTCGCGTGTTCCAGTTCGGCCTGCGACCGGAAGACGAGGCAATAGACGCCGCGGAGCGCGCCTGGCAGGACGGACGTCGTCGCATGATCGCAATGGCGCCCGCGAACGACCTGGGCTGGCGCCTGCTCAGCGCGTTCACCGCGCGCTGGCAGGCGCTCGGCGGCACGGTCGTCGAACAGGTTCGCTTCCAGAGCAGCGTCGACGCCTACGCGGCTGCGGTCCGGCAGACCTTCGGCCTGCGCCAGAGCGAGGCGCGTGCCGCGGCACTGCGTCGGCTCCTGCAACGCAAGCTGGTGTTCGAACCACGCCGGCGCGACGACGTCGACGGCATCATGCTGAGCGCACCGCCGGTCGAAGCGCGCCAGATACTGCCGCAGTTCCGCTACTTTGGCGCCAATGACCTGCCGATCTACGCCACCTCCATCGTGTACGGCGGCACGCGCAATCCGGTTGCCGATCAGGACCTCAATGGCGTGATGTTCGGCGACTCGCCGTGGATGCTCGGCACCGGCGATCAGGCCTTGAAGCAGGTCTTTGCGACGTACTGGCGAGGCAACTCCAGTGATTTGCGCTTCTTCGCTTTCGGGGCGGACGCCTTCCGCATCATCCCCTACCTTGCACAGATGCGCGTGCAACAGGGCATGCGCGTGAGCGGGGCGTCAGGCAATCTCTATCTCGACCGCGACGGTCTCGTCAGACGCAGCCTGACGTGGGCCCGTTTCAGCGGTGGCGTGCCCGTGTTGCTGGGCGGGGCGGCGCAGTGAGGAACGGCAGCGCCAGCGCCGTTGAGCGAGGAAGGGCCTACGAAGACGCTGCGGAGACCCACCTGCTGAAACAGGGACTGAAGGGAGTCGCCCGCAACTACCGCTGCCGCGGCGGCGAGATCGATCTCGTCATGCGCGATCGCGATACCCTCGCTTTCATCGAAGTCCGTTATCGCGCCAGCGGATCGCTGGTGTCGCCGCTGGAAACCATCACTCACGCCAAGCAGCGTCGCATCGTGCGCACCGCGATGATGTTCCTGCAGGCGCACCCTGAGTTCGCGTCAAGGCCCTGTCGATTCGACGCGATCGCAATCGTCGGCGAGAACGGCGCGCTGCGCATCGACTGGATTAAAGACGCATTTTCTGCATAATTCGGACGCCCAACGCGAACCCGGCCAGCAAGCACATGAACCAGGCAGTAGAACGCGTCACGCGTATGTTCCAGGACGGCATCGACCTGAAAACGGTGTGCGCGACGCGGCTGGCGCCGGTCATCACGCACGCGGCTGCCGCCATCGTCGAGGCCATCACGGCGGGCAACAAGATCCTCTGCTGCGGAAACGGCGGCTCGGCGGCCGATGCCCAGCACTTCTCGTCGGAAATGTTGAATCGCTTCGAACGGGAGCGTCCCGGGCAGCCCGCATTCGCGTTGACGACCGACGCGTCGACGATTACCTCGATCGCCAACGACTACGAGTTCGCGGAAATCTTCGCCAAGCAGGTTCGCGCACTGGGCCGTGCCGGCGACATGCTGCTCGCGTATTCGACGAGCGGCCGTTCGCCCAACATCGTGCGTGCGATCGATGCCGCGCACGAGCGCGGCATGCGCGTGCTGCTGGTCAGTGGTCGGGACGGCGGCGCTGCGGCTGCCGGGCTCGGCGGCAGCGACATCGAAATCCGGGTCCCGAGCGACCAGACAGCCCGCATTCAGGAAGTGCACCTGATAATCACCCACTGCCTGTGCGACCTCATCGACTGGCAGCTGTTGGACAACCGCCAGAAAGGCACCTAATCATGAAGCGACAAACCACGTTACTGGCCGCCCTGCTGGCGTCGGCCGTCGCGCTGCAGGGTTGCGCACCCATCGTCGCGGGGGGCGTCGCGACCGGCGCCGCCGTGACCAGCGACCAGCGGACCACCGGCACCGTCATCGAGGACCAGGTCATCGAAACGAAGGCCGCGGACTTCTTCCGCGCCGACGCCGCGCTTTCGCAGCAGGCGCGGCTCGGCGTGACGAGCTACAACCAGATTGCGCTCGTGACGGGCCAGGCGCCAACCGAGGACCTGCGCAAGCGCGCGGTGGAGTACGTCTCCCGCATCGCGAAGGTGCGCCACGTCTACAACGAGATCGAGATCAGCAGCCCGGTCACGGCGATGCAGATCTCGAGCGACACGGTGCTGACGACCAAGGTCAAATCCAAGCTCGTGACCATCAAGGACTTGAAGTCGACCGACGTCAAGGTGGTATCCGAGAACGGCGTGGTCTATCTGATGGGGCTGCTCGATCAGCCCACTGGCGACGCGGTAGCCGAAGTGGTGGCCGGCGTTTCCGGCGTGCGCAAGGTCGTGAAGCTGTTCGAGCCGCCGGCGCGCTGAGGCGCTATTTCACGCGTCGCAGCTGCGGCTTCGAGCCGCCACCACCCGGGCCGCCGGGCGTGGCCGGCGAAGGGCCGCCGCTGTCAGGTCCTGAATCCGGTCCCGTGTCGGCCTGTTCGTCCGGCAGGGCCATGCCCTGCCCGTTCTCCCGTGCATAAATCATCCGCGCCGCGCCAACCGGAAACATCACGTCCTGTGCGACGCCGCCGAAACGCGCATTGAACGAGATGTAGTCGTTGCCGAGCACGAGGTCACGCACAGCGCCCGGCGCGATGTTGAGGACGATGGTGCCGTCCTTGACGTACTGCGTCGGGACGCGCACGCGCTCATCCTTCGCCTCGACGACGAGATGGGGGGTGCAGCCGTTGTCGACGATCCAGTCGTACAAGGCCCTGATCAGGTATGGCTTGCTCGAAGTCACTTGATTCCGCGCGGGTGATTCTTTGACTGTCCGACGGGTTCGGCGCGAAGCCTAGTGCCGCATGCTCCGTTCACTGCTCGACAGGCTGGCCTTGAAGGCCACGCGCGCGAAGAGGGCTTCCGCATAGCGCAGCAGCGGTTTGGCTTCAGCGACCAGTTCGATCCCGTAGGCGGGAAGACGCCACAGCAGGGGCGCAAGGCAACAGTCGACGAGCGAGTAGTCGTCGGACATGAAGAACTTGTGGCGTCCCAGGATAGGCGCAATCGCGTGCAGGTTGTCGCGCAGCACCTTGGCGGCACGCGCCGTCTCGGCCGGCGCGGCGCCCCGCCGGAAAGCATCGGCAAGGCTCAGCAGGTCGCGCGTGACGCGATACCTGAACTGGCGATTGTTCGCGCGTGACGCCGGGTCCACGGGCATCAGTGGCGGATGCGGATAACGCTCGTCCAGGTATTCGAGCATGATCTGGGCGTCGTACAGCACCAGATCGCGATCGATCAGTGTCAGGATCGTGTGGTAGGGATTGAGATCGTGGAGGTCTTCCGGCTTCGTTTCCTCGGTCACGAAGCAGACCTCCACGTTGACGTCCTTCTCGGCGAGAACGATGCGAACCGCGTGCCCTGTCGGGTCGGCCGGGTCCGCGTAAAGCGTCATCACCGACCGGCGGTTCGCAAGTGACGTCATGTCAATGCACGTCTTTCCAGTACTCGCGTTTCAGGGCGTACGCGACGAGCCACAGCACGAACAGGAACGCGAGGACCTTCACGCCCAGTGCGTAGCGGACCATCTTGGCCGGCTCGCCCACGTAGACCAGGAAGTTGACCAGGTCGCGCGTGGCCCGCTTGTACTCGATATCCGTCATCGTGCCCGGCCGCTCGGTGTCGAAGCGCTGGAATACCGGTACCTCGACCCCATGCTGGGTCTCCGTTTCGAACACCGCGCGGTTCATGCCCTGCATTTCCCACAGCACATGCGGCATCGCCGTGCTCGGGAAATACAGGTTGTTGACGCCGCTGGGCTTGCTGTCGTCGAGGTAGAAGCCGTTCAGGAAGCTGAACAGCCAGTCCGCGCCGCGCGAGCGTGCAACGACCGACAAATCGGGCGGCGTCACGCCGAACCAGGCCTCGGCGTCCGCAGGCTTCATCGCGATGTTCATCGTGTCGCCGATCTTGTCGGTCGTGAACATCAGGTTCGCCTTCATGACGTCCTCGGGGATGCCGAGGTCCGCCGCAACGCGGCCATAGCGCATGTATTGCGCCGAATGGCAGCTGACGCAGTAGTTGATGAACAGCCTGGCTCCGCGCTGCAGGGACTCGGTGTTGCCGAGATCGACGTTCGCGTTGAGCAGTTTGGGGCCACCATGGCCGCTCTCGGCGAAAGCCGGGAGCGCCACACAACAGAAAACAATGGCGAGCAGCAGCGTACGCATCACGTCGTCACCCTGTCAGGAACTGGCTTGGTCTTGTCGAGCTTCGTGTAGATCGGCATCAGCACGAAGAACGCGAAGTAAATCACGGTGCAGATCTGGGCGACCAGCGTGCGTCCCTCGGTTGGCGGCAGCAGGCCGAGGTAACCGAGCGTCAGGAAGGCGACGACGAAAATCGCCAGCACCGTCTTGTAGAGCGCGCCGCGATAGCGGATCGACTTCACCGGGCTGCGGTCGAGCCAGGGCATGAAGAAGAAAGCCATCACGCCCAGCCCCATGAAGATCACGCCCCACAGCTTCGCGTCGATCCAGAAGAAGTTGATCGTGTTCGCGCGAAGGATCGAATAGTACGGCGTGAAATACCACACCGGCGCGATGTGCAGCGGCGTCTGCATCGGGTTCGCCGGAATGAAGTTGTTCGCCTCGAGGAAGTAGCCGCCCATTTCCGGGGCGAAGAACACCACCGCCGAGAAGAACATCAGGAACACCACGATGCCGGCGAAGTCCTTGACCGAGTAGTACGGGTGGAACGGGATGCCGTCCAGCGGGCGGCCGTTCGCATCCTTGTGCTTCTTGATCTCGACGCCGTCCGGGTTGTTCGAACCGACTTCATGCAGCGCGATGATGTGCAGGAACACGAGCCCCGCTATCGCGAACGGCAGTGCGATGACGTGCAGCGAGAAGAAACGGTTCAGGGTGATGTCGGACACGACGTAGTCGCCGCGGATCCATTCCGTCAGCGTGTCACCGATGACCGGCACCGCGCCGAACAGGGAGATGATCACCTGTGCGCCCCAGAAGGACATCTGGCCCCAGGGCAGCAGGTATCCCATGAACGCCTCGGCCATGAGGCTCAGGTAGAGCAGCATGCCCAGGATCCAGATCAGTTCGCGAGGCTTCTTGTACGAACCGTACAGGATGCCCCGGAACATGTGCAGGTAGATCACGATGAAGAACGCGGATGCGCCCGTCGAGTGCATGTACCGGATGAGCCAGCCCCACTCGACGTCCCGCATGATGTATTCGACGGACGCGAAGGCGAGTTCGCCGTCCGGCTTGTAGTTCATGACGAGCCAGATGCCGGTCAGGATCTGGATCGCGAACACTACCAGCGAGAAGACGCCGAAGTAGTACCAGATGTTGAAGTTCCTGGGCGCGTAGTACTGGCCCATGTGATCGTTCCACCAGGTCATGAGCGGGAAACGCTCGTCGACCCAGCCGAGCAGACCGGTCAGCTGTTGGTCCTTGTTCGCCTTCATGCCGCGCCTCCTTTGTCCTCGCCCACCACCAGCCTGGTCTCGTTGACGAAGCGGTAGGGCGGGACGTCCATGTTCGTCGGCGCGGGCACGCCCGCGTAGACACGACCCGCGAGGTCGAACTGCGAACCATGGCACGGGCAGAAGAAGCCGCCTTTCCAGGGCTGCTTGACGCCGGCGGCATTCAGCTCCGGCACGAAGCTCGGCGAGCACCCCAGATGGGTGCACACGCCGATCAGGACGAGGAATTCGGGATTCTCGGACCGCCACGCGTTCTTCGCGTATTCCGGCTGCACCGATTGATCGGAAGCCGGGTCACGCAGCGCGGAGGCTTCGAGGTTTTTCAGTCCCTCGATCATCTCGGGCGTACGGCGCACGACCCACACCGGCTTGCCGCGCCATTTCTGGATGATGCGCTGGCCGGGCTCCAGTTTGCTGATGTCCACTTCGACCGGGGCACCGATGGCTTTCGCCTTCGCGCTCGGCTGGAAGGAGGACACGAAGGGCACCGCTGCGAAAGCGGCGCCGATGCCTCCAATGACCACGGTCGTGCCGGTCAGGAAGCGGCGTCTGCGGGTATCGACGGCGTCGTCGCTCATGATTTGCAAGTTCTCCTGTATCTGGACACCGGCGGGCTTGCGCCCGGCGGTCAAGGACACCGGCGTATCCGGCGTGCCTCTGGTCTCATCGCGGCTGCCGTCGCGCGTGGTGGACACCACCGGAATGTCGCGAATAGTTCTAGCCGAAACGGCGCGAGTATAACCAACTTTGCGCAGGAAGGCTGCGCCCGCCGGGCGTCCCGGACGCCCCCGTTCAGGCCGGCTTTTCGATTCTCAACTCGGCGGAACGGGCATGGGCGACGAGGCCCTCGGCGCGCGCGAGCGCGGAGGCGATACGCCCCAGGCGGATGGCGCCGTCCGCCTGCACGTCGATGATCGACGAACGCTTCTGGAAATCGTAGACGCCGAGCGGTGACGAGAAGCGCGCGGTTCCCGCGGTGGGCAGGACATGGTTCGGGCCCGCGCAGTAGTCGCCGAGGGGTTCGGCCGCGTAACGGCCGAGGAAGATGGCGCCGGCGTGCCGAATCTTCGCCATCAGCGCCCGCGGGTCGGCAACCGACAGTTCGAGGTGCTCGGGCGCGATGCGGTTCGCGATCGCGGCCGCCTCGTCGAGGTCACGCACCTCGATCAGCGCGCCGCGCGCGGCCAGCGCGGTGGCGATGATGGACGCGCGCGGCATCTGCGGCAGCAGCCGCTCGATGCTCGCGGCCACCCGGTCGAGGTAGGCGGCGCCAGGCGCCAGCAGGATGGCCTGGGCCTGTTCATCGTGTTCGGCCTGGGAGAAGAGATCCATCGCGACCCAGTCGGGGTCGGTTTCGCCGTCGCATATCACGAGGATCTCGGAGGGCCCGGCAATCATGTCGATGCCGACCTTGCCGAACACCATCGACTTGGCGGTCGCGACGTAGATATTGCCGGGGCCGACGATCTTGTCGACGGCGGGCACGGTCGCGGTGCCATAGGCAAGCGCGGCGACGGCCTGTGCACCGCCAATCGAGAACACGCGGTCGACCCCGGCGACGTGCGCGGCCGCGAGCACCACGGGCTCGACGCTGCCGTGCGGCGCCGGCACGACCATGATGACCTCGCCGACGCCCGCCACCTTGGCCGGAATCGCATTCATCAGCACCGAGGACGGATAGGCTGCCTTGCCGCCCGGCACGTAAATCCCCGCCCGGTCGAGCGGCGTGACCTGCTGGCCGAGCACGGTCCCGTTGCCGTCCGAATATTCCCAGGATGCCTGCCGCTGGCGTTCGTGATAGTCACGGATGCGGGCCGCAGCGTCCTCGAGGGTCTGGCGCAGCGCCGGCTCAATCGCTTCCGCGTGCCGGGCGAGGCCGGTGATTTCGAGTTCGGCGGCGTCCAGGACCTGGCGTTGGTCGAAGCGGTTCGTGTAGCGCAGCAGCGCGGCATCACCCTCGATGCGCACCGCGCGGAGGATTTCGCGCACCGCGTCGTGCACCGCGGCTGACGATTCCTCGTCGTAGGCGAGCAAGCCGGCCAGCCGCGCGTCGAAATCGGCCTGGCTCGTCGACAGGCGTGCGATGCGCGCGCTCATGCCGCACTCCACGGCGAGGTGGCGCCGACGGCCGCCGCGAGCTTGCGCACCAGCGCAGTCACGCGGGCGTGCTTGGTCTTCAGCGCCGCCTTGTTCACGATGAGCCGCGAGCTGATGTCGCAGATGTGTTCCAGCGGCTTGAGGCCATTGGCCTTGAGGGTGTTGCCGGTGTCGACGAGATCGACGATTCGGTCGGCCAGGCCGACCAGCGGCGCCAGTTCCATCGAGCCATAGAGCTTGATGATCTCGGTCTGCACGCCCTTCTCGGCGAAGTAACGCCGGGTGATCGCGGCATACTTGGTCGCCACGCGCAGGCGGGTAGGCGGCGGACCTTCGCTGGCCGGCCCGGCCACCATGAGCCGGCAGCGCGCGATGCGCAGGTCCAGCGGTTCGTAGTAGCCGTCACCGTCGTATTCGAGCAGGACGTCCTTGCCGGCGACGCCCACGTCGGCCGCGCCGTATTCGACATAGGTCGGGACGTCGCTGGCCCGGATGATCACCAGCTTGATGCCCGGGTCCGTGGTATCGAGGATGAGCTTGCGCGACTTCTCGGGATCGTCGGTGGGACGCACGCCGACCTGCTCGAGGAGCGGCAGTGCGTCCTTGAAGATGCGACCCTTGGAGACCGCAATGACGAGCTGATCGGATTCGGGCAGTCGGGTCATGTTCGAACGGTCCGCTGGCGGCTGCCTATGTTACGTCGCGGGGCGCGACGCCGGTTCAGGCCGGGACGCGCCGGATCTGGGCGCCGAGGTTCGACAGCTTCTCCTCGATCGTCTCGTAGCCACGGTCGATATGGTAGATCCGATCGACCTCCGTGGCGCCCTCGGCGACCAGGCCGGCCAGCACGAGGCTCGCGGAGGCCCGCAGGTCGGTCGCCATCAGCGGCGCGCTCTTGAGCTTCGGTACGCCGGTGGTGATCGTGGTGTTGCCCTCGATCTTGATGTCGGCGCCCATGCGCTGCAGCTCGAGCACGTGCATGAAACGGTTCTCGAACACGGACTCGGTGATGACGCCCGTGCCCTCGGCCATCGCGTTCAGCGCGGTGAACTGGGCCTGCATGTCGGTCGGGAATCCCGGGTAAGGGGATGTGTGCAGGCTCACCGCGCGCGGCCGCCGTTCATTCATGCGCAGTTCGATCCAGTTCTCGCCGGATTCAATCTCGGCGCCGGCCTCGTGCAGCTTGGACAGCACGGACTCGAGGAGGTCCGGACGCGTGTTCTTGAGCTTCACGTGGCCGCCGGTCATCGCGGCGGCGACGAGGTAAGTCCCGGTTTCGATGCGGTCCGGCAGGATTTCGTAGTGCGTGCCGGTCAGTTCGTCGACCCCCTCGATGCGTATCGTGTCGGTACCCGCGCCCTCGATGCGCGCGCCCATGCTCTGCAGGCAGTTCGCGAGGTCGACGACCTCCGGCTCGCGCGCGGCGTTGCGGATGATGGTCACCCCCTTCGCCATGGTCGCGGCCATCATCAGGTTCTCGGTGCCGGTGACCGTCACGAGGTCCAGCCACAGGTCAACGCCCTTCAGGCGCTTCGCGGTGGCCCGGATGTAACCGCCGTCGACCGTCAGGTCGGCGCCCATCGCGGCGAGTCCCTGCAGGTGCAGGTTCACCGGGCGCGAGCCGATTGCGCAGCCTCCGGGGAGCGACACGTCCGCGCGCCCGAAGCGCGCGAGCAGCGGGCCGAGCACCAGGATCGACGCCCGCATCGTGCGCACGAGCTCGTAGGGCGCGAAGAATTCGCGAATCGTGCTGCTGTCGACGTGCACGTTCATCTTTTCGTCGATGGTCAGCTCCAGGCCCATGCGGCCCAGCAGTTCCATCGTGGTCGTGATGTCGTGCAGGTGGGGCACGTTGCAGACGGTCACCGGGGAATTCGCGAGCAGGGTCGCCGCGAGTATCGGCAGCGCGGCGTTCTTCGCGCCCGAGATCCGGATTTCGCCGTGCAGGCGGTGGCCGCCCTGAATGATCAGTTTATCCATCGGGTCGCAACCGTCAGAGGGTCTTGAACGGTTGCTGATGCTGCCATTCTTCGCCGGTATAGGTTTGGATCGACAGGGCGTGGATCGCCTGCCCCATGTGCGTTCCCAGCGCCTTGTAGACGAGCTGGTGACGCTTGACCGCGTTGAGCCCCGCGAAACCATCGAAGACGATGCGCGCCGCGAAGTGCACGCCGTCGTCGCCGTCGACATGGGCCGCTGCGCCGGGGATGCCGTCCTCGATCATCGATTTGATCTGGTCACTGGTCATCGGGGCAATCGCTGATGAGTGGAAATGGGATTCACCCTTGATGATCCGGCCGTGGCCGCGGCGCGCCGGCTCAGAGCCCGAGGTCCTTGTTCTTGGTTTGCAGCGTCTCGATCAGCTTGCCGATGCCGCCATCGGTGATGATCTGCGCGAACGACGACTTGTAGGTCTTCACGAGGCTCACGCCGTCGACCGAGACGTCGAACACCTTCCAGCTGCCCGTCTTGTTGTGCAGGCGGTAGACGACCGGCATCGACGTGCCGCCCGCCTGCTTGATGTCCTGCTTGACCACGGCGGTCTTCGGATTGTGCGAGGCTTCCGACGGCGGATAGGAAATCGACTGGTCGGAGTACTCGAGCAGCGCGGTCGCGTAGGTGCGCACCAGCAGGCGACGGAACTGCTCGACGAATTCGGCCTGCTGGGCGGCATCGGTCGTCTTCCAGTGTTCGCCGAGCACCCACTGCGACATGATGTTGAAGTCGAAATGCGGGAAGATCATTTCCGACACCAGGCCGTACATCTTGGCCGGATCCGTCCGCAGGGCGTCCTTCTCGGCGCGCACCCGCTCGACCACCGCGTCCGTGGTCGTCTGCACGACAGTCTGCGCGTCATCACTCGCATTCACGGCACCGGCGAGGCCCATGAACAGGGCGGCGGCGCACACAAGCACAAATCGTTTCATTCGACGAACCTCTCCCGGCGGCGATCTTGCGATAGGTGGTCAGCTTGGCTGCGGACTGCCGCGCTGGCAACGGCCAGTACGGCAGCGTTCGGAAAAACCGGCGCGTACTCTAGCATAAAGGCCCGAGCGGGCAGCAACGCACGCATCGCCCGCAACGCTCGAATTGAGCGACGGGTCAACCGGGGTTCGGTTCGTCCTGCAGGATTTCGACCTTGTAGCCGTCGGGGTCCTCGACAAAGGCGATGACGGTGCGGCCGCCCTTCATCGGGCCGGCCTCGCGGACGATCTTGCCGCCGCGCTCGCGGATACGCTCGCAGGTCGCGTAGACGTCATCGACGCCAATCGCGATGTGGCCGTAGGCGCCGCCCATCTCGTAGGCGGCGGTGTCCCAGTTGTGGGTCAGTTCGAGCACCGTGGAGTCGCTCTCCGCGCCGTAGCCGACGAAGGCCAGCGTGAACCGGCCCTCCGGGTAGTCCTTGCGCCGAATCAGGTTCATGCCCAGCACGTCACAGTAGAAGCCGAGTGCCCGGTCGAGATCGGTGACCCGCAGCATCGTGTGCATCAGTCTCATTTCACGCGTCTCCTGTCGTTTTGCGAGTGGTAATGGGCGGCCGCGACGGGCCGCGGCCTCAGGGTTCGATGTCGATGCGGATCGCCGCCGCGACGCGACGCGCCTTTTCGCGCGCCCCCTCGACGCTCGTGTCGCGGGCCAGCGCCACGGCAAGTCGCCGCTTGCCCTGGACTTCCGGCTTGCCGAACAGCCGCAGGCTCGTGCCCGGCTCGCGCAGCGCCGCCGGCACGCCGTGGTAGCGGATGCGCCGGCCGTGGCCGCTGCCGAGAATGGCCACCGACGCGGCCGGCGCGTCCTGCACGATGGCCGGGACGGGCAGCCCCAGCACGGCACGCACATGCAGCGCGAATTCGGAAAGTTCCTGGCCTGTCAGGGTGACCATGCCGGTATCGTGCGGCCGGGGGGAGACCTCGCTGAAGATGACCTCGTCGCCCTTCACGAACAGTTCGACGCCGAATATCCCATGGCCACCCAGCGCCGCGGTGACGCGTTCGGCCATCGCCTCGGCGCGCTCCCGCGCGAGCGCGGACATCGGCTGCGGCTGCCAGGACTCGCGGTAGTCGCCGTCGATCTGCAGGTGGCCGATGGGCGCACAGAACGCGGTGCCGCCGACGTGGCGCACGGTCAGCAGGGTGATTTCGTAGTCGAAGTCGACGAAGGCCTCTACGATCACGCGTGGCACGGCGGCGCGGGCCCCGGCCACGGCGGTGGCCCAGGCGATGTCGACATCCGCGGGGCTGCGCACGAGCAACTGGCCCTTGCCGGACGAGCTCATCACGGGTTTGACGACGCACGGCAAACCGATCCGTCCGATCGCGGCGCGGCATTCCGCGTCGTTGCCGGCGAACTCGTAGCGCGACGTCGGCAACCCCAGTTCCTCGGCGGCAAGCCGGCGGATGCCTTCACGGTCCATCGTCAGGCGCGCGGCGCGGGCCGACGGCGCGACGCGCCAGCCGCGCGCCTCCAGCTCGACGAGGCGCTGGGTTGCGATGGCCTCGACCTCGGGCAGGATGAGATGCGGCCGTTCCAGCTCGATTACGCGCTCCAGCGCGTCACCATCGAGCATGTCGATCACGTGATGCCGGTGGGCGACCTGCATCGCCGGTGCGCCGGCATAGCGGTCCACGGCGATCACCTCGACACCGAGGCGCTGGGCTTCCAGCGCCACTTCCTTGCCGAGTTCACCCGAGCCGAGCAGCATCAGGCGGATGGCGCAATCCGTCTGCGGGGTGCCGAAGATCGTTTCAGGGGGGAGTGCCGGGGGCGTGGCGGGTTCCATCAGGCGGTGACCAGTCTGAATCCGAGGCGTTGCAACTGCGCCGCAGTATCGGTGGCGATCCCGGTCTCTGCAACCGGCCTGACACCGAATTCGCGGCGGCTGCCGAACTGCGCGCGCATGCGGTCGAACGCGGCGCCCCTCGCGTCGCCCGCGGCCTCCAGTGCCGCGCGGAAGTCCGCGGTCTGCGCGCGCGGATCGATGCAGGCAAAGACCGCGGCGCGCACGGCGGCCACGGCGTCGCCGGGCGGCAGCACCAGGGGCGCGGGCGCGTCGGCGGCGGTGGGCCCAGGTTCAACGCCGGTGACCGTCGCGACGCCGGCCCACGCGTGCAGCGCGTCGCGCAGCTGGCGGGTCGCGCGCAGGCGCGCATCGACCGTGTGGCCCGCGATATGCGGTGTCGCGGTCCATGCCGCATCGAGGAGCGCCCGGGAAATCCCGGGTTCGCCGCGCCAGCAGTCGACGGCGGCGAGCAGCCGGCCCTCGGCGACCGCGCGCTGCCAGGCGGGTTCGTCGACGACGCCACCGCGCGCGGCGTTGATCAGCAGCGCACCGCGCGGCATGCGCGCGAGTTCGGGCCCGCCGAGCAGTCCCATCGTCGGATGCGGGCCGTTCTCGCTCAGGGGCACGTGGAGGCTCACGACGTCGGCCTCGAGCGCTTCCTCGAGCGGCACGTAGCCGTCCCGGCCGGCGGCGAGGGGCGGGTCGTTGCGCAGGCATTCGACCCCCGCCGTTTCGAGCAGATCCAGCGCCGCGCGCCCGGCGTGGCCGCACCCGATGACGCCGCAGCGCAGGGTCGACGGCGCGCGGCCGATCCGCTCCGCATGGGCCAGCACGGTGGCGAGCACGTACTCGCCGACCGCGCGCGCATTGCAGCCGGGCGCCGCGGCGAAGGCGATGCCACGTGCGCGGAGCAGGGCCTCGTCGATGTGGTCCGTGCCAGCGGTTGCGGTGCCGACGAAGCGCACCGGCGTGCCGTCGAGCAGCGCGGCGTCGACCCGCGTGACCGAGCGCACCAGGAGCACGTCGGCGTCGGCGAGGAGTCCAGCGGAAATCAGGCGGCCGTCGGCGAGCGTGACCTCGCCAATTTCAGCAAAGGCCGTTGCGGCGGCCGCGATGACGCGGTCGGCAACGATGCGTAGCGGCATGACGCTGCCGGGGTCCGCGGTGGCGGCGCTCAGGGCCGGTCGTCGAGCGCGGCGCCTTCCTTCTGGATGGGCAGCAGTTCCTCGCGCGTCGCGCCCAGCGCCAGCACCATCGCGCTCGCGATGTAGATCGACGAGTAGACACCGACCATGATGCCGATCGTCAGCGCGAGCGCGAAGCTGTGGATCATCTCGCCGCCGAAGAAGAGCAATGAGAGGACCGCGAGCAGGGTCACAAGGCTCGTGTTGATCGTGCGGGCGAGCGTCTGGTTCAGCGACGCATTGACGACCACCACCGGCTCCGCCTTGCGCATCGTGCGGAAGTTCTCGCGGATGCGGTCGAGGATGACGATCGTGTCGTTCAGGGAGTAACCCATGATCGCGAGGACCGCCGCGAGCGCGTTCAGGTCGAACTCGAGTTGCGTGATGGAGAAGAAACCCATGATCACGAGCACGTCGTGCACGGTCGCGGTGATCGAGCCGAGCGAGAACTTCAGCGTGAAGCGCAGCATCACGTAGAGCAGGATGCCGCCCATCGCAATCAGCGCCGCGATCACGCCCTCTTCGGCGAGTTCCTCGCCGACCTGCGGGCCGACGAACTCCACGCGCCGGATTTCGGCCTCCGGCAGCAGCTTCTGCATGCGCGCGCCGACGTCCTTGCTGGCCGCCTCGGCGCCGCCCACCGCCTCGACCGGCGGCAGCCGCACCAGCACGTTCTCGGGTCCGCCGAAGTTCTGCACGACCCCGGCGCCGAAGTCCGAGCCGGCGAGCCGGGTGCGGATGTCATCGAGCGCGGGCGGAGTCTCGTAGGCGAGTTCGACGACGGTGCCGCCGGTGAACTCGATGCTGAGGTTCAGCCCCTGCGTGGCCAGCGACCCGATCGCCACGAGATTGATGGCGGTCGACAGGATGAGACCGACCTTGCGCCAGCGCATGAAGTCGATATTGATGATTTTCCAGCTCAACATGGGCGTCAGCGCTCCTGGGTTTGCCGCGCGGCGTTCAGACGGACAGGCGGGTCAGGCGGCGACCGCCGTAGACCAGGTTCACGACCGCGCGCGTGCCGACGATCGCGGTGAACATCGAGGTCGCGATACCGAGCGACAGCGTGACGGCGAAGCCCTTCACGGGGCCGGAGCCGAAGCTGAACAGCACGATGCCGGCAATCAGCGTCGTCAGGTTCGAGTCGAGGATTGTGCCGAAAGCCCGGTCGTAGCCCGCGTGGATGCTCGCCTGCGGGCTCATGCCGCGCCGCAGTTCCTCGCGGATGCGCTCGTTGATGAGCACGTTGGCATCCACCGCCATGCCGACGGTCAGCAGGATGCCGGCGATGCCGGGCAGGGTCAGCGTCGCCTGGACCATCGACAGCAGCGCGACCAGCAGCACCACGTTCAGCGCCAGCGCGACGTCGGCGATGAGGCCGAAGCTCCGGTAGTACAGCGCCATGAACACGGCGACCGCGATGAAGCCGATGATGCAGGCGCGCAAACCGCTGTCGATGTTGGCCTGGCCGAGGCTCGGGCCGACGGTGCGTTCCTCGACGATTTCCATCGGCGCCGCGAGCGCGCCGGCGCGCAGCAGCAGTGCAAGATCGTGGGCTTCGTTCGTCGAGTCGAGGCCGGTGATCTGGAAGCGCTTGCCGAGCTCGTCACGGATGGTGGCGACGTTGATGACTTCCTCGACCGGCCGCCCCTGCTGCTGCTCGATGAACACCACCGCCATCGGCTTGCCGACCAGTTCGCGGGTGGCACGGGAGAAGGAACGCGCACCCTTGCCGTCGAGGGTGATGTAGACGGCCGCTTCGCCGGTCTGGGACTCGATACCGGAGCTTGCGTCGATAATCGAATCACCGGTCAGCAGCACGCGCTTCTGGAGCAGGACGGGCTCGCCGCTGCGCTGGCGGTAGAGCTTGGAACCGACCGGCACCTTGCCCGCGGTCGCGGCCTGCACATCGCCGTCGACGTCGACCATGCGGAATTCGAGGGTGGCCGTCGCGCCGAGCAGCTTCTTCGCCTCGGCCGTGTCCTCGACACCCGGCAACTGCACCACGATGCGGCTGTCGCCCTGCTGCTGGATCACGGGCTCGGCGACACCGAACTCGTTGATGCGGTTGCGCAGCGTCGTCAGGTTCTGCTTGATCGCGGTCTTGCGCGACTCGCTGGCGAATTCCGGCTTCGGCTGCAGTAGCAGCAGCGTGTCGTTGTCCGCGCTCTCGGTTGCTACGAGATCCGGGTAGTCGTTCTCGATCGCCGCGAGGCCGGCCTCCCGGCTCTCGGCGTTGAGGAAATTGACGCGGATGCCGCCGGCGGGATCCGGGCTCACGGTGCGGAAGCGGATTTTCTGTTCCCGCAGCGAGGCGCGCAGTTCGGTGACGAAACGCTCCTCGGACTGTTTGCGCACGGCCTCGGTGTCGACCTGCATCAGGAAGTGGACGCCACCGCGCAGGTCCAGCCCCATGTACATCGGCTTGCCGCCGATGGCGCGCAACCACGCCGGGGTCCCGGGCGCGAGATTCAGCGCGACGAGGTACTGGAGCGGATCGAGTTCCTTCTGCAGTAGCGGCATCGCCCGCGTGCGGTCCTCGTCGCTGCCGAAGCGGAACAGGAGGCGATCGTCCCCGGTTTCGACGCCCTTGGCCTCTATGCCCGCGCCCGTGAGCGCTTTCTCGAGCCGGGCCTCGAGCGCCTCGTCGACCGGCGCCGAGCGACGCGCGGTGACCTGCAGCGCCGGGTCGAAGCCGTAAAGGTTGGGCAGTGCGTACACCGCGCCGACGAGCAGCACGGCGACGACCAGGAAATAGCGCCACAGCGGGTATTGGTTCTGGATCATGGGGAACGAGCCGATCTTGCGACGCCGCCGCGGCGGGTGGTCGCGGTTAGAGGTCCTTCAGGGTGCCCTTGGGCAGGACGGTGGTCACGGCCGGCTTCTGCAGCCGGACTTCGACGCCCTTCGCGATCTCGACTTTCAGGAAGTTGTCACCGACTTCCGTGATGCGGCCGGCGACCCCGCCGCTGCTGACGATTTCGTCGCCCTTGGACAGGGCCTGGACGAGTTTCTGGTGTTCCTTCTGGCGCTTGACCTGCGGACGGATCAGGAACAGGTAGAAGACCACGAACAGGATGACGAGGGGCAGGAACGCGAAGGCGTTCTGTTCGGGCGCCGCGGGTGCGGCCTGGGCCCAGGCGTTGGCGATGAACAAATCCATGATTCCCCCTGATAAAAATCGGCCGGCATTATGACACAGCCCCCCGCGGCGCAGGCAGCGCGCTCAGTCGTCGGCCTCGGCGACCTGGCGGTGGTGGAAGTCGGCGGCGAAATCAGCGTAGCGGCCGGCCCGAATCGCGGCCCGGGCGCGGCGCATCAAATCGAGGTAGAACGCCAGGTTGTGCAGGGTGTTCAGCCGCGCGCCCAGGATCTCGTTCTGGCGGTCGAGGTGATGCAGGTAGGCGCGGCTGTAGTGCCGGCAGGTATAGCAGCCGCAGTCCGGGTCCAGCGGTTCGGGCGAGGTGCGGTGGCGGGCGTTCCGGATGCGCACCGTGCCCCGCGACGTGAACAGGTGGCCGTTGCGCGCGTTGCGGGTCGGCATCACGCAGTCGAACATGTCGATCCCGCGGCGCACGCCCTCGACGAGATCCGCCGGGGTGCCGACGCCCATCAGGTAGCGGGGACGGTCCGTCGGCAGCAGCGCGGCCGTGTGAGCCGTCATCTCGAGCATGTCCTCCTTCGGCTCGCCGACCGACAGCCCGCCGATCGCGTAGCCGTCGAAGCCGATGTCGAGCAGCCTCGCCGCGGATTCACCCCGCAGTTCAGGGTAGACGCCCCCCTGCACGATGCCGAACAGGGCATTGGCATTGTCGCCATGGGCGGCCTTGCTGCGCGCCGCCCAGCGCATCGACAGTTCCATCGACACCCGCGCCGCCCCGAGGCTCGCCGGGTAGGGCGTGCACTCGTCGAAGACCATCACGATGTCGCTGCCCAGCGCGCGCTGCACGGCCATCGAGCGTTCCGGGGACAGGAAAATCCGGTCGCCGTTGACCGGCGAGCGGAAGGTCACGCCCTGCTCGTCGATCGAGCGGAGGTCGCCGAGGCTGAACACCTGGAAGCCCCCCGAGTCGGTCAGGATTGGCCTTTCCCAGTGCATGAAGCGGTGCAGTCCACCCAGTTCCTGGACCAGCGCCTCGCCCGGCCGCAGCATCAGGTGATAGGTGTTGCCGAGGACGATGCCCGCGCCGAGGTCGACGAGCTCCTCGGGCGTCATCGCCTTGACCGTGCCATAGGTGCCGACCGGCATGAACACCGGGGTCTCGACGACCCCGTGGGCGAGCGTGAGACGCCCCGCGCGGGCCTTGCCGTCGACTGCTTCGAGCGCGAATTCCATGGTTGCTGCCGAAAGGGTTCAGGGGCCTGCGGGCGGGGCCGGCAGTCTAAATAGCCGGGCGCAAATCCGCCATGCCCAATTCGTTCGAGGCCGGGCGCCGGTGTCGGGCACGCCCTGTGGCGCTCGGGCGGGCCGTCGAGGCGGCGCCCGGCGCCGGCGCCGACGCCCCGGTCCGGGTGGTCGACTTGTCCTCAGCCATTCAGGACGCGCCGCGCGAACTCGCAGCCGCAAGGTCCCGCCCGGGCGCGGCGGGCGGCGTCACCCACATCGCATCGCCATAGCTGAAGAAGCGGTAGCGCGCGGCGACCGCGTGCCGGTAGGCGGCCATGACCCGTGCGTGCCCGGCCAGCGCGGCGACCAGCATCAGCAAGGTCGAGCCCGGCAGGTGGAAATTGGTCAACAGCGCGTCGATCACCCGGAATCGATACCCGGGCGTGATGAAAAGCCGGGTATCGCCGTGGTACGGGGCAAGCTCGCCGCCCGCGGCCGCGGTCTCCAGCGCCCTGACGCTGGTGGTGCCGACCGCGACGATGCGGCCCCCGGCGGCCTTCGCGCGTGCGATCTCCGCGCAGGCCGCCGCCGACACCTCGAGGTATTCGCTGTGCATGCGGTGACTGGCGATATCGTCGGTGCGCACCGGCTGGAAGGTGCCGGCGCCGACGTGCAGGGTCACGTAGGCGAAGCGCACGCCCATCGCCCGCAGGGCCTCCAGCATGGCCGTGTCGAAGTGCAGGCCCGCGGTCGGCGCGGCCACCGCGCCGGGCGTGCGCGCGTAGACCGTCTGGTAGCGTTCGGCGTCGAGCGTTTCGTCCTCGCGGGTGATGTACGGCGGCAGCGGCATGTGGCCGGCGCGTTCGACGATGTCGGCGAGCGCGAGCGCCCCGCTGCTCTCGACCTCGTAGAGCCCGTCCTCGCGTTTCGCGACGACGCGGCACTCGAGGCCCGGCCCGAATTCGAGCAGGCTGCCGGGCTTCGGCGCCTTGCTCGCCCGGATGTGCGCGAGCGCCGTCGTCGCGCCCAGCATGCGTTCGATGAGCATCTCGATCCGGCCCCCGGACGCCTTGCGACCGTGGAGGCGGGCCGGGATCACGCGCGTGTCGTTGAAGACGAGGCAGTCGTCCGCGCGCAGCAGGGCCGGCAAATCCGCGAACTGGCCGTCACGGGCCGTCGGTCCGTCGAGAATCAGCAGGCGCGACGCGCCGCGCGTCACCGGCGGGAACTGTGCGATCAGTTCAGGCGGCAGGTCGTAATGGAAGTCGTCGAGTTTCACGTCTTGAAAGTCCGTTGGCGAGGCTCGCCACGGTCGCGGGAGACGCTCAAAGGCGTTACGATATCCGCTTCGGCGGGGTGGCGGAATTGGTAGACGCAGTGGACTCAAAATCCACCGCTGGTAACAGTGTGCGGGTTCGAGTCCCGCCCCCGCTACCAAGAGAGCTTCCAGAGGAGTCCAACGCGGTCCAAGGATGGCCACGAATCCTCGGCAATCCACGGGAAGCCTCATCGACACAAAACGGGCGTGGTGTCCCGTGTCCCTCGTAGCTTTCGCAGTGCCCAGGCCGGCGTTGCGGACGCCCAACGCTGACCGGACGGACGAGCACCAGGAACAATCGACCTATCAAGAAATGCAGCGATAGCGGCAATGTCCCTACGCCTCTGGACACTGCCTGGCCGTCAGCATTGAATTCGACGCCACCCGACGCCACGGAGGTGGCACAGAATCAGACCTCGTCGGGGCAAGGTGTCTCCGCCGCCTGTCGTGAGTCAGCAAGGCACAAACCCACGTCGGCTAGCTGAGGCGAGTTTGGCCCGATTTCGTCGAACTGCTACAGTCGGGCCAACACATCAAGCACAGCACCCCTGTCAATGGCTCCTCATCGAACACTGGTTGCCGTGGTTGCCTTCCAGCGCGTTATCCCGTTCCACTTGTCAGTGCCTTGCATCGTGTTCGGGGATAGCTATCCGGCCACGCCCCACACATTCGATGTCCGCGTCTGCGCAGGCGAGGACGGTCCAATCAAGACGTCCGCTGGCTTCGGGCTGACCGATCTCGAGCCGCTGTCATTGCTTGACGAGGCCGAGGTGATCGTTATCCCTGGATGGCGGGATACCCTGGACGAACCGCCAAAGCCCCTCCTTGATGCATTGGTCAGGGCGCATGCACGCGGGGCCCAACTGGTCGGCCTGTGCTTCGGCACCCATGTGCTGGCCAGCGCCGGCCTTCTTGATGGCCGGCTAGCGACGACGCATTGGGAACTCGCGGACGAGATGGCCCGACGGTTTCCCAAAGTCGACATGCGTCCAGACGTGCTCTATGTCGAGGACGATAACGTGCTGACCTCGGCCGGCACTGCGGCAAGCCTCGATGCCTGCCTGCACGTCCTGCGCCGGCGGATGGGTGCCACCGCGGCGAATCGAACTGCCCGACGCCTGGTGGTAGCCCCTCATCGCGAAGGCGGGCAGGCGCAATTCATCGAGCAGCCCGTGCCCAAGGCAGCGTCAGACACCAGATTGGCGCAGTTACTTGATTCGATACGCGAGCGATTGGGTGAACCGCACACGCTGGATAGTCTCGCGGAGCGGGCTCGCATGAGCCGCCGCAGCTTCACCCGTCATTTCCGGGCATTGACCGGGACCACGATCACAGCCTGGCTACTGACGGAACGCCTCGCCAGGGCTCAGGCCCTGCTCGAGTCCTCCGACCTCTCTATCGATGCCATCTCACGAGCCGCCGGCTTCGGTTCGGTCGCCGCACTGAGACAGCATTTTCGCGCGGCGTTCGGTGTATCGCCCACTATCTGGCGGCTCAGTTTCAAGGTTCCTGCAGACGTTCTGGCAACCCATCGTGGGCAGAGAACATCGCCCGCGCATCAATCCTCGTTGTGATCGGATAGCCAGCCAGCGGCAACAGACCACCCATCCGGTATCGCCAGGCCAGTGACATGGAGGGAAGCAGTCAGTCCGCAGTGAGCTGGCGACGGACATCCCCCACGTCAAAATGCGCGCGCTTCTCCAAAATCCTGCCCTCCTTGATGGTCAGCAGCATCATCAGCGAAATGCGCAAGCTCTTCCCGTTCGCGGGTATGCCGAAAACGGCGGAGCGGTATCCCTCGCCCTCGAACAGCATGTAAGCCGCGACCTTGTCGCCCTCGGCGACCATGGTCTCGATAGGGAAGCGGAAACTTTCGAAGGCATCGAAGTTCTTCTTCTCGGCGTCGATCAGCCCCTGCACGCCGGGATGTGGAATGTCGATCTGGTTGTAAAACACGAACTCGGGATGAACCATGCCGTGCAACGCGTCGAAATCACCGCGCTCTATCGCCGCGTAAAAGCGCTGGACCAGTTGTTTATTGTCCTCAAGAGACATGCCGGTTTCCTTGCTGTTGAGAATGCCGTCCGCTGCGCGCGATAACGACATTCGAAATCGCTGCGCCTTGATCGGGAACACTCAGGTACACATGGAGTCTGGGAAGCGTCAGTCAGGCCAGTACATGGGAATGAGCCGTATCTTGCCCACTCACTGATTCAGAATTTCAGGGATGCACCATCCTCGGGGATCTCCACCCTGGGTTGGATTGCTTTTTCAAGGACAAATTTTTTCAGTTCTTCGCGGCTTAGCGCCATGTGATTTATGGCGTCCAGGTGTACTGCCACGACGACCGACTTTGGCATGACCTGGGCAGCGTGGAGTACGTCGTCCTTGCCCATGATGATGGCGCCTTCAAAGCCCGTGACACGCGCATAGCCTGCGTTCAGCACGATCACCTCGGGCTGGTACGTAGAGAGCGCCTGGTCGACGTCGCCGGTCCAGATGGTGTCGCCAGCGAGGTACAGGGTTGGGTGGCCCGGTGCCTGAAGCACTACGCCCATCGCCACACCCAAGCCGGCCGCTAGCGGTGGCGATGCGTACATCGCTTCAGTTCCGTGCCGGCCGCCTGTCCTGGTCAATGTCACACCACCGAATTCGGCCTGGCTATTGAGAACACGCACGTCCGTGAAGCCTTCCTTGCGAAGGATTTCCGCATCCGAGCCGTTCTGCACGAACAAGGGGACATCTTTCGGCAGCAGCGCCTGCGCGGCATCATCCCAATGGTCAAGATGGGTGTGAGTGACGATCACCGCATCGACATCGGCAATCACCTCCGCTTCGGACATAGGCAATTCCACGAGTGGATTGCGTAACTCACTCCGATAAGTACCTTTGAATCCCGGGTACGTCCCTTTCTTGGAAAGCATCGGATCGACAAGAAAGGTCGTCTTGCCGTAGCTGATTCTCGCCGTGGCGTTGCGAATCTGCTGGTACTGCACTTTCCCGGAGGATATCGCGGCTTCAGGGGCGCGCTCCTCGGCGTAAGCGGTGTAGGAGGGGAGGCTCAAGCTGAGCGCCAGCAAGCTGGCAAGCGTTCTGATTTGCATGCAGTGAATCCCATCGGTCGGCTGAATCCAGGATTCCATTCTGCGGTCAGGAGGTTGAAGGCAACATCGGTTCCAACGCCAATCATCGATAGGATCGGGCCATGTTCGGCATGGCGGCCCTTACGGATGAAATGCGATAAGCCTGAGCGCCCAATTCGACAGACGCTCCCGCCATGAAAATCCTCGCACGGTCGCCCCGTGCATCCCCTGCCGGCCGAGGCTCACTCGGCGCTGGCCCCCGTCTTCGTCGAGGTGTTGCCCGTCGCGGTCAGCCCAGGCTGCTCCAGCAGTTGGAGCGCCGATTCGAGTTCGAAATTCTCGATGGCCCGCTCCAGTGATCCATAGGCTTCCCCGAGTCTCGACCGCAGGTCCTCCCGGTGGTCGGCGAAGGTCTGCACGCTCTCGTAGTCGTTCGCCGCGAGCTGGGCCGCGAGCTTGCGGCGGAGCTGCTCGAAGTCGGCGCCCTCCGCCGCCGGCCGCGGCTCGACGTCCACCGGTTTCGGACGCCGTTCGAGGACGGCCAACAGTTCCAGGAGGCTCGCATCGACGAGGTCGAGCAGGGCATTGATGCGATCGACCGCCTCGCCCTTGCGCAGCGCGTGCTCGAGCTGCTCGGCGTCGTAGCGCAGGGGCTCGGCCCCGATTTGCGCCGCCTCGCCCTTCAGCGTGTGGGCCAGCCGGCGCGCGGTGCTCCAGTCGCCGTTCGCGATCGCGACACGCATTTCCGCGACATGGCTGGTGTGGGAACGCCGGAACTTGTCGAGGATGCGGTTATAGAGCGCGACATTGCCCGCCGCCAGGCGGATGCCCGTCTCGCTGTTGAGGCAGCGCTCGTCCGGCAGCACACGCGGCGGCGAGGCCGCGGCCGGGAGTTCTGGCACCGTTGCCTCGAACTCGAATACCGGCGCCCGCGCGGGCAGCCACTGGCGCAGCTTCTCGTCGAGCATGACCGGATCGACCGGCTTCGACACGTAATCGTTCATGCCGGCCTCGAGGCAAAGCTCGCGGTCGCCGATCAGCGCGTTGGCCGTCATCGCGACAATCGGCACCGTGCCAGGCCTGCCGGGCAGGGCCCGGATGCGCCGCGTGGCCTCGAGCCCGTCCATGACGGGCATCTGCACGTCCATGAACACGAGATCGAAGCGCTCGGACTCGACCTTGTGCACGGCCGCCGCGCCGTGCTGGGCGACGGCGATGCGCAGGCCGTATTGCGAGAGCAGCTGGGTGAGCACTTCGCGGTTGATCTCGTTGTCCTCCACCACCAGCACGCGGGCGCCGGCCATGACCTGCGTCGGCGCACCGGCCGGCGGACCCTCCCCCGGCGCGCTGGAAAGCAGCGGCCGGCGCTGACTCGCGCCCAATATGGCCGCCAGCAGCATGGACGGTGTCGCCGGCATGTCGACGACCGCGTGGATGCCGCTGCGGCCCAGGCGGTCGACGTCGACATCCGGGCCGAGGAAGACCAGCGCCGGCGGCGCGGCGAGCTGCATCTGGCCGACCGTGGATGCGAGTTCCGCCCCCGCCACGTCGGTCAGGGTGGCGTCGAACAGGAACAGCCTGAAAGGCGTGTTCGCGGCATCCGCACCCGCCAGTTCCGCGATGGCGTCGGCGCCCGTCGCGACCCGGTGGACCCGCAGCGCCATGCTTTCGAGCATGCGGGCGATGGCGGCGCGGGCCCGGTCATTGCGCACGGCAATCAGCACCGGCCAGCCCATCAGGTCGAGTTCCGCTTCCAGCGAGTCCGGGGCGCTGGCGCCGATGCCCAGCCGCGCCGTAAACCAGAACTGCGAACCCTTGCCGAGTTCGCTGCGGGCGCCGACCTCGCCGTCCATCAGCTGGGCAAGGCTCTTGGCGATGGCAAGTCCGAGGCCGGTGCCGCCGAACTGGCGCGTCGTCGAGGTGTCGGCCTGCTGGAAGCTTTCGAACAGCCGCGGCAACTGGTCGTCGGCAATGCCGATGCCGGTGTCGCTGACGGTGAAGCGCAGGATCACGTCGGACTGCGTGCGCCGGGTCACCGCGATTCCGATCACGATCTCGCCGCTGGCGGTGAACTTGACCGCGTTGCCGAGGTAATTGACGAGCACCTGCCGAATCCGCAGCGGGTCGCCGACCAGGTGCGTCGGCGCGTCCGGGTCGAGATCGATGATGAGGTCGAGGCCCTTCGTGCGCGCCCGCTCCGCGACGAGCCCCACGGCGCTGCGCAGCAGCCCGTCGAGCTCGAATTCGACGCGTTCCAGCGACAGTTTGCCGGACTCCGAGCGCGAAAAATCCAGGATGTCGTTGATGATCGACAGCAGGTGCTGGCCCGAGGCCTGCACCTTCTCCAGCGACTGGCGCTGCGCGTCGTCGATGTTCGACTTCAGGAGCAGGTGGGTGAGCCCGATCACGGCGTTCATCGGCGTCCGGATTTCGTGGCTCATGTTGGCCAGGAAGTCGGCCTTGGCGCGGGCCGCCGCCTCGGCCGCCGCCTGCGCGCGCTGGGTTTCCACGAGCAGGTTGTGCTCGTCCGTGATGTCCTCGACCGTGATCACGAACGCGCCCTCGGTGAACTCCTCCTCACGGATCGGCTTCACCTTCAGGCGCGCCCAGAAGCTCGAGCGGTCCTTGCGCACGAGCATCTGCTCGGTGCGGAAGGCGCCCAGCTCCTCCACGGTCTGCTCGAAATCCTCGGACACGCGGCGGAACTTGTCGGGATCCGCGAACCAGGTTTCGACCTGCTGGCCGACCAGCTCGCCGGCTTCGTAACCAAGCATGCGCCGCAGGCTGCGATTGCTGCTCTGGACGCGGAAATCGCGCACCACGGCAACGCCGCTGCTGACCGTATCGAACACGGCGCGCTGCTCGGCGACTGCGGCCCGCAGCTCCCTGGTGTGGGATTCCAGCGCCGCGGTGCGGTGAGCGGCCGCGGCCGCCGGGCCGTCGCGATGCTGGACGCGCCTGAACCCGTCGAGATCCGACCAGGCCACGTGGACCAGCCGGGGCTCCCCGGATGTGGCCGTCGTCAGCGTCATGCCGACAGGGCACGCGCTCCCGTCCGCCCGCAGCAGAGACCATTCGGTGCACGCCTCGCCGCGCGCCGCGCATTCGTCGAGCTGCGCCTGCAGGGCCGGCGCGGTCGGCTGGCCGTCGATCTGCACGGCCGACGAGAGTTCGAGCACCGACTTGCCGATCAGCTGCGGCGCGCCCTGGTAACCGAGCAGCGTGAAGGCGGCCCGGTTCGCGGCGAGCACGCGCCCATCCCTCAGCAGCGCATGGGCCTGCGGCGTGCGTTCGCTGAGCAATCGATGGCGCGCCTCGCTGTCACGCAGGGCGCGCAACGCGACCCCGCGCTGCAGGACGCTGCCGACGCGCTGCGCAAGGACGGTGAGCAACAGCCGGTCTTCTTCGGTAAAGGGCTCGGCGAGGCGCGAGGCGACGGTGATCCGCCCCCGGTTCTGTTCGCCCACGAAAATGGGTGCGCTGATCTCGGCGGCGATCGACGCGTCCGCGGCGGCGCCGAACGCTTGGCCGTCGAAATCGATGCGCACGCTGGCGTCGGCGACGTCACGCCAGCACGCCGGCAACGCAGCGGCCACGGCAGCGAGCATCTCGGGCGCGAGCTGCAAGGGGTCATCGGTCGCGGCGAACAGCGCCTGCAGGCACCTGGGGTCGCGCGCGCCCTGCCCACCTCCCGGCCCGGCGGCCCGGGCCGACAATTGCCCCGCCCCTAGCGGCCGCATGCGGCGCCAGGCGAGCCAGGCACAGGCCATGACGGACAGCAGCGCCGCGCCTGCCGGCAATGACCAATCCACACCGCCTGCAGCGGACGGAGCGGCGGCGCCGGCCGGGGCGGACAGCGCGCACAGGACGGATCCGGCCAGCAGCCGGGCCCGCGCGGGAAGGGTACTGGCCAAGTGTTCGTTCATTTCGGACCGCGACTGGAGTTGGGGGCGCCCACGGAAGCCTCCCCGAGGAAGCTTCATCGACCCTCGGCTGGCCCACGGCACGCCCGAGGCAAGGACCTTGGACTGGTAGCTTACACACAAATAACGCTTCAACCGCTCTATACAACCAATTCGGAAATATAAAGCCAGCCTGCTTCGGCGAACTCCGTCACAGAAGCGGCGCCGATCCCCCGCCCTGGGGCTCATGACACGTGGCACGAATCGCCAGCGCGGGCTTCCCGGGTCCCTGCCCGGGCGCGGCGGAAGGACGCCGACCGCCACGCCGGCCAGCGCGCCGCGCCACGAATACCGGCGCGGTTGCCGGCTCAGGCGGCGCGCCGGCCGCGCCTGCGCCAAAGCCCGACGCCGATCAGGCCCAGCGTCGTCAGCGCCACCGACGTCGGCTCGGGGATACTGTTCGCCACCCGCGATTGCCCGGGTTCGAACGCCGGTTCGATTTCGAACTGCGCAGGGCCGGGGGGCGGGTCCCCGACCAGCAGCTCGAGTTCGAGCGCCGGCATGTCGACGCCCGGCGGCGGCGGGTTGGCCAGGCCCGGCGGAATGGGATTGGCCGCCTGTGGCGGTCGATTGGCCAGGCCCGGCGGATTGGGATTGCCCACGCCCGGATTGGTCGACGGCGGCGCCGCCTGGGCGACCAGGACGAAACCGAGCGCCGAAGCCGCGGCCAGCCACATGCTGATGCACTTGCGTGATTTCATGGAATTATTCCCTATATATTACGGGAAAAATTCTGTTCTCTCCGCGCAGGGCGTCCTGCGCGGCAGGTCACCACGTCATGATCGTTTACAGCACGCTCGGGCGCTGGCGCGCGTTCTGTGAAGCGATTCGCGGAATCCGCCGGACCGAGCGCGTCGTGGACCGTGGCAGCCCGGTCAGAAGCCGAGGCCCGCGCCGGCCCCGAGCAGCGTTGCGGCGCCCAGCACGGCGAAGATCGCCGCGGCGATCCCGTGCACCAGTTTCATCGGGATCTTCGACGCGAGGCGATCGCCGACGAACACCGCGGGCACGTCCGCAACCAGCATGCCGAGCGTGGTGCCGACGACGACCAGCACCGGCGTCGCGTAGTGGGCCGCCATCGCGACTGTTGCAATCTGCGTCTTGTCGCCCATCTCGGCCAGGAAGAAGGTCAACAGGGTCGCACCGAACACCCCCAGGCGCTGCGCGACCTTCGTTTCGTCCTCCTCGATCTCGTCCGGGATCAGCGTCCAGATCGCCATCCCGACGAAGGAAAGGCCGAGCACCCAGCGCAGCACTTCGGGACTCAGTGTGGCCGTGATCCACGCGCCCAGCGCGCCGGCAAGCCCGTGGTTGGCGATCGTCGCGACCAGGATGCCGGCGATGATGGGCACCGGCTTCTTGAAGCGGGCGGCGAGGATGAACGCAAGGAGTTGGGTCTTGTCGCCGATTTCGGCGAGCGCGACGACACCGGTCGAGACGAGGAGCGCTTCCATGATGTTTTTCCAGGCCGGACAGGACACGAATGACCACAACGCGTCGCCGGCCAGTTCGGACGCGTAGTGGTCAAAGGTCTTGCCAGGTCGTGAACTGCCTGCGCCATGGCCGTGCGGGCCAAGTGTGTTGACGCGGGCCTCTTCGGTGACGAAGAGCGGCTACTCCCCAATGACGGCGGGACTCTAGCGCAAGCGCAGCCGCCGTGTCGATTGCCCGGTTCAGGAATTGTCCGGCACTGTCTCCACCAGACCCGCCATCGGCGCCTGGCGACGGACCGCGACGCTCAGTTCGATCCGGGGAGCAGGGCCCGCTCCGCGGGTGTTGCCTGCAGCGCGTCCCAGCGCGCGAGACGCGGGGCGATCAGTCGCCGCCACAAGGGTGGCACGAGCACCAGCGGCAGCGTCGCGAGGTAACCCCTGCCGAGCACCGGCGCGGCATCCGAACCGTGCAACGCGGGGTAGTGGACACCCGCGCGGGCATGGTGGTCGGCGTGGTACGGCAGGTTGAACAACACCGCATGGCTGAATGCGCTGTGCGAGTTCCACGAATGGCGCTGCTCGATGGGTGTCCCGGGCACGCGCACCAGGCCGTAGTGCTCCATGTAGTTCAATGCTTCCAGCAGCAGCTTGTTGTACAGCGACGCGAGCAGGAACATCCCGAGCGCGAACGCACCTCCGGCGGCGAAAAACAGCCCGGCCACCAGACCCGAGCGCAGGAAGCCGTGCACCACGCGGTTCGCGAGGATGCGCATGGCTTTGGGGCGATCGGCGAGGCGGGCGGATTCGATACGCCAGGCCTGGAACACCTGGCCAACCGTCGAGCGGATGAAGAAATGGTAGACATTCTCGCCGCGGCGGGCGGTCGCGGGGTCGACAGGCGTGCCGACCTCGCTGTGATGGCCGAACACGTGCGCGATTTCGAGCGACGCATTGAACGCGATGGCGAGCTGCCAGCGACCCACCCACATCGCGAGCCGGTCGCGCGTGCGATGCACCAGTTCGTGCGCGACGAGAATGCCTGCGAGGGCAACGGTGAGCGCGAAGGACCACGCCGCCCCCAGGTAATCGAGCGGACCCGCGCGTCCGCGGGCGGTGATGGCATCGTAGCCGCCGGTCCGCGAGACCCACGCACCGATACCGAACAGGTCCCCCGGGCTGAGCGTCCACGCGTACAGCACCGCCAGCACGACGAGCGGCGGAAACAGGCTGTAGAGCGCCAGGTCCAGCACCACCTCGTGCCGGTAACGCGGCGTCGGCCCGACCCGCAAGCTGAACGCATCGCCGCCTATCCAGATGACGACGCCCGCGGCGAGTCCCGCCCAGTACCACGCACCGCCGGCCAGCAGGCCCGCCATGGTCACCAGCAGCAGCACGTGGGTGCCGAAGTAGCGCAGGTAGTTCAGCATCAAAGCCCCTTCCGCGAATGTTCCCGGGAACTCAGGCGCCGCCCGCCGCGACATTGAGCAGCACGATGCCGGCCACGACCAGCGCGATGCCCGATACCTTCAGCAGGCCGCCCCGTTCGCCGAGCGCCGCCATGCCGATGAGCGCGACCCCGGCAGTCCCACCGCCCGCCCATACCGGGTAGACGATGCTCATCGGCAGGCTGGTCAGCGCGAGGCTGACGACGTAGAACGCCGCACCGAAGGCACAGAGCGCACCGATGGACGGCAACCAGCGCGAAAAGCCGTCGCTGTAACGCAGCAGCAGTGCGGCGGTGATTTCCGCCACGATCGCGCCCGCCACCAGCAGCCAGCCCGTCGCCATCACCTGCGCGCCACCGCGGCGCGACGACAGTCAGCAGCCACAGCGCTTCTCGGCCGTGCGGTTGATCAACACCACGCCGCCGATCACGAACCCGATGCCGGCGAGTCCTGCCAGCGTCACCGGTTCCCGCAGGAACAGCATGCCGAGCGCCGCCACGCCGGCGGTGCCGCCGCCTGCCCATACCGGATAGGCGACGCTGACGGGCAGGCGCCGCATCACGCGGCTGACGAGGACGAGCGCGAGCGTGAATGAGAGCAGCGCGAGGACACCCGGGCCCGGACGCTCGAATCCCGCGCTGAGTCGCAGCCCCAGGACGCCGGCGATCTCGGCAAGCACCGCGACCGCCAGCAGTGGCCAGGCGTGGCGTTCGAGGGTCGATTGCGAAGCAGGGCTGGCGCGCATCACGGCACATTCAATCATTTTCGATAATGAAAAAATGATAACACCGGCGCAGGGCTCCGCCAGCCCCCGGCGGCGTGCTCAGCGCGCGTTCTTCCGCAGCAGGCGAAGGTCGCCTTCCAGCGCCTCCTTCAGCCCGAGCTCCGTCAGGAAGTAGAAGACCTGCTTGCCTTCGACGGCCGTCCCCAGCCAGCCCCCCTCCTTCAGCAGGCGCAGTTGCTGCGAGGTCGCCGCGATACTGAGACCCAGCACCTGGGCCAGGTCGCCGACGCACATCCGCTCGATACGCCCCAGCACCAGCAGGGCCTTCACGCGGACGGGATTGGCGAGCAGCTTGTAGAACCCCGCCATCTCGGGGATGGCGGCGGCATGCGCGTCGAGGAAGGCGCGGGCGCGGGCGATACCGCCCCGGTCGAAACCGGGCTCATTCTGCGACTGCTTCGTCAACTGCCGCTTGCGCATGGAAGCCATATTACGCGTGCCGTCGGCGAGCGGCCGCCTCAGGGCCCGATCAGCTGCGCAAGCAGCCCGAGCGCCGCCGCGCCGACGACGACCTCGACGAGCCCGCGCTTGAATAGCGCGAGCGCGCACCAGGCTGCGGCTGCAATGGCGATCGACGGGATCCCGGCGCGCTCCCAGGCCAGGACGTGGCTCGCGAGGAACAACGCCAGGTGCACGATGACGCCGACGACCGTCGCCGACACGGCGGCAAGCGGCGCCGTGAGGCGGCTGATGCCGCGGCTTGCCTCGACGATCGGCGCGCCGCCGAGGATGAAGAGGAAGGACGGCAGGAACGTGAACCAGGTCGCGACCAGGGCACCCACGACACCGGCGGCCAGCAGCGCGTCGGCCCCGAGCGCCTGCTGCTGCCAACCGCCGAGGAAGCCGGCGAAGGCCACGATCATGATCAGCGGCCCTGGCGTGGTTTCACCAAGCGCCAGCCCGTCGATCATCTGCGCCGCGCTGAGCCAGCCATGGTGGCCCACCGCGCCGTCGAACACATAGGGCAGCACCGCGTACGCGCCGCCGAAGGTCAGCAACGCGGCCTTGGTGAAGAACCACGCCATCTGTGCGTAGGGATGATCCCAGCCGAAGCCGAGCACGAGCGCGCCGATGGCCCCGCTCCACAGCACGGACACGCAGGCGAGCACGCGTAGCGGTCCGCGCCAGTCCCAGCGCGCGCCGGCGGGCGCCGCGCGGGCCGTCTCGACGGCGAGCCCGCGCAGCAGCGCGGGGAACAGCCAGCCGAGCAGCGCGGCGCAGGCAATCACCAGCGGGAAGGGCAGGTCGAACACGCGTGCAGCGCCGCCGCCGACCGCGAGCGCGACGAGCATCGGGTTGCGCAGGGTCCGGCTGCCGAGACGCCAGGCCGCCATCAGCACGATCGCGATCACGGCCGGCTTGATGCCCGCGAGCGTGCCGGCGATCAGCGTATTGCCGCCGTGCGTGAGATAGAGCCAGGCCAGCGCGCCGATCAGGAACAGCGACGGCAGCACGAACAGCACACCGGCGGCGATGCCGCCACGCACGCCGTGCATGCGCCAGCCGAGGTAGGTCGCGAGCTGCTGGGCCTCGGGGCCCGGCAACAGCATGCAGAAGTTCAATGCGTGCAGGAAATGCGCTTCGTCGATCCAGCGCCTGCGCTCGACGAGCTCCTGGTGCATCACGGCGATCTGCCCGGCCGGCCCGCCGAAACTGATGAAGCCGAGCTTCAGCCAGAAACGCAACGCGGCCGGGAAGGACACGTGTGCGTGCCCGTGGGACAGGTCGTCCGCCGCCATGTCAGTCGAGACAGTTGGCCGCGCGCAGCGCAGCGCTCAATGCCGTCAGGGTTTCAGGGGTGTAGGCGGCTACGGTCATCAGGTTGCCCCACACCGGCCGCGGCCAGCAGGCGTCGTCCCGACGCCTGCCGATCACGTGCAGGTGGAGCTGCGGGACGACGTTGCCGATCGCCGCCACGTTGATCTTTTCGCAGGTGAAATGCAGCTTGATGAAACGGGCAAGCTCGTCGGCCGCCGCGTCGAGGCTGGTGCGCAGCGGCGGCGGCAGCTCGTGCAGTTCGGTCAGCGTGGTCGGCGGCACGAGCAGGAACCACGGCACCTGCGCGTTCCGCTGCAGCAGCAGCAGGTTGCCGGCGCAACTGCCCAGCACGTGACAGTCCGCGGCGAGCTGCGGATGCAGCTCGGGCGGACCGTCCGTGCGGGCCGTCATCAGGCGCTGATACGCGAGTGGACGCGGGCGCTGTCCACGACGATCGGGCAGTCCAGATACTCGAGCATCGGCGGCTGGCCCCACGCGGCGGTCATGTTCTTGTGCCACTCGGCGTTGTACCAGGCTTCGGCCTTGGCCTTCGACTCCCACAGGTAGATACCGCCGGCGGTCTTGCCGTCCTCGGTCATGATGTAGTACTTGCGAATCAGGCCGTCGAGCTTTTCGTACTTCACGACACTGGCCTGCAGCTTCTGTTCGAACTCGGCGCGGTCGATCGCCGGCACCGGGAAACGCACGTGCGCAATAATCATCGTCTTCTCCTCTGGGGTACGGTTGGAAAGGCTGCGGGCCGGCGACGCCGGCCTACAGCCCGAGATTGCCGGGCGACAGGATACCAGAGGGATCCAGCGCGCCTTTGATCGCCCGCAAGGTGGCGTGGTAGGCATCCATGCGGCGGACTTCGTGGGCCCACATCTTGCCGCTCTTGTACGGAATGCAGCCCGCCGCGACGAGCGCCGTGGTGCAGGCCTGCATCGCCGACTGCACCGCCGGCCACTGCGTGGCCTCGTCGTAGAAAGCCATGATGCCGCCGTGCAGGCCGCGCCGGCACAGCACGACCGCGCCGCCCCAGGCCAGCGCCGGATAGTCGGTGCGGAAGCGGTTCAACACGTCGAGGAAGGCCGGCATGCGCGAGGTGGGCAGCGAAGCCATCAGGATGCCGCAGCGGGAACGCGCGAAATAGCCCGCGAACGAGTACCAGTAGATCTGGTCGTTGCGCAGGCGTTCGAAGTAGAGCTCGTTGAACAGCGGAAACTCCTCGCCGCCATGGCGCCGCGCGGCATCGAGCGCCGTCGCCCTGGCGCGCCGCACCTCGTGTTCGTCGCCGCCGAAGTCGAGGCCGATGCAGAAGCCCGGCAGCGTCGCGGGGTCGAGTGCCGGCCGGGCGGCGCCGACGCGGGCGCGGATGGAGCCGGCCTCGTAACCGCTGCCGTACCAGACGTGCTGCAGGGTCTCGCCGCGCTGCAGCTCGTCGACGAATGCGCCGGCCGCCATCGCGTCGGCGAAGCCGTAGCAGCTCGTCGCGCGCACGGCGGGCAAGGGATGCAGCCACAATGCGATCGCGGTGATGACGCCGAGCGTCGCGTCGCCACCGAGGAACAATCCCGTCAGGTCCGGCCCGATGCCGTAACGGTGAAAGAAGCCGGCGTCCTGCGCCGCAGCGCTGCCGGTGCGCAGCCGCGTGCCGTCGGCGAGCACGACTTCGAGCCCGACGACCTGATCGGCGAAGCTCTGGAAACGCGCGGAGCCGGTGCCGAGTGCGTGCGCCGACGCCGCGCCGCCGATGGTGGCGGTCGGCGCCGTCGACGGCACGATGCCGATCGTCAGCCCAAGCGGCGCGAGCGCCTGCGCCAGCGCGCCGAAGCGCACGCCGGGCTCGACGGTCACCACGCCCCGCGCCGTGTCGATGTCGAGGATGCGATCGAGACCGCCCAGGTCGAGCACGAGGCCGCCCGCGTGCGGGTTCGCGCCGCCCGCGTACATCGTGCCCCCGCCGCGCACATACACCGGCACCGACGCCGCGTTCGCGGCCCGCAGCGCGTCCGCAACCTGCCCGGCGTCGGTCGGACGTATCACCTGCCCTGCCCTGCCCGCGGCGACCGACGAGCAGTCGCGCTGGTAGGTCAGCAGGTCAATCGGCTCGACGAGCGTCAGCGCACCGTCAGGCGCGGCGACCAGTGGCCCGAGGATGCCCGCTTCATGCACGCGACGGGCCCTCCACGGCGCAGTGCGTCGCGACGAACTCGGCCAGCCCGAGCAGCCGCGGCCCGCCGGCGCCCACGGACGCGGCGAGGTGGGCGAGACAGCGCGGGTCCGCGCAGACCACGGGGACCTCGACGGGCACGACGGCGAGCCGGGCCCCGGCCATGCGCGCCGCCGACGCCGGCGTCATGGCGGGCATGCCACCCGCCGCGCCACAGCAGACCGCCGTTGCCGCGCCGAGGCCTTCGTTTACGCTGTCGACGCCGAGGCGGGCGAGCACCTCGCGCAGCGGATCGGGGCGCCCTTCGGCGCCGGGGCGCCGGTTGGCACAGCCGTCGAAGGCGAACACGCGCGAATGGTCGCGCGCCGTCACGCGCAGGCGTCCACTGTCCAGCGCCTCGAGCAGCCACTCGGGGAAGCCCATGGCCTGCCCGCCCAGCGCGGCGCGCCAGGCAGGGCGACATTCGAGTCCGGAAGTGACGACGCGCGCAGCAGGGAGATCCACGGCCAGCCGCCGCTCCGCATGACTTGCGTCGTCGTGCAGGCCCAGTTCGCGCAAGGGCGCGCCACAGCAGCGATCGTCATCGCCGCGCCAGGCCACCTTCTCACCGGCAGCCTCCAGCAGCGCCACCGCGGCCCGCGTTTCCGCGGGGTTGCCATAGGCGGCCGCACAGCCCGGCGCATAGAGCACCGTGGCGTCCTGCTGAGCGAAGCTATGACCGTTGGCCCACGCACCGCGGCTGGAAGGTGGCTTGCCGTACGGGTTGCCGCAGGCGCGCATCGTCGCCCGCAGCTTCTCGACACTCGCCGGGGCATGACCGCGCTCCACGAGTTCCGCGCGCAGCGCCTGCCCCACTTGCGTGGGCCGCAGTCCGATCGGGCAGACCTGTTCGCAGTTGCCGCAGCCCGTGCAGGTGAAGACCCGCTCCGCCAGCACGTCGAGATCGAGCGCCGCGCCCTCATGCCATGCACGCGCTGCCGCGATGTAGCCGCGGCCTGAATAGCTCGCGACCGGCAGGTGGTGGCCGATCGTCGGACAGACGTGCTCGATACCGCGCTCGGCCCACACCGCGTCTACGCAGTAACCGCAGTCGGCGCAGTGGTAGAGATCGGCGGCGAACCCGGCGAGGCGCGCCGGCGCCGGCCCGCTGCCGTCCAGGCTCACGCAGAACCGAGTTTCTTGAGCCAGCGCGCAACGTTGCGCGCGTGGGTCGCGAGGTAGGGATCGCGCATGAACTTGTCGTAGAAGTCGGTCTCGAGGCGGTGCGCCTGTGTATAGAAGCGCATGTAGATCGTGGGCACCGTGCCAGGGAACTTGCCGTAGGTCGCGTAGATGTACTCGGCGATTTTGACCACCGCTTCGACCAGCTCGGGCTCCGGTGGCACCGCGCCGCCCTTGATCTTCGCGTTGTCGAGGAAGGGACCGGGCGAAGCCGGATCATAGGTGCCGCCCTTGCCGAACTTCAGGTCGACATAGGCCTGCACCGCGGCGCGCATGTCCTTGTGGAACGGCGGGCAATAGCCCTCGTAGACGCCCTTCAGGCCGATCGGGTTCGGCACGCCCCATTTCGGGTTGGTCTGGAAGTCGAAACCGAGGCCGGGCACGCCCTTCGCGGCGCCCGCGCCCATCAGCGAGAAGGGGCTGATGCCCGAGAAGAACCAGCCGCCGAGGCCTATGGTCTGCAGGGCGAGCGCGATGTTGTGGCCGACGTCGCCCATCTCGACGCCCGAGCAGGTGAGGATGTACTGCTCCATGTAGGACAGGGAGTACTTCTTCTCCGGATTGAGCAGGCCGCTCTTGTGGAAGGCGTCGAGGTCGCCGGCCGCGCGGCCGTTGTAGTCGTCCCATACCGTGTAACCGGAGCCGGCGACGATGAAGAGGAAGCCCATCAGCTCCTCGGACACGTTGGCGACCGGCATGAACACCGTCGACCCCGGCACGTTCGCGTTCCACACGTTGTGCGCGCTGTAGTGCGGCTCGCCGCGCGGCAGATCGATGCGCGTATCGGACAGCCGGCGGGTCTTGTCCCTGACTGCGCCGATCAGGCGCTCGGCGTCGGACAGGCGGTCCTGGCCCCAGTTGCCGTCCGTGCTCGCATCGCGCGTGCTGACGAAATAGGTGCCGCTGTCCTCGGTGTAGAACATGTCGACGTTGCCGATGCCGGCGGCCGACGGCGCGGTGCGGCCGGTATAGCGCGCGGCATAGGTCGCGAGCCCGGGCTCCGCGACGGAATACGGAATACCGAAGTGATGGCCGGAAACCCCCATGCCTGCGGCAATGAGCATCGCACGCTCGAAGTCGTCGAGCGGTGACGGCGGCTTCTCGGACTTGAACTTCAACGGCCCGCCGGGGATTTCCATGCCCCAGCCGAAACGGCGCGAGCGGCGACCGAACAGCGCGGAGTACAGCGGGAAATTGCCGGCCTCCTGCAGCAGGGCATTCCATTCCTGGATCTGCGCGGGCGTCGCGGCTGCGGCAGGCGTGTCGAGCGCCGCGGCGTCGGCGCGGCGGACACCACCGGCAGCGAGCGAGGCGAGACCGGACAGGAACAGGAAGGTCCGGCGCGACAGGCGCGTGCCCAGCGAATCAGGCGCGGTGGGCGTTGCGGGAAGCTTGGATTCGGACATGGTGGATGCTCTCGTCGACTACAGGCTGGCGCCGATGGTAGCGCGCTTGGGCCCCGGTGAGGAAACGCCGTTGACCGGCGGCGGGCTATGCGCCGACGATGGAGCCCGCGCGCGGCGCGAGCACCATGCATCCGGCGCGCCCTGCCATGCGTCAACAGCGGAGCAATCGAGCGCACATGACGACTTTCGCATCCTCACCGTCGACACTGGTCGACATCATCGGCGACGGCGCGCGCATCGCGGTGCCGCCCGATTACAGCGGCGTCGCCATGGCCGCCACGCGCGCGCTGGTCACACGCGGCGTGCGCGAACTGCGCCTGGTCGCCGTGCCGCAGGCCGGCTTCCAGGTCGATGTGCTGATCGGCGCAGGCTGCGTCGCGTCGATCGAGACGGCGGGCATCAACCTTGGCGAATACGGGCTCGCACCGCGCTACACCGACGCCGTGCAGCGCGGGGAACTGCGCGTGATAGACGGCACCTGCCCGGCCCTCCATGCCGGGCTGCAGGCCGCCGAGAAGGGCATCCCGTTCATGCCGCTGCGCGGCATCCTGGGTTCCGACCTGCTGCGCGTGCGGCCCGACTGGCGGGTCATCGACAACCCCTACGGCACGGACGATCCGATCGTGCTGATCCCCGCGATACGCCCCGACTTCGCGCTGTTCCATGCCGAGAAGGCGGACCGCGAAGGCAACGTGTGGATCGGGGTGCGACGCGAACTGATGACGATGGCGCACGCGGCCGCGCACAGCCTCGTGACCGTCGAGACCATCGTCGACACCAACCTGCTCGAGGACCCGGCGCTGGCCGCCGGCACGATTCCGTCGCTGTACGTGGACCGTATCGCCGCCGCACCCGGCGGCATGCGACCCCTGCCGTTCACCGGCGGCAGCGTGCCCGTGGCCGGTGACGACGCGCTGCTCGCGCGCTATGCGCGCGCCGCGACCACGCGCGAGGGCTTCGACGGGTTCCTGAAGGAGTGGCTCGCATGAGCGCGTACACGGAAGCCGAACTGATGGCCGCGACCATGGCACGCCTGCTCGAAGGTTCGCGGCACGTCGCGGTCGGCGCGCTGTCGCCGCTGCCGGCGACCGCCGCGCTGCTCGCCCGCACGCTGAACCCGGCGCTGCGCGTGACCATCCTCGGCAGCCGCAAGCATCTCGCCTTCACCGACGGCGGCCGCGAACTCTTCGACTGCGCGGCGCAGGGCCGCATCGACACCTTCTTCCTCAGTGGCGTGCAGATCGACGGCCAGGCCAACATCAACCTCGTCGGCATGGGTGACTACGACCGGCCGACGCGGCGTTTCCCCGGCAGCTTCGGCTCGGCCTACCTCTACCTGCTGGTGCCGAAGGTGATTCTCTTCAAGCAGGAGCACACGCCGCGCATCTTCGTGCCGAAAGTGGACTTCATCAGCGCCGCCGGCGTCACGCCGCCCAATGTCCACCGGCCGGGTGGTCCGCGCCATCTGGTGACCGGCCTCGCCCTGTTCGATTTCGCGGACGGCCGCTTCACGCTGCGCACGCCGATGCCCGGCCACACCGTCGATGAAGTGCGGCGCGAGACCGGCTTCGACTTCAATCCGCCCGCCGATCCGTCCGCGACCACGCCGCCTCCGACTGCGGCAGAACTCGCGGCGCTGCGCGGTCCGGTGCGCGCGGAAGTCGCGGAGATCTATCCGAGGTTCGCGGCGAAGGCCTTCTCCGAGCCTGCTCGGGCCTGAGAGCGGCGGCGCCGGACACTGCGCCAATTCCAACGGCGCAGGTTGCCGTGAAAGTGGCCTGATCGAACGGCTTCACCTCGCCCGCCCCGAGAAGTCGACGCCGAAGGCGGCGGGTGAGGGAGGCATGCGCCGGCGCTGCGCCAGTCGGCCGCGACCCTCATCCGTCCGCCGCGCGGCCGGCCGCTCCCGGGGTGGGAGAGGCGAAGATCTCAGGCCTTCGGATCGAGCAGCAGCTGCTTCGCCCGTTCGAACATGTTCGACAAGGTCAGCGCCATCATTTCCCAGATCGGGTCGTGGCGCTGGCCCTTGCGGTGCAGCTTGACGTTGAGGCAGCCAATGGACCCGAGGCGGTAACCGGCGAAGGCCTGGTACCAGGGAATGTCCGCGTAGGAACGCCCCATGCCCGCCTCGTAGATCGCGCGCAGCTCCGCCGGCGGCGGCGGATGGATCGAACACCATTCGTCGACCCAGTTGTGGCGGTCGGCCGCCATCATCAGCCAGCCGACGTCGAGCAGCTGCGCGCCGATGCCGGCCAGCTCCCAGTCGATGATGCCGGTCAGGCGGCCTTCGTCGTAGAGCACGTTGCCGGGCTGGTAATCGCCATGGAAGACGCCGATCGGATCGGCCTGCGGCAGGGTCTTCAGCAGCAACTGCTCGACCTCCTCCGCCTGCGCTATCCAGTGCGGCTCCGGCGAGTGCAGGTAGATCTTGCGCCAGCGCCGGACCTGCTCGTCCAACGGCTCGGGCGCCTGCCAGTCCTTCAGGTGCGTGCGCCAGTCGAAACGGTGGATGCGGGGCAGCGCCTCCACGCACTGGCGCCACAGCGACTCGGTGCCTTCCCTGTCGCGCGCGAAGGAGGCGTGCGGATCCCACACGAAGAACACGCGTCCCGGCAACCGCTCCATGACGATGAACGGCACGCCGAACCAGTGCTCGTTCTCGTCCGCGTAAGGCACGTCGGGCACCGGCAGGCCGGCCGCGTGCAGCGCGCGCAGCAGCGGCGCCTGCCGGTAGACGTCGGTGTTGCCGCGGCGCGCGACGCCGGCCGGCGGAATCTTCAGCACATAGCGGCCGGCAACCTCGTGTTCGCCCTTGCGCCGGGTTTCGAACAGGAAGGTCAGGCCGGCGTGCCCGTCGGATTCGTGCAGGCCGGCGAGTTCGAATTCGGCCCCCATCCGGTCGTGGATGAAGGTCTGCAGATTGTCCCTGAGTTGTTCCTTGAGCATGGACTGGCGTGTTCCCCCGTCAATCGGCGCTGCGCGTCATCAGATCGGGCGCCTGCTGTTTGACCTTGGCATCGTCGGTCCAGTAGCGCCTGGCCCAGATGCCGTCGTAGGCCTCGTCACCGACCGGCATGCGCCAGCTCGTGACGACCGCGTCAGCGAGATCGACCGCGCACAGCGCGCGCGGCTGGTCGTCGGTGCCGTCGACGTAGGCGTTCGCGTCGCCAGTCGGCAGGTAGCGCTGCGCGATCCGCCGGTAGCGATCGCGCCACAGGTGGTCCTGTCCCACTTCGTGCACGATGCGCGCGTTGCCCCGCACCAGCACCTTGCGATACGGCAGCACGGCTTCGTCGATGCACAGCGCGACGCGCGGATCGCGCCGGAGGTGGCCGAGCCACGCGGAATGCTGGCGCGGCGTGAACCAGATCGCGTCCTCTTCGTGGAGGAACCAGATCGGGCACAGGTGCGGCGCACCGGTCTCGTCCAGCGTGCCGATGTCCATGATGATACCGGGCACCTCCATCAGGAAGGCGGCGCGTTCGGCGTGCGTGAGCTTCGGCATGGATTCCTCCTCGCGGGTGTGGCGGTCGGTGTGCCCCATCCTAACGCGAAAGCGGGCGCACGGCTGATCGCGGTGCGCGGATGAGTGTCATAATGCCGCGCAGCTTCACCGGGCAGCCTGGATGCTTGATCGCAAATTCATCGGCTACACGTCGACCCCGTTCACCACGGAGGTGGAGCGCGGCCGCCTGCGCTTTTTTGCGAAGGCGATCGGCGAGACGGATCTCATCTATACGGATGAAGCGGCGGCCCGCCGCGCCGGTCACCCCGATCTGCCCGTACCGCCCACCTTCTTCTTCTGCCTGGAGATGGACCGGCCCGAGCCCTACGGCTGGTTTGACGACTTGGGCGTCGAGTTGCCGAAGGTGCTGCACGGCGAACAGCGTTTCCAGTACCACCGGCTCGCGCACGCCGGCGATCGCCTGCGCTTCGAGTCGACGGTCGTCGACATCTACGACAAGAAAGGCGGGCTGCTCGAGTTCCTCGTGCAGGACAACCGCATCACGAACCAGCGCGACGAACTGGTCGCCGAATTCCGCCGCACGATCGTGATCCGCCATGGCTGAGCGCGCGCCGCCCCGCTATTCGCAGGTCGCGGTCGGCGACGAACTCCCGCCGCTCGCGATGCCGCCGATCTCGCGCCTCACGCTCGCGCTCTACTGCGGCGCTTCCGGTGATCACAACCCGCTGCACGTCGACCAGGATTTCGCGCGGGCGGCCGGGCTCGGCGACGTCGTCGCCCACGGCATGCTCGTGATGGCCTGCATGGGCCGCACGCTGACGAACTGGGTGCCGCAGGAGGCGATACGCGAATTCGGCACGCGCTTCCAGGCGATGACGCGCGTCGGCGACGCCATCACCTGCACCGCCCGCATCACGGAGAAGCGCGAGGACGCCCACGCGGTGAACGTCACCGTCGAGGCCCGCGACCAGCGTGGCGAACTGAAGGCTGCGGGCGAGGCGCTGATCGCGCTCGCGCCCTGAACGCTCCCGGCAGCGCACGCAACACCTGGAACACCTAGAAGACGGAGAACCACGATGGGACCACTGGCCGGCATCACGATCATCGAACTCGCGGGAATCGGCCCAGGGCCGTTCGCCGCGATGCTGCTTTCCGACATGGGCGCGAACGTCATCCGCATCGACCGCGCGCGCGGCGACGAACCGGGCATCCGCGTGCCCTACCGCATGAACGTGATGAACCGCGGCCGCCGCTCGGTCGCGGTGAACCTGAAGTCGCCGGCCGGCGTCGAGACGGTGCTGAAGATGATCGAGCGCGCCGACGGCCTGATCGAGGGCTTCCGCCCCGGCGTCACGGAGCGCCTCGGCCTCGGTCCCGACGCCTGCCTCGCGCGCAATCCGCGCCTCGTCTACGGTCGCATGACCGGCTACGGCCAGGACGGACCGATGTCCTCGGTCGCCGGGCACGACATCAACTACATCGCGCTGGCCGGCATGCTGTCGATGATCGGCGAGCGCGGCCGCAAGCCGGTGCCGCCGCTGAACCTGGTCGGCGACTTTGGCGGCGGCGGCATGTTCCTCGCGTTCGGCATGGTCTGCGGCATCCTCGAGGCGAAGTCGTCCGGCAAGGGGCAGGTCGTCGACACCGCGATGGTCGAAGGCGCGGCGATGCTGGGCAACATCTTCCAGGGCTTCCGTGCGCTGGGCGAACTGTCCGAACAGCGCGGCGACAACGTGCTCGACGGCGGCGCCCATTTCTACGACACGTACGAAACGAAGGACGGCGGCTACATGGCGATCGGTGCGATCGAGCCGCCGTTCTACAGGAAGCTGCTCGAACTGATGGGCCTGGACCAGGCCGAATTCGAGCCGCAGATGGACAAGTCGCGCTGGCCGGCGTGGAAGGAACGCTTCGCGGCGGTCTTCAAGACGAAGACGCGCGACGAGTGGACCGCCCTCATGGCGCACGAGGACGCCTGCGCGATGCCGGTGCTGACGATGCGCGAGGCTTCGGCCCATCCGCACAACCAGGCACGCGGCGCCTTCGTCGATTTCGCCGGCGTGGAGCAGGCGGCGCCCGCGCCGCGCTTCAGCCGCACGCGGCCGGAGCTCAAGCTGCCGCCGCCGGAACCCGGCGAGCACAGCGACGGCGTGCTCGCGGAGTTCGGCTTCGCCGCGGCCGACATCGCGCAGCTGCGCGAACAGGGGGCGCTGATCTGAGCGGGCGCCTCGTCGCCCCTCACGCCGCGCAAGGGCAAGGTCGGTGATCTCGGGCCTGGAGTGGCTGGCGATAGCCGTGGCGGCGTTCGCCGCCGGGGCGGTCAACGCGCTGGCGGGCGGCGGCACGCTGCTCACCTTTCCCGTGCTGACCGCGGCCGGCGTGCCCGCGGTGATGGCGAACGTGACCAACGCCGTGGCGCTCTGTCCCGGCTACTTTGGTGGCACCCTCGCGCAGCGCAGGGACCTCGCGGGCCAGGCCGCACGGCTGCGCCTGCTGCTCCCACTGGGGGCGCTCGGGGGCATCGTCGGTGGCTGGTTGCTGCTGCAGTCCGGCGAGAAGCTGTTCCGGGCGCTCGTGCCGTGGCTGATCATCGGGGCGTCGCTGCTGCTGGCGCTGCAGGACCCCCTGCGCCGCTGGCTGCTGCGCCGCGCGGCGGAACATCCGCACCATGCCCTGTCGCCCGGTGCGGCCGCGCTGCCTATCGGGCTTGCCGCCGTCTACGGCGGTTACTTCGGCGCCGGCCTCGGTGTCATCATGCTGGCGACGCTCGGCGTCACCCTCGACGACAACCTGACCCGACTCAACGCCCTGAAGCAGGCGTTATCCTTCGTGATCAACGTAGCCGCCGCCGTCTACTTCCTGTTTTCCGGTCAGGTCGCCTGGGCCATTGCCGCCGTGATGGCGGTTGCCGCGCTCGCCGGCGGCGCTGCGGGCGGCCGCGTCGCCGGCCGGATTCAGCCCGCGGTGCTGCGGCGGGTGGTCGTCGCCATCGGTTTCGGCGTCGGGGCGTTCTATCTCTTCGCCTGAGGTGGCGACAGGTGGCGGGCATGGCCCTTGCCGGCATGGGCGCCCCGCGTTGCGCTTCCTGCGCCAGCAAGGTCCGGCAGGCTGAGTGAGAAAAGGTGTCAGATTTGAAATCTGACACCTTTTCCCGCGGAGGCCTGCCAAGCCGCCACACCGCCGGTCAGAGGACGCCCGCGAGATGCGTCGCGAGCTCATGCTCGGGCGTCTCGCCCAGATCCTTGTCGAGGCTCGCGCTGACGGCCGCTGCGGTGTGCTTGTCGAGCGCATCGCGCAGATGGCCGAGCATCTTGGGACCGGCCACCAGCACCAGCTTGTCGAAGCGCTTGGCTTCATGAGCGGTTTTCATCCGCGCCGCGAGGTCGCCGGCGAATGCGACCGCCAGGTGTTCCGTCGGCGATTCTTCCTTGCCCATCCCGTGGCGCTGGTCCCCCATGCGGTCGAAGCTGCGACCCGACCGATCGGATTCCAGTTCGTGGGCCTGCAGGCGACCGACGGCGTGGTCGATGTCCTCGACCAGATTCAGCTGCCGTTCGCCGGGACGGGTTTCGAAGATGCGGGCGCCGCTGCGATGGGCGACGAGTATCCAGGTGGTGGCCATGACTGCTCCTCTGCGCGCGTTGTTCTGTTTGTGTACGACGGTGCCGTCGGCGGACGTGCCGACGTCAAGCGCCTTTCTTCCCATACTGCCGTGCGACCGGCGGACCGGCGTTGATGGCGATCAAGCCTGGTTGCGCAATACCACGGGCACGCGTCGCCGGCCGAACTGGGCGGACCGCTCGAAGGCCTCGAAGCGCCCGGCCAGTGCGGTGCCGCACTGGAGGCAGCGCCCTTCCGCGGTCAATGCGTAGTCGTCGATCTCGTACCAGTCGCGCACGATCACCGGGGCCCGGCAATTCGCACACCGGGTGGTGTCGCCGTCGCGGTCATGCACGTTGCCGAGGTAGACGTGCTGGAGGCCGGCGTCCAGCGCCAGCTGCCGCGCCCGGATCAGGGTGGCGTGCGGCGTCGCCGGCACGTCCAGCATGCGGAAATCCGGGTGGAAGCCCGAGAAATGCACCGGCACGTGCGCGCCCAGTTCGTCGCGGACCCAGTTCGCGAGCGCCGTGATTTCGGCGTCGCTGTCGTTGTGGCCGGGGATCACCAGGGTCGTTATCTCGAGCCAGACCTGCGTCTCGCGCGCGAGGTAAACCAGCGTGTCCAGCACGGGCTTGAGGTGCGAGCCCGTCAGCTTGTAGTAGAAATCCTCGGTGAAGGCCTTGAGGTCGACATTCGCCGCGTCCATCGCCGCGAAGAATTCGCGGCGCGGCGCATCGTGGATATAGCCGGCGGTGACCGCGACGGTCCTGATGCCCAGCGCGCGACAGTCGGCCGCCACGTCGAGCGCATACTCGGCGAAGATCACCGGGTCGTTGTAGGTGAAGGCAACGCTCCGGCAACCCAGTCTCGCGGCGGCCTGCGCAATCTCGGCGGAGGAAGCCTGATCCATCAGGCGATCCATGTCGCGCGACTTGCTGATGTCGGAGTTCTGGCAGAACTTGCAGGCGAGGTTGCAGCCCGCCGTGCCGAAGGACAGCACGCTCGTCCCCGGGTAGAAATGCGCCAGCGGCTTCTTCTCGATCGGATCGACGCAGAAACCCGACGAGCGGCCGTAGGTCGTCAGGATCATGCGCTCGCCGTCGCGCTTGCGCACGAAACAGGCGCCGCGCTGACCGTCGTGCAGGCGACAGTCGCGCGGGCAGAGGTCGCACTGCAGGCGGCCATCGGCGGCGACGTGCCACCAACGGGCAGGGTAGGTCGATTCAGCGACGCGGGGGCGATGGTCCTTCATCATGCTTCCACCCATTTGCGCACGGTATAGCGTTCGAGGCGCACGTCCTCGGCCCAGAAATCCGCCGGCAGCCCCGCCTTGCGCTTGAGCTGCGCGAAGAATTCGCGCGGGCCGGGCAGCTGGCGCCAGACCTGCGGCAGGAAGGTCGAGCGGTGTCGCCGCCATTCGAAAATCACGCCGTGGGTGCCGGGCCGCACCGCGGCCCAGGCTTCCTGTTCGGTGGTCGCGGCCACGGCCTCGGGCGCGCCCAGCAGCGAAACCTCCACGCGCACCCGCGCGAATTCGTCGCTCGACAGCGGTGGGAATCGAGGGTCGCGCAAGGCCGCCGCGACGGCGTTTTCACGCAGGTCCTCGCGCAGGCTGCGATGCGGGGCGAGACTGCCGATGCAGCCGCGCAGGCGGCCATCGAGGGTCAGCGTGACGAACACGGCGCCGGGCGCGTCGAGGCCCGGGTGTTCGACCGGCCACTGCGCGGACTGGCCGAGCGCCTCGGCGATCGCGGCCCGGGCCAGCGCGAGGTGGGTGTCGCCCTGGACATCGACGCGCTCGTCGCCCGCCGCCTCCTCTTCGTCGCGACCGGAGGCCAGCGGCGCCCGGTAGAGCACGGCTGCGTAGCCGACGACCCGCCCGCGATCACCGGCGGTATCGCCGGAATTGCGCAGGTCGACCAGCGTTGCTTCGAGGCCCGTGCCGCGCAGGGCCTCGATGAGCCCGTTGACCGGCGTCGCGCCGCAGGCCTGCTCGTGCGTCAGCGCCGGATCGCCGGCCAGCACCTGGTCGATGGTCGCGCGATCGACACGGGCTGCGACCTCGTAGGGCAGGTAATGCGAGAGATCGGAGCTGATCACAATCAGCGTTTCCGGCCCGCCCCAGACGGCCCGCAGCACCTCGGCCACCGCCGACGGCGTCGCATCGCCGACGATGAGCGGCAGCAGGGTGAAATCCCCGAGCACCCGCTGCAGGAACGGCAGCTGGACCTCGAGCGCGTGTTCCGGCGCGTGGCAGCGCGCATGCTCGCAGACCTGGGGCAGCCTGCGCACCCGGTCGACGAGATCACGATCAATCAGGATTTCGCCGAGGGGCGTCGCAAAGGCGAGGGCGGATGGCAGCGCGAGGCCACGCACCGCGACGCGATGGGCAGGCCCGAGCAGGACGACGCGACGGACGATGCCGCGCGCGGCGCCCAATGTGCGATAGGCGGTCGCCGCGACGGGGCCGGAGTAGCTATATCCGGCGTGCGGCACGATCAGCGCCTTGGGCGCCGGGCCTGCTATGGGCGGCGCGGCGTCGAGCATGGCGTCGACGTCATGCGCGAGCTGGGCAGCTGCGCCAGGGTAGAAAGTGCCGGCAACGGCCGGGGCCCGGACTGTGTTCATCGAATCTCCTTGTCTTTGCGCGTGCGCCGCGTCCGTGCGGCGTCTTCGATGGGCTGCTCTCATATGGAGTTCCGCACGCCGGAACTCAAGCCCTGCGCCGGCGCGACGGGGGACCCAGCATTGCCGCAGCGGCCGAATTGAGTATAGTCGCGACCCTGTCCAGGGCGATGCGGGCGGCGTCGCCAGTCCTGCACGCCGCCCCGCAAACGGGCAGCGGCGCCGCGCGGGCGCCCGCTCGGCCACGCGCAAACCGCGCAGCGCTGGCATCCATCAAACTGAGGAAGGTCGCGTGTCTGACTATCAACTGAACCTGAAGCGGCTGGTCGAACGGCCCGAGAAGTACTTTCCGCGCAACGAGATCCTGACGCGCGCGGACGATGGCTCGACCTTCGGCTACACCTACGCCGACTACTGCGATCGCGTGCGGCGGGTGGCGAGCATGTTCGACAGGCTCGGCGTCGCGCCCGGCGAAAAGGTCGCGACGCTGTCCTGGAACAACCACCAGCACCTGGAGATGTACTTCGCCGTGCCCTGCTCGGGCCGCGTGCTGCACACGGCGAACCTGCGCCTGTCCGACGAGCACCTCGCCTACACGATCAATCACGCCGAGGACGTTGCGCTGTTCTTCTCGCCGGATCTTCTCGCCCAGGTCGAGAGCATCGCGCCGCTGTTGAAGACCGTGCGAGTCTTCGTGGTGCTGGCCGACAAGGTTCCGGCGACGACGCTCCCGTCGGTGCACGCCTACGAGGACCTCGTCGCCCAGGGCGACCCGGGCTACCAGTACCCGGAAGTCGACGAACACGCGCCGGCGTCGATGTGCTTCACGTCGGCGACGACCGGCAACCCGAAGTGCGTCGTGTACACGCACCGGGGGATCTACCTGCATTCGCAGATGGCCTGCAACGCGGACATCATGGCCATCTCGCAGTACGACACCATCCTGCCGATCTCGCCGATGTTCCATGTGAACTCCTGGGGCGTGCCCTTCGCCGGCGTGTGGATGGGTTCGAAGTTCGTCTTCCCGGGCCAGCGTCCGCATGCGGACGACATCCTGAAGCTGATCCATGATCACCGGGCCACCTTCTGCTACGGCGCGGTGACGGTCGGCATCGACATGATGAACGCGCTGGAGAAGACGCCCTACGACATCACGAGCCTGCGCGCGCTGATGCTCGGCGGTTCGGCGACGCCGGCCTCCGTCATGCAGTACTACCGCAGGAAGCACGGCGTGGTCGTCTACACCGCGTGGGGCTCGACCGAGTGCGCGCCCATCGCCGCCGCGGTCTGCATCAAGCGCGACCAGCGCGAACTCGACCTCGACGGCGAGATCGCGATCCGCGTGCGCCAGGGCCTGCCGGTTCCCGGCGTCGAGATGAAGGTGCTCGACGAGGACGGCCAGCAGATCCCCTGGGACGACAAGGCGGTCGGCGAGGTCTACGTGCGCGGCCCCTGGATCGCGACCAGTTACCTGAACGAGCCGCGCAGCGCGGAGAGTTTCATCGACGGCTGGTGGAAGAGCGGCGACATCGCGGCGGTGAACGAAGACGGGGTGATCCGCCTCGTCGATCGCGCCAAGGACCTCATCAAGTCCGGCGGCGAATGGATTTCGTCGGTGGACCTCGAGAACACGCTGATGGCGCATGCCGGCGTGCGCGAGGCCACGGTCGTCGGCAAACCGCACGACAAGTGGATCGAGCGACCGCTGGCCTTCCTCGTCGGCGACCCGTCGGTGCCGCGACCATCGGACGCCGAACTGCGCGAGCACCTGTCAGCCCACGGCATCGCGCGCTGGTGGCTGCCGGACCAGTTCGTTTTCCTCGACGCGCTGCCGAAGACCGGCGTCGGCAAGTTCGACAAGAGACAGCTGCGCCAGCGCCTCGAGGATTTCACCGCGAGCGGGGTCGTCGCATCCTGAGCGCGCCCCGGCGACCCCGCCCCGCCGGGCAACTGTGGCGTTGCGGGTGCATCGGGCGTCGGGCCAGCCACCGAGGACACCGAGAACACAGAGAGGGATCGAGTTGGCGGGTGCCGCCTGACGGGCACTGCCCCGCCAAAGACCGCAGACCTCGAGTCGCTTTTCTTCTTCCTGCTCGGTGTTCTCTGTGTTCGGTGGCCCATCAAGGTCTGCACTCCGGTACCCGCGTCCAAATGTGACCCAGAGATAGCCCGCGACGGGAGCGGCGAAGACCCGCGCCCGCGTGCCTCAGAAAGAAAAGGTGTCAGATTTGAAATCTGACACCTTTTCTCGGCTCTGGACCCTGCAGAGGCCGTCTGAACGCAGCGCGGGACACAGTTGCTCGGTGGCTGTATCCACCGCCAGTAGATCAACCGTGGCGGAAAGCCGGCATGATCTCGTCCGCGAACTGATCGATCGTCGCGTCGGTGTCGAGAATCGGCTGCACGGCCACCTGGTGCACGCCGGCGGCCTGCATCTGGCGGATGGAGTCGATCACCTGGTCCTTGGTGCCGACGAGCGTCGTCGCGCGCATGATTTTCTCGGTCATCAGCGCCTCGTGCTCCGGGCGCAGCTTCTGCAGGTAGCCGCTGTAGAGCTTGAGGTGGCGCGTTTCGACCGGCGCTTCCGGGTCCTTGTACACGTTGGTGAACGCGATCAGCTCGTCGCGCAGGTCGGGCGGCAGGAGGTTCGGATCGTGGTGGGTCGACAGCGCGAAGATGTTGCTGCTGCTCGCGACCATCGGCCCCACCGCTTCGCGCACTTCGCGCGTCTCGATGTCCTTCTCGTTCTTCGTCAGGTAGAAGGCCGTCATCGACAGCACGTAGATCTTGTCCGGATCGCGGCCGGCGCGCCGCGCGCCGATCTTCACGTTGTCGACCATCCACTTGACGATGGACGGATGCACTGCGCCGAACAGGATCACGCCGTCGGCGATCTCGCCGGCCATCTGCGCGACCTTCGGGCCGCTCGCCGCGATGTAGACGGGAATGGGATCCTTGAGGTTGATGTAACCCATGTCCGGGTTCAGGAACTTGATCTTGCGGTGGCGATCGCCCTCCGAGTAATCCGTGACCTGGTCCTTGAAGAGCCCCTGGCAGACCTCGATGTGCTCGCGCAGTTCCTCGAGGCGCGCGGCCGGCATGCCGAGCGTGCGGCGCGTGGTGTTGCCGGTGCCGATGCCGAGGATCGCGCGGCCCGGAGCGATCTGGTTGATCGTCGCCATGCCGCAGGCGGTCAGCGGCGCGATGCGCGACTTGGGATTGGTGACGCCCGGCCCGAGGATGATTTTATTCGTGCCCGCGGCGCACAGCGCGAGCGAGGCGTAGACCTCGCTGCCGAGCATCTGCGAGTCGTACAGCCAGCCGTGCGAGTAGCCCCGATCTTCCGCGTGCCTGACCTGCGGCGTGACCTGGCAGGAACCCATGAAAACGAATCCGAAGTCCATCGTTGCCCCCGTGGCGCTGGTGTAAGGACACCTAGCATAGGAGACCCGGCGGAGGGCGTCAGCCGGCTTCGCGCCCGCGCGGCGCGCCTAGGGCTGAAATTGCAGTGCGGCAAGCTTCGCGTAGAGGCCGCCGGCCTGGGCCAGGTTCGCATGGGTGCCGACCTCGACGATGCGGCCCTGGTCGAGCACGACGATGCGGTCGGCGTGCTGCACCGTCGCCAGCCGGTGGGCGATGATCAGCGTCGTGTGGTCGCGCATCAGCGAGGTCAGCGCCTGCTGCACGAGGTGCTCGGATTCGGCGTCCAGCGCGCTGGTCGCCTCGTCGAGCAGCAGCAGCGGCCGGTCGGCGAGGACTGCGCGCGCGATCGCCAGGCGCTGCCGCTGGCCACCGGACAGCTGCACGCCGCGCTCGCCCAGCGGGGTCGCGATGCCCTCGGGCAGGCGCTGGATGAATTCCCACGCGAAGGCCGCGCGGCAGGCGGCCTCGACCGCCGCCTCGCTGGCGTCGGGCCGCCCGTAGCGGACGTTGTCGAGGACGCTGGTGGCGAAGATCACCGGGTCCTGCGGCACCAGCGCAATCTGCTGGCGTAGCGCGCGCGGGTCCAGGTCGCGCGCGTCCACGCCGTCGAGGCGCACCGCACCGGCCTGCGGGTCGTAGTAGCGCAGCAACAGCTGGAACACGGTTGTCTTGCCGGCCCCGCTCGGCCCGACCAGCGCGACGCGCTCCCCGGGTTCTACCCGCAGCGAGAAATCGCGCAGCGCCGGGTCCGCGGGGCGCGAGGGATAGGCGAAGCTCACGTCCTCGAAACTGACCGCGCCGCGCGCGGGCAGCGGCAGCGCCCGCGGCGCCGCGGGGCGGGTGACGGCGGGCCTCGTCTCGAGCAGCTCCAGCAGGCGTTCCGCGGCGCCCGCCGCGCGCTGCAGGTCGCCCAGGACCTCTGCAATCGCGCCGACCGCACCGGCCACCAGCACGGCGTAGAACACGAAGGCGGACAGGTCGCCCGGCGACAGCCGGCCGGCGACCACGTCATGGCCCCCCACCCAGAGAATGGCGCCGATGGCGCCGAAGGCGAGCAGCATCACCGCGGCGACCATCGCCGCGCGGGTCATGATGCGCCGTTGCGCGGTGCTGAAATGGGCTTCGACCCGCGCGCCGAAGTTCCCGCGGTCGGCGTCCTCGTGCACGTAGGCCTGCACGGTGCGGATTTCGTGCAGGGTCTCGTCGATGAAGGCGGCGACCTCCGCGATGCGGTCCTGGCTCGCGCGCGACAGGCGCCGCACGCGACGGCCCGCGATGAGGATCGGCAGGAAGACAACCGGCACCCCGACCAGCACGAGCAGGGTCAGTTTCGCCGAGGTCAGCGCGAGCATCGCGAAGGCCCCGATCATCAGCAGCAGGTTGCGCAGCGCGAACGAGGCCGACGAGCCGACGACCACCTCGAGCAGCGAGGTGTCGTTGGTCAGGCGGGAGATCACTTCACCTGTGCGCGTCACTTCGAAAAAGCTCGGCGAGAGTTCGAGGATGTGGTCGAACACCGCGCGCCGGATGTCCGCCGTGACCCGCTCGCCGAGCCAGGTCACGAGATAGAAGCGCGCGAAGGTCGCCGCGGCCATGACCACGATCACCATCAGCAACCCGGCCAGCGCCTCGTTGAGCAGTCCCGGGTTGCCGGCCGCGATGCCGCGGTCGATGACGAGTTTCAGCCCCTGGCCGATCGCGAGCACGCTGGCGGCGGCGACGACGAGCGCGGCCGCGGCCGCCGCGACGCGCGCGCGATAGGGCCTGACGAAGCGCCACAGCAGGCCCAGCTGGCGCAGGTTCCTCGAAGTGGGCCGGCGGCCGGCGGCGTCGATTGAAGCCATGAAGTGCTGGAATTCCCGGGAGAGGATGCAGGCGCGTCCGGCGACGCGGCGCCGCCATTGTATGCGCTGCGGCCGCGGCCGCGCGCGGCATCCTTCCCCCATTCGCCGACTGTTGCCGCCCGGCGGCGGCCGATATCATCGGGACGACCGCCATGGCCGCGCAGCGGCCGCCGGCGCCGACGCATCGACAACAGGACGCCCGGCACGCCACGACGCCCGGACGCCATCAACGAGGAGGTTCCAATGAGTATCCGCACCGCCCAGGACCTGCGCGACGCCTACCGCGCGTTCAGCGAGGCCGCCCTGAGCAACCCGAATGCGACGCTGGCCGACATGCGCGTGAACGCCGAGGGTTTCGGCGAGATGACGGCCGAGCCGGCCGACGTCGTCTGCGAGCAGGTCGACGCCGGCGGCGTGCCGGCCCTGATGGTGACGCCGCACGGCGCGCGGACCGACCGGGTGATCCAGTACACGCACGGCGGCGGCTACGTGTTCTGCTCCGCGAACTCGCACCGGCGCATGGCGAGCCACATCGCGAAGGCGGTCGGCTGCCGCGCGCTGGTCCTCGACTACGGCCTTGCGCCGGAGAATCCGCACCCGGGCCCGGTCAACGACTGCGTGAAGGCCTACCGCTGGCTGCTGGGCCAGGGCATACAGCCGGCGCACATCGCGCTTTCCGGCGACTCCGCCGGCGGCGGCCTCGCGGTCGCGACGCTGCTGAAACTGCGTGACGAAGGCCTGCCGCAGCCGGCCGGTGCGGTGCCGATCTCGCCGTGGGCGGACATGGAAGGCGCGGGCGAGACCATGCAGACGCGCGCCGCGGTCGACATGTGCGTGCAGAAGCCCGCCATCCAGCAACTCGCTGCGCTGTTCCTCGCCGGCCAGAGCACGCGCGACCCCTACGCGTCCCCGGTCTACGCGGACCTGAAGGGTCTGGCGCCGCTCTACATCCAGGTCGGCGACGAGGAAACCCTGCTCGACGACTCGGTGCGCCTCGCCCACCGCGCGCTGGACGCCGGCGTCGAGGTCAAGCTCGAGATCTACCCGGAGATGCAGCACATCTTCCAGATCTGCGCCGGCTACCTGCCACAGGCCGACCTCGCGATCGAGCGCATGGCGGCCTGGTTGAAACCGCGCCTCGGTCTCTGACCCGCCCCGTTACCGATGGCGCGGCGCGCCCGCGCCATCGGGCACCACATCGTCGGGCACTTACTCCTCGACCGTCCAGCGCACCCGGCTGCGCGCCTCGATACCGCTGCCGAGCAGCTTGGCCAGCGTCTCGAGCTCGGCCTCCAGCAGGTAGGGCGGATTGACGATGACCATGCCGGAGCCCTTGAGTCCCGCCGTCGAGTCCTCGCCGTGGGGCATGTATTCGATCGTCAGCTGGCGTTTGATGCCGGTATGCGCGAGGCGCTCGACGAAGCGCTGGGCCGCCAGGCGCGACAGGATTGGATACCAGATCGCGTACACGCCGGTCGCCCAGCGTCGATGCGCCTCCACCAGCAGGTCGACGACCAGCGCCTCCTCCTGCCGCAACTCGTAGGGCGGATCGATCAGCACGAGGCCGCGCCGTTCCGGCGGCGGGAGCAGTGCCTTGAGCTGGACGTGCGCATCGGCGCGCTCGACCCGCACCTGCGGGTCGCCGGCGAACTCGGCGGCCAGCGCGGCATGGTCCGTCGGATGCAGCTCGAGCAGGGCCATGCGGTCCTGCGCTCGCAGCAGGCTGCGCGCAATCTGCGGTGAACCCGGATACCAGCGCAGTTCCCCGTCGGGATTGCAGGCGCGCACGCAGTCCAGCCAGGTCCCCAGCACCGGCGCGGCGGAGGTCCACCAGCGGGCGATGCCGTCTTCGAATTCGCGGGTCTGCAGCGCGCGAGGGTCGGCGAGATCGTAGCGGCCGGCGCCGGCGTGCGTATCGATGTAGACGAAGGCCTTGTCCTTGCGCCTGAGGGCGTTCAGCAACAGCGCAAGCACGGCGTGCTTCAGCACGTCCGCATGGTTGCCGGCGTGGAATGCGTGGCGATAACTGAGCACGGATCTCCTTCATTCGCGGTGGGAATGCTGCGGTCAAATGCCGCCGGCAGCGTGCTGCGTCGCGACAATCCGGACTCGGCTTGCCGAACGGACAGTCGGAGTGTAACGTCGGGCCCCTTTCCGTTCGACACCGGTCGAACCTCACAACGAAAATCTTGGGGAGAAAAGCCGATGGCTCTTCGTTTCGGCGTACTCTGGCCGTTCCGCAATCCGGAATTCGCGCGCGTTCCTTGGGAACAGCTCTACCGTCAACACCTCGACCTCATCGTCGACTCCGAGGCCCTCGGCTTCGACGACGCCTGGTTGACCGAACACCACTTCGTCGACGACGGCTACTCGCCGTCCCTGCACGCGATCGCCGCCGCGGCTGCCGCGCGCACGAGCCGCATCCGCATTGGCACCTTCCTGGTCCTGCTGCCGCTGCACAACCCGGTCCGCATCGCGGAGGACACCGCGACCGTCGACCTGATCTCGGACGGCCGCTTCGAACTGGGCGTGGGCCTCGGCTACCGCCGCGAGGAATTCGCCGACCAGGGCATCTCGCCGAACGAGCGCGGCGCGCGCCTGCAGGAAGGCATCGAAGTCATCCAGCGCCTGCTGAGCGGCGAGACCGTCACGATGGACGGCAAGTTCAGCAAGCTGAAGAACATCAAGATCGTGCCGCCGGCGCTGCAGCGCCCGCATCCGCCGCTGTGGCTGGGCGCGATCGCGCCGAAGGCCATCGAACGCGCCGCGCGCATGGGCTTCCACTTCCAGGCCGTCGGTTCCACCGCGCTCGACAAGATCTACGACGAGGCGCTGGTCAAGCACGGCCGCGACCCGCGCAACTACAACATCGCGCAGCTGCGCGCCGTGTTCGTCGCGCCGAGCCGCGAGCAGGCCTGGGAACAGGCCGCGAAGCCGCTGCACTACATGGCCAGCTGCTACGCGAAGTGGTTCTCCGAAGCCGCCGACAAGCCGGGCGACGAGAAGGCGATGGAAGGCATTCCGAGCGTCGACGAAATCATCAAGAAGCAGGCGTTCAGCTTCTTCGGTGAGGACGCGATCATCGGCACGCCGAAGGACGCCGCGGAGATGATCGACGACTACACGAAGCGTGGCCGCCTGACCCACCTGGTCTGCGCGACCGCGATGCCGGGCATCCCGCCGCACCAGGTGCGCGACAGCATGGCGCTCTTCGCCCGGCAGGTCATGCCGAAATTCCGTTGATAAAGAAAAAATAACGACATTCCTAGTGAGACTGATGCCGAGGCGCCCGTCCGGGCTCCTCGGTTTTTTTTCGCCGGCGTTTCGGCCCGGGTCCACACGCATGCTTGATTTCGGCGCGCATGCCCGCATGTCGGCACCTCATTCCGGAAGAGCACGCCCATGAGCCAGCCCCTGCACATCGCCTGTCCCCACTGCGCAACGACCAACCGCGTACCGGCCGCGCGGCTCGCCGAGCACCCGAACTGCGGTGCCTGCAAGCAGCCGCTCTTCACCGGCCACCCGGTCGCACTGACCGACGCGACTTTCGACCGCCACCTGAAAGCCGACCTGCCGCTGGTCGTCGATTTCTGGGCGCCCTGGTGCGGGCCCTGCCGCACGATGGCGCCGGCCTTCGAGCAGGCCGCGGCCCAGCTCGAGCCCTCCCTGCGGCTCGCCAAGCTGAATACCGACGAGGAACCGGCAAGCGCCGGGCGTTATGGCATCCGCAGCATCCCGACCCTGATCGTGTTCAGGCACGGGCGGGAAGTGGCACGCCAGGCCGGTGCGCTGCCCGCGTCGGCGCTCGTCGAGTGGATCAGACGCGCCGGCTGAGGCCGGGTCTCCCCCGACACCTGCCGGCATGACGCTCGCGATTGCCTGCGACGTCATCCTCGCCGCGGACGACGTCGATGTCGGCTATCCCGAAATCGACATCGGCCTCGTCCCGGCCATCCACGACGTGCACCGGCCGCGGAAAATCGGCCGCCGCGCTGGCGGCGGGACGGCTGGCCGCACACCCGCGCCGCGCCATCGCAGCGGGCGCGCTGAACGCTGCCGTGCCCGAGCCTGTGGCGCGCGCAGGCGCGTCTGCGCTACTTTCGAACCGGCCGCATGCGCCATGCCGCCGGGTCAACCGCAGCCGGAAGGACCTCGCCCAGTGAATGCACGAAACAGAAGCAGGCAGATCCTCATCCACGGTCTCGCGCTGGTCCTGGCGGGCCTCGTGTGGGGCATCTTCGTCCCGCACACGCCCTTCCCGCGGCTCGCGCTCGTCGCGCATATCCAGTTCGCGACGAACGGCATGCTGTTCATCTTGATGGCGCTGCTGCTGCTCGTGCTGCCCAACAGCGTCACGCCCCGCGCCACCCGCGTGATGCTGCTCGCCGTGTGGCTGACATGGCCGATGTTCCTGTCGCAGGTCGCGAACGCCTGGTGGGGAACGCAGGCAATCCTGCCGATCGCCGCGCAGCAGGCCGGCGCGACAGGCGGAGCGGGCTGGCAGGAAATGATCCTCACGGGCACGCACGTCGTTGGCGGCGTTGCTGCGCTCATCGCATGGGTGTTGCTGCTGCGGGGTTTCCTCGCTCACGGGCGCGCGCCCGGGCCGCCGGCGCCGCGCGCCGGCGCCTGAGCGCGCAACGCGGCGGTCATTCCGCCGCCGGGGGCTCCGCGATACCGAGGTGGAACACCCCGTAGCCGGGCAGCACGAACTGGTTGCTCGCGAGGCCCAGGACGCGGGCATCGACACCGGACGTGAGGGGCTTCTCCTCCTCGGTGAGCGGATTCGCGATCACGCCGATCACTTCACCCGCCTTCACCTCGTCGCCGATCAGCTTGTGCGAGATGAAGATGCCGCCGTTCTCGGCGCGGATCCACCGGGATTTGCGATAGACCGGCTGTTCGACCCGCCGCTTCTCGCCGGGCAGCATGCCCAGGTTCACGAGCGCGGTGGCCAGTGCCCGTTCGGCGCTGTCGACATAGGGCGTCTGCACGGTCGTCGATTCGCCGAACTCGAAACTGACCCCGGGAATGCCCGCCTCGGTCGCAACCCGTCGCAGCATCTTGCGGCTGCCACGCTTGAACATCACCGGGATGTCACCGAACTGGCGCACGAAGCGGCGCACGCGCTTGTCGTCGAGGTTCGCGCGCAGCTGGGGCAGGTTCGATCGGTTGAACGAACCGGTGTGGAAATCGACGAGATAGTCGCAATGCGGCGTGACGATGTTCGCGAACAGCGCGTGCGCGATGCGGTCGGCGAAACTGCCATCGGGACGGCCGGGGAAGTAGCGATTGAGGTCGCGCCGGTCGGGTGTCTCGCGCGCGCCGCGCGTGAAGGCGAGCAGGTTGACGACCGGCACGCCGATCACGGTGCCCCGCAGCGCCTTCACATCGAGCGAGTTGACCGTCCGCCGCACGACCTCGATGCCGTTCAGTTCGTCGCCGTGGATCGCGGCGGTCAGGCACAGTGTCGGACCCGCCTTGGCGCCGTGGGCGACCAGCACCGGCGTGCTCAGCGTATCCCCGGCATAGGACTCGCCGAGCGCGAGCTGGCGCTTGACGACCGTCGCCGGCCGCACCGTCTTGCCGAGCAGTTCGAGCGGCGCGTTGGTCTCGTCGTCCGCCGTTGCCAACGCGCAGGCGCCGCACAGCGCCAGGATCAGGATCAGCCGCCGAAACATGACTTCACCGCCTCCGGTCCGAGGCGCCGGACCTGTTTGAATTTGCTGTAGAAGGACTCGTCGATCTTCCGCAACGCAGGCCGCGTGTCGCCCCTGCGATAGCGCGCGAGCTGCGCCGGCCCCCCGTTGTACACGGCGTAGGCCGCGCGGGCGAGATCGTCCGGATTGCCCCTCTTCCGGTGCTCGCCACGGCGGATCGCGTAGTCCACGAGGTAATGAACGAGGATTTCATTGCCGGCGCGCGCGTTGTAGGAAACGTCGCCGAGCAGCGCGTCCAGGTTGTAGATGCCCCGCCACACGTGCTTGTTGATCTGCATGATGCCGAGCGAGCCGACCGCCGACTGCACGGTGTCAATCCGGCCGTTGCGGATCTCGAACTGCCGCCAGCAGGTTTCCTGCCACGCGGTCGCCGGCAGCAATGCGCGATAGACGTCGACGAAGGCCGGTTCGATCCTGCCGCGCGCGAGTTCCGGCTCCGCGATCGCATCGAGCAACAGGTCGACCTGGCGCAGGAATGCATCCAGGTCGTCGCCGCGCGGCACCCAGCCCTGCAGTTTCTGGCCCAACGCGGGATCGACGTCGACCATCGCGTAGGCGGGCGCAATCAGGAAATCGAGCGCGCCCGGTCGCGGTGTCGAACCGGCCGCGAGTTCGGGATCGAATCCGAACAGCGCGCGCAGTGCGGGATCGACCTCCGTCGAATAAACGAGCATGTCGTCGGTCAGCCCGGGCCGCAGCGTGCGCGCGAGCCGACGCAGCGTGTCGCGATCGATCCGGAACCCGAGCTGTGGCGCCGCACGGTCGAGCTGGTCGAGCACGTCGGCGGCGGACAGGAAGCTGAGCATGCGCAGGGCGTCACCGGCCGGCAGGCCCGCCCCGAGCTCGCGCATGACCGGCCGCAGGCGCTGCCAGGATTTCCTGAAGAGATCGCGCACCGGGTCCTGGCCGGAATCCGATTCGAGCGCCACGACGAGATCGTGGCGCGCATCGAGCAGGACGCCCGCCAGTGCGTCGCGGAGCATCGGTGTCGTCGGGCCGGCAAGTTCCTTGATCAACCAGGTGGCGAACACGTCCCAGGCCTGCCAGGCCTCGCGCCACTGCGCGAGTTCCTCGACCGAGAGCGCCGGTTCGGCGGCGGGCGGCGTCCAGCCCGGTGGCGGCGCCGGCGCGCGCAGGGAGACGGCGATGTTCAGGGCCTCGACGCTGGCGGAGGCTTTGGTGAATCTCGCGCCGGCCAGGATCGCCTCGAGCGCAGCCGCATCAGCCGTGGACTGCTCGCGCAGCAGCGCGCCGGCAGCCGCCAGCGGGACGTCCAGGTCGATGCGCAAGTTTTCCAGCCGCGGGTGCACGTTCTCCTTCACCCAGCGCCACAGCACGCCGGGCACGGCGCTGCGCTCGCCCTCGTCGTTCAGGATCTTCGAGTCGGTGACGCGGAAGCCAACGGCGCGCTGGCCGTCGAGCACGCGCGGTTCCTCCGTCGCCTCGAGCACGCCCTGCCACTCGAACAGGGGCAGGCAGCGTCCCCTGGTCAGCGGCGTACCGCCGCGCGAGGTCACGCGTGTGCGCACCCGGATCCTGCCGGCGGCGCCATCGACCGCCGGCTCGGACAGCGTGAGGATGTTGCAGGCGTTCTTGCCTTCCAGCACGCGCGCGGTGGTGTCTGGACCGATGAAGATCTGTTCGACGAGTGCGGCGCGGACGAGTGCGTAGTTGACGGGCAATTCGATGGGGACGTCGTCGGCGCGCGCGGCGGCCGCCACGCCGCACAGCGCACAGGCCAGGAGCAGCCGGCGCGCCCGCCGTCCACGCCTGTCGACGGTCGCTGGTGTCATCCCCCGACGGGCCTTCGCGTGCATGCGGTGGCCGGTGGGGCTGCCGTCAGCTGGAGACGCCGAAAGCCTGGCGCTGCGCGAGGAAGGTGTCGACGTTGCAGGCCATGATCAGCAGGTCGTGGTATTCGCCATCCCGATCCTTGACCTCGTCCTTCAGCAACGCCTCGGGCTGGAAGCCCAGTTCCTGGAACAGGGCGCGAGCCCCCTGTTGATCCGGCGTCATGCGGGCGACCACCTTCTCGATGCCGAGCGCCAGCGCCATGTTGAACGCTTCGCGGGTCATCAGTCGACCGAGCCCGGCGCCACGCGCGCGCTCGGCCGTCGCGACGCGCAGGTCCGCCACGTGCTTGGACCAGTCGAGCTCCGTCAGGTGCAGCGACGAATAGCCCGCGATGCCGTGCTCGTCCTCGCAGAGGATCGTGTACATCGCGCCGCGCTCGACCGCGTCGGTCCAGCGCTTGATGCCCTCCGCCTTGCTGATGTCACGCCGCAGGAACAGCAGGTCGTGCGGCGGCAGTTCACGCGCAAACTTCTGCAGGCGTTCGCCGTCGTCGAGGGTCATCGGACGCAGGGTATAGGCCTTGCCCTTCAACTTCGTTTGCAGCGGGTAGTTCTTCCACGCCTCGGCAACCTTTGCTTGCGCCATGACTGACAGACTCCTCTTTGATGCTTGTTCGGACGGACCGTCACCGCGCGCCGGCGGCGACGGCGCGCGCTAGAGCGACCGCGCGCTCAACCAGCGGTCGAGCTGGGGCCACAGGCGATAGACCGCGTTGCCGCCGGCAACGAGGCTGACATGGCCACCCTTGATCACGATTTCCTTCTTGTCGTCGCTGCCGACGAGGCCGATCAGGTCGCGCGACGCGGCGGTGGGCACGATGTGGTCGTATTCGGCGGCCACGTGCAGGAAAGGCACCCGGATTTTACCCAGATCGACGGCTTTGTCACCCACGTGGAACTCGCCGCTGATGAACTTGTTTCCACGCAGGAAATCGCGCACGAACTCGCGCATGAGTTCACCCGGCAGGGGCAGCTGGTCGGCGGCCCAGCGGTCGAAGCGCAGGTTCGCCTTCACGAAGGCGTCGTTGTCGACGTTGTTCAGCAGCTGCAGCTGGTTGGCGCTCCGCTGCAGCGGCCGCAGCGCCTGGATCGAGGCGTTGATGATGTCGCCGGGGATGATGCCGAGCGCGTCGACGAGCCGATCGATGTCGAAGGACTTGCTCATCGCCCATTGCTTGTAGAGCACCATGCCGTCGGCGTTGATCGGCGTCGTGAAGCAGACGAGGTTCTTGATGCCGCGATGGGGATGCAATGCGGCGTAGATGCTCGACAGCATGCCGCCCATGCAGTAGCCGACCAGCGACACGTCAGGCTCACCCGTCTCGACGCGGATGTGCTCGATGGCCCCGTCCAGCATCTCGTTGACGTACTCGTTCAGCCCGAGGTGCGCATGCTCGCGTCGCGGCGGCATCCAGTCGGCCATGTAGACGTCGAAGCCCTGCAGCAGCAGGTATTCGACGAGGCTCTGGCCGGGCGCGAGGTCGAGGATGTAACCGCGCGCGACGGGCGACATCACGATCAGCAGCGGCACCCGGTAGATTTCATCCAGGACCGGCCGGTAGTGGTAGAGCCGCAGCGTGTCGCGCGTGTAGACGATTTCCTTCGGCGTCTGCCCCACCTCGAGGTCGAGCTCGGGCGCGGGCACGTTGAGGCCCGGGATGTTGCGGGCGAGCGTGCGCTCGATCGTCTTCTTCACCCGCAGGTCGATTTCCTCGGGTGACAGTCCGGGCTGCTGCTTGGGGGGCGGCGGCTTGCCCGCTTTCTTGGCTGCCATGGTCAGGGCTGCTCCGCCGGGCGCTTGGTGCGCGCGGGTTTCACGAGGCCGGGCTGTTGCGCGGCAGGCGCGATGCCCGCCGCATTACCCTGGGCCATGCGCATGCGCAGTTCGCGCAGCTCCACCTGCACCGACGCCAGCGCGTCCTCGACCTGGCCCAGGCGGTCGCCGATGTCGAGCACATCCTGCCGCGACGGCAGGTTCAGGTTGGCGAGGTACTGCGCCATGGACTCGCTGAACATCCGGTGCGTGTGCAGGGCTTCCTGCATGTAGCGGCCCATGCCCTTGGAGAAGCGCTCGTCGCCCATCATGTCCGTCATGGCCTGGCTCCAGGCCTTCTCGGACTTGACGAACCACTCACGCCACAGCCGTACCGGGTTCAACGGTTCCTGTTCGTCGTTCATTTTTCCTCCTTTGCGTGCGCCGCCAGCCCCGCGGAGTGACCGCCCGGATGGACCCGCTGGGCCAGTCGACGAGCGATGACGCGATACACATCGGGATGGAAGACCATGCCGATATGCGTGCATTTGACTTCGGTGTTGTGCCTGGAATCTTCTTCGATGCAGCTGGACCAGTCGGCGACGCCGTCGGTCTTCGAATAGACCGCGAACTGCGCGACCGGCCGCGGCTGCGGCTGGATCATGTTGCGGACGAAGCTGCACAGGCAGTGTCCGGTGCCGCACGAGGCGTGCAGGTTGCGACCGACCACGCCGCTCTGGTTGAGCTTCAGCTTGTCCCAGATGCCCACCACCGCCGGGTGCGCCTTCACCAGCGAGCGGAACGGCGAGCCGAGCGTGATGATGCGGTCGAACAGGTCCGGATGGTCCTGGACCAGGCTCTTCGCGAGCATTCCGCCCAGGCTGTGTCCGATGACGCGCAGTTTCATGCCCGTCTCCTCGCGGATCCGCCGGGCGCGCTGCATGACGTTGCGGGCCGTGCGGTCGGGGCAGTCGTTGTTCCAGACGATGTTCGACAGGTGGGAGCGGTAGCCGATGCGCTTGAGCCACCGGTGCAGCTCCAGCATCAGGTAATCGCCGGCCATGAAGCCCGGGATCAGCAGTACGGGTTCGCCGCTGCCACGTTCGCAGCCGTAACCGTAGAACACGGGCGACAAGCGCAGCTTCACCCAGTCCATGCCCCACGCGGATTCGCGCCACAGCGGCGTGAGCGTGTGCTGGACCGAAGGGTCATGAGCGAACGGGTTGTCGTAATCGTCGACCGGTTCTGCGCCGTCGGTATGGTCGTGTCGTTCGTTCATGAATCTATTATGCGGGGGCTGTGGGCAGCCGCGCGACGCCCTGCGTCACGCGGGCCCACGGCACTCGGATCAGGCGGCCTTGGGCCAGAATGCAGCGAACTTGCGCGCGGCCTCGGAGAGGTCGGCGGCGTCGAAGCTGCCCTGGAACAGGGTGCGGAACTCCGCAGCGATGTCGGCCTGTTCCTGGTACAGGGTCTTGGCGAGGCCGAGTACGCGTTCCTGCGCCGCGGTCGCGCTTTCCATCACCGCCTTCACGTTGCTGGCGTAGTCGGTCGGGTTCGTGGCGATGCGCTTGCCGGTTTCGAGCGCCGCACGCTGGCTCTCGATGAAGGCCTCGATCAGCGTGCCGTTGACACGGGCGGCGCGTTCGGTGGCGCCCTTCAGCGACTTGGCGAACTTCTCCTGCGACGTGCTCAGCAGTTCAAGGTAATTGTTGATCGCTTCGCTGGCGACGGCTTCCGGGGCGGACCCGGTCTTGGACTTCGTTGTCATTTTTGAGCTCCTCTTGGCACACCGGGTGCCGTGTTTGGTTAATAATGCGTGAGATGTTTGCTGCACTGCAAACTTGGTTGACACTTATATGCGGAGTGCATATAGGTGTCAACATGCGGAACAAAGTTTTTTCTGCGATGAGGTATTCGTGAACGAGAAATCAACCGCCGAGCCACATCTCCGGCCGAGCGGCGACATGCTGACCGCCCACCTGCTCGCCCTGCTCAAGGGCTGGTCGGCCTATGGCTACGAACTGGCGCAGCGCCTCGAGGAGGCGGGCCTCGGCGAACTGAACAAGGGCTCCATCTACCGGATGTTGCGCCAGATGGAGCGCAGCGGCCTGGTGTCATCCACCTGGGACACCTCCAGCGACGGCCCGGCGCGGCGCGTCTACAACATGACAACGGCGGGAAAAATGTTCCTGGACAACTGGTTGGCCTTCATCGACGCGCACCGGCGCGGGCTCGAGGAACTTGCCGGGCTCACGACCGCGGCGCGCGTGGTCAACGACGGCGCGAGCGCGGAGGGCCCGGCGCGGTCGAAGCAGGGCAGCCGGAAGAAGTCGGCATGACGGTCATCGTCGAGAAGAACGTCGCGGTTGCGCTCCGTGACGGCACCCGGCTGCGCGCAGACGTCTACCGCCCGTCAGCCCCGGGAAAGTACCCGGTGCTCGTCCAGCGCACGCCCTACAACAAGGAGCTGTGGCCGATCACCGCGATGACGCTGGACCCCATCCGCGCCGCCGCGGCCGGCTATGCCGTGGTCATCCAGGATGTCCGCGCGCGCTGGGCATCCGAGGGTGGCGTGTTCTTTCCGTACCGCGACGAACTCGACGACGGCCATGACACCCTGGCCTGGGCCGCGACGCAGCCGTTCTCGAACGGCATCACGGGTTGCTACGGGCTGTCCTACATGGGGGGCACGTCCTGGCTCGCCGCGGCTTCCGGCCATCCTTCCCTGCGCGCGATTTCGCCGACGACGGCGCCCAACGACTTCTACCACGACCATTTCTGGCGCGGCGGCGCGCTCAACATCGGCCTGCTCGCGATGTGGAGCCTGCGCGCGATCGGGCCGGCGGCGCTGATCCGCTCGCGGCCGCAGCCGGCCGATTTCTTCCCGCTGCTGCTGCAGCTCGTGGACGATATCGACGATTTCGAGCGCGTGCTGCGCGAACTGCCCCTCGACCGCTTCGCGCCGGCGCGGCCGGAGGACGACCGCTTCGTGCCGTTCTTCTACGAGTTCCTGCGCCACTCGGAGCCGGATGACTGGACGCGCAGCCTGCTCGTCGCCGGGCGCCATCACCAGGTGAAGGTGCCGAGCCTGTCGATCGCCGGCTGGCACGATCTGCTGCTGAACGCCGATCTCCAGCACTTCCGCGCGATGCGCGACACCGCGGGCAGCGACGAGGCGCGACAGAAGAGCCGGCTCATCATCGGGCCGTGGGCGCACGCGATGTTCCAGAACGTGGTGGGCGACATCGACTTCGGCTTCCGTGCGAACGGCCTGCTGCTGGATCTCAAGGAAGACCTCACGCGCCTGCAGCTGCGCTGGTTCGACCGCTGGCTGAAAGGCGAGGCAAACGGCATCGACGAGGAGGCGCCGGTCCGGATTTTCGTGCAGGGCGCGAACCGCTGGCGCGATGAACACGACTGGCCCTTGTCGCGCGCGCGCTACCGGCACTGGTACCTGAACGGCGACGGCGCCTTCGCACGCGAGCGCCGCGCGGCGGACACCGATGCGCGCAGCTACGTCTACGATCCGGCCGACCCCTGCCCGACCGCCGGCGGCACGCTGCTGCTGCCGGCGCAGTACACGCCCGGCCCTGTCGACCAGCATCGCATCCTCGGCCGCCGTGACGTGCTCGAGTACACGTCCGGCGCGCTCGGGCAGGATCTCGAGATCACCGGCCCCGTGCGCGCCGTGCTGTACGTCGCGACCAGCGGCCGCGACACCGATTTCATCGTCAAGCTGTGCGACGTGCATCCGGACGGGCGCACCTACAACGTCTGCGACGGCATCCTGCGCCTGTCCTTCCGCGACGGGCAGCGACGCCAGCCGGTCAGCCCGGGCGAGATGCTCCGCGTGGAGATCGACCTCTGGTCCACGGCGATGGTGTTCAAGGCCGGCCACCGGCTGCGCGTGCTCGTCACTTCGAGCGACTTCCCGCGCTACGACCGCAATCCGAACACCGGTGAACTTGCGCACCGGGCGGCCCGCTTCGAGCCGGCCCTGCAGCGTGTCTTCCACGGCCAGGACTGCGCGTCGCACCTCGTATTGCCGGAGATCGAGCGTCCGGACTGAAGGACGACGCAGATGCTTGGAACGCTGTTGTCAGGACTCGCCGCGGCGACGGTCGCCGGCTACTTCATCGCGCCGGCGCGGTATTTCACCGCGGCCCTGCAGCTCCAGCGGCGCGCCGCAGGGCTTGCAGACAGGCAAATCGACGTCGACGGCCATCGTATCGCCTACCTCGATGGTGGCAGCGGCGAGCCGCTTCTCCTGCTCCACGGCTTTGGCGCGAGCCGCGACAACTGGACCCCGATTGCCAGGGAACTGACCCGGCACTACCGCGTGATCGCGCCGGATCTGCCCGGCTATGGCGACAGCAGCCGCCAGCCCGGGGCCGGCTATTCGCTGGACCAGCAGCTCGCGCGCATCACGGCTTTTGCGCACGCGCTGGGACTCACGCGCTTCCATCTCGGCGGCAACTCGATGGGCGGCTACCTGGCCGCGCACTACGCCGTACGCCATCCGGCGGCGGTGGCGAGCCTGTGGCTGCTGGCACCGGCGGGCGTGATGGGCGCGACGCCCAGCGAAGTGATGACTGCGCTGGCCCGGGGCGAGAACCCCCTGCTGGTGCGCAGTGAAGCGGACTTCGAGCGCGTCGTCGACCTGTGCTTCGTGCGCGCGCCGTGGATGCCGGCGGCCTTCCGGCGCGTGCTGGCGCGGCGCGCGATGGCCGACGCGGCGTTTCACGCCCGGCTTTTCGATGAGCTGTTCGGGACCCCGGTCGCCTTCGAGGACGCGCTGCCGGGCCTCGCGCTGCCGACCCTGATCTGCTGGGGCGAACGCGACCGCATCCTCGACGCGTCCGGCGCGCGCATCCTGCAGACACTGGTCCCGGGCAGTCGCCTCGCGCTGATGCCGGACACCGGCCACGTACCCATGCTGGAAAAGCCGCGCGAAACGGCGGCGCACTTCCTCGCGTTTCAGCGCGGCGCCTGAGCCGCCGCCAGCTTTTCGGCCACCCCTTCGCCGACCGCGCGCAGGTGCTCGGCGACCGCGTCTTCCGCCGCGGCCCCGTCGCCCTCGATGACGGCACGACGAATCCGCGCATGCGCCTGCCGCACCCGCTTGTTGAAATACAGCGAGCCGAAGGCGAGGCGGATGAAGAAATCACTCCTGTCCCACATGCCGGCCGCGACCGCGCAGGCGAGCGGCGCACGTGAATAGCGATGCAGCGCGGTGTGGAACTCGAGATTCAGGCGCCGATAGGCCGGGTCGCGCTCGGCCGGCGAGCCGGCCGCACGCAGCGCGTGGTCGATGTCGGCGCACAGCGCCTTGAACTCGATGAGATCTTCGTCGCTGCGCCGCAGCGCGGCGAGCCGCGTCACACAGCCCTCGACCGACGCGAACAGCTCGAAGAAGTCGCGGACTTCGTCAGGCGCCGGCCGCGCGACGCGGCAACCGACCTGGGGAATGATCTCGACGAAGCCTTCGGCGTCGAGGCGCTTCAGGGCCTCCATCACCGGCACCCGGCTGCAGGCGAGTTCGGCCGCGATGTCGACGACCGACAGGCGATCGCCAGGCGCCAGTTCACCTTCCAGCAACTGTTGCATCAGGTACTCGTAGGCCGTCGTCGCGAGCGCGACGCCCGGCGTGCCGCCAGCCCGCCGCGACGGGCGGACCGGAAAGCCCTTGCTCACCTTCGTCGACATGCGGCGTTCTCCGGGTCTTGCGTGCGTATCCGCGCTGATGATTTAATTGGCATACTAATATATTAGTTTCCGCACACGGAAACATACAACGAGCAACGGGGAGCAAACGCGCATGAAGATTCGCTTCGGTTCATTCCTGCTGCCCAGCGCGGGCGCGCCGCCCGCGGCCTTCGAGCGCGGCTTCGCCGGCCAGAATCCCAACTACTACCAGCGCGCCCTCGCGGACTGCGCAAGACTGCTCAGGCAGCTCGACGAACTCGGCTTCGACTTCACCGCGTTCTCCGAACACCACTTCCACCTCGAAGGCCTCGAGATCTCCAACAACCCCGTGATGCTCGGCGCCTGGGCCGCGATGCTGACGAAGAAGCTGCGCATCGGCCAGATGGGCTGCGTGCTGCCGGCGCGCAATCCGGTGCTGCTGGCCGAGGACCTCGCGATGCTCGACCACTTCTCCGAGGGCCGCATGATGGCCGGCTTCGCGCGCGGCTACCAGGCGCGCCACGTCGCGACCATCGGCCAGAAGCTGAACGCGTATTCGACGGCCGCCAACGACCCGCAGTATGCGGAGCACGACCGCGTGAACCGCGAGCTGTTCACCGAGCACTACGAAATCATCCGCAAGTGCTGGTCGGAGTCACTGTTCAAGCACGAGGGCGCGCACTGGACCCTGCCGCCGCCCGGCATTCCGTGGAATCACCCGGCGACGCGCGACATGGCGCCGGGCATGCTCGACGAGCACGGCAACCTCGCACGCATCGGCATCGCGCCGCAGACGCTGCAGGACCCGTCGACCGTCGAGGTCTGCATTCCGTTCACGATGAGCCCGGCCACCATCGAGTGGTCGGGGCGCAATGGCGTGACCCCGATCGTCTTCACGCCGATCGAGCCGCTGGCGAAGGGCTGCGTGGATCTCTACCACCAGGCCGCCACCGACGCCGGGCGCCAGCTCGCCTGGGGCCAGGGCGTGGGGCACTTCCGCGAGATCGTCGTCGCCGACACCGAGGCCGAGGCCATCGCGATCCAGGAGCGCGGGCTCGGCTACATCTGGACCCGCTGGCACGACTGGTTCGGCTTCAACGAGGCGCTGCGCTACCCGGGGGAGACCGGCGTCATCCCGAACACCATGGCGGCCGTGCGCGAACGCGGTTATTCGCTGTGCGGCACGGTCGACAGCGTGGCCCGCCAGCTCGAGAAGGTCGTCGAGGCGCTGAACCCCGAAATGCTCGTGCCGTGGATGTCGGTCGGCCCGGCGCCGATCGACGGCCTGCTGAAGAGCAACGAACTGCTGGTGGAGCGCGTGCTGCCGAAAATCGGCCTCGAACTCGCCCGCCGCGAACCCGTCCTGCGCCGCGACGTCGTCGACCCGACCTGGCGCCAGCAGGCAGACCTTTAATCAACCCAATCTGGAGCAAGGAACCATGGCTGTCCGCACCGGACAACAATTCATCGAAGGCCTGCGTGACGGACGAGAAGTCTGGTACGACGGCAAGCGCGTCGACGACGTCACCACCTTCGAACCCTTCCAGGCGTCCGTGCGTGCGCTCGCGAATCTCTACGACCTGCAGCACGACCCGCGCCACCGCGACATCCTGACCGTCGATTGCCCGGAATTCGGTGAGCGCATCGCACGCCCGTTCGAGATGCCGCGCACCCGCGAGCAGCTGCGCCTGAAGCGCGAGTCCTATCGCATCTGGGCCGAAGCCACCTGCGGCATGATGGGCCGCAGCCCCGATTTCCTGAACGTGATGATGACCGCGCTGGCCGGCAAGAAGAGTTTCTTTGCCGAATTCTCGCCGGCGCGCGCCGACGCGATGGTCAACTACTACCGCCACGTTGCCGCCAACGACCTGTTCCTGACCCATGCCCTGCTCGACCCGCAACTCGACAAGAGCAAGCTGCGCCATCAGCAGAGCGAGCCGGAACTCTGCCTGCGCGTGATAGACCGCAACGCCGACGGCCTCGTCCTGCACGGCATCAAGCGCATTGCCACCGCCGCGCCCTATGCGGACGAAATCCTGGTGTGGCCCTTCCCGCCGACCTTCCAGCCCGGTGAGGAAGCCTACGCGAACGTGTTCGCGATCCCGATGAACACGAAGGGCCTGAAGACCTTGTGCCGGCCGTCCTTCGCGCACCCGAACCTGCGCCACGACTATCCGCTCTCATCACAGTTCGACGAGATGGACGCCACCTGCGTCTTCGATCACGTGCTCGTACCCTGGGATCGCGTGTTCCTGCACGAGGACATCCGCTTCCTGAACCGCATGTACAAGGACTCGCGGATGCGCGAGCTGACCGCGCACCAGACCAATGCCCGCCTCGAAGTGAAGCTCGGTTTCGTCTACGCCGTCGCGATGCGCATGGCGGAGGTTGCCGGCCTCGCATCGCGGCCGGATATCATGGAGCTCCTAGGGGAGGCGGTCGCCTGTGTCGAGATAATCCGCAGCACCACACGCTCGGCTGAAGAGCAGGCGACCGTCGACCCCGATAACGGCCTGATTTATCCCGATCTCTTCGCGCTGCAGGCGGGCCGCGCGATGGGACCCATCTTCTACCCGAAGCTCGTCGGCATGCTGCGCAAGCTCGGCGGCGGCGGCCTGATCCAGCAGCCCGTGAGCCTCGGCGAGTTCGATTCGCCGATATCGGTGGATCTCGAACGCTCACTGCGCGGCGCCGACGTGTCCGGCATCGATAAGGCCCAGCTGTTCAAGCTCGCCTGGGATCTGTGCGGCACCGAATTCGGGGCGCGACACGAACTCTACGAGATGAACTACGCCGGCGAACGCGGCATGCTGCTCGCCGGCATCCAGCGCGAGTACGGCCGCAAGCAGTACTACGCCGGGCATCTCGAACGCTTCATGGGGGCCTTATGAACGACGGCACGCACGCAAGCTTCTGGTCCGATCTCCGCGCGGGGAATTTCGAGCAGGGTTACCTGGACGCGGGCGGCATCCGCACCCGCTACCTGCATGCCGGCAGGCGTGGTGCGCCTGTCCTGATCCTCCTGCATGGCACTGGCGGCCACGCCGAAGCCTACACGCGCAATCTCCTCGCGCACGGCGAGCATTTCGACACCTGGGCCATCGACATGGTTGGCCACGGCTACTCCGACAAGCCGCTGAAGCCTTACGAGATCGAGGTCTACGTCGAGCACCTGAAGAACGTGCTCGGCGCGCTGGGCTGCGCGAAGGCCCACATCTCCGGCGAGTCCCTGGGCGGCTGGGTCGGCGCGCGCTTCGCGATCAGGTACCCGGCGCTCGTCGACCGCCTGGTGCTGAACACGACCGGCGGCGCGACGATGAATCCCGACGTGATGCAGAAGATCAGGACGCTGACCCTGGCCGCGGTCAACGACCCCACCTGGGCGACGGTCAAGGCGCGGCTCGAATGGTTGATGGCCGACCCGGCGAGCGTCACCGACGACCTCGTCGCGTGCCGGCAGGCGGTCTACCGCGCACCGGGCATGCGGGAAGCGATGCCGCACATCCTGTGCCTGCAGGAGCCGGACGTCCGCCTGCGTAACAATCTGACCGACGATGAGTGGACGAAGATAAAGGCGCCGACGCTCGTGCTCTGGACGGACAAGGATCCGACGGCGGCGGTCGAGGTGGGCGAGAAGATAGCCAGGTTGATCCCGGATGCCCGCTTCGTCTGCATGCAGCGTTGCGGCCACTGGCCGCAGTTCGAGGACGCGCCGACCTTCAACGCACTGCACCTCGCGTTCCTGCGGGGCGAGGCGTGAGCCTGTACGCGATCTGCGCGTCGCATACGCCGCTGAAGGATCACCACGACCCGGGCGCGGCGGTGCGGGAGGCGGTGGACGCCTGCTTCGCGCGGCTGCGGGCCGAGGTGGCGAGCTACGCGCCCGAGCTCGTCATCGTCTTCGGACCCGACCACTTCAACGGCTTCTTCCACCGCCTGATGCCGGCGTTCTGCGTCGGCGCGCAGGCGGCGTCGGTCGGCGACTGGAACACGCCGGACGGACCGCTGCCGACCGCTCCGGCGCTCGCGGAGCGGCTCGCGCAGCACCTCTTCGAACGCGACGTCGACATCGCCGTGTCGCATCGCATGGAAGTCGACCACGGGCTCACACAGACGCTCGCGATGCTCGCCGACTGGCAGCGGCTGCCGCCGGTGCTGCCGATTTTCGTCAACTGCGTAGGCGCACCCCGCCCTCCGCTGAAGCGCGTGCTGGCGCTGGGACGCGCAGTCGGCGAATTTGCCGCGGGCCTCGGCAAGCGGGTGCTCGTGATCGGTTCCGGCGGCCTGTCGCACGACCCGCCGGTGCCGGCGCTGGCCACCGCCCCGCCGGAAGTCCGGGACCGGCTGATCAACGGCGGCACGCTTTCTCCCGAAGCGCGGGCCGCACGCCAGGTGCGCGTGATTGAAGAGGGCCTGAAGCAGGCCGCGGGCGACAGCGACTGCACGCCCTTGAATGCGGCATGGGACCGCGAATTCCTCGATCGACTCGTCGCTCGGGACTTCGCGGCGCTGAGCGCCTACACGGACGACGACATCACGCGTGAGGCCGGCCGCGGCGGCCATGAGATCCGCTGCTGGCTCGCCGTCGCCGCCGCGATGGCCGCGGCTGGCGCAGCGCCGCCGCAGGTCGAGCTCTACATCCCCATTCCCGTGTGGGTCGCAGGCTTCGGGGTACTGCGCCAGGGTCCGGTCTGAGACCGCGAGCCGCTCGCGCGAACCCGGGTCGTCGCGTGGCTAGCCCGGGAACGGCAGACTCAGCAACGACCCTTCTTGGCATGCCCCGGAGGACAGAAGCCACCGCCCTGGAAGGGGACCCCCGGTGGTTGCGAGGCGCCGTGATAGTGATGGACCTCCTCCTGACGCGGCTGCGACGAGTAGCCCTGCGTGTTGATCGCGGTGCCCGCGGCGGCGCCGACACCGGCACCGACGATCGCGCCCTGGCGCCCACCGAGCTCGGCGCCGACCGCGCCACCCAGCGCGCCGCCAATGGCGCCGCCGATCGCGGCGTCGGTGGTCAGACTTCCGGCCTGGCTAGCCAGCGAGGCGCCCAGCAGCAGGAGCAAGGCGGTGTGACGAATCGTGCGCATGTCGAAATCTCCTTGTTCGTGTTCGCAGTCCATGACGGCTGCGCATCGTGCCGACGCTGGCCGCCTGTTCATTCCAGGGCCTCATGCGTGAATCGGCACTGAACGTCGCTGCGGCCACTGCCGGCAGCGGCAGTGCCGAACAGCACTTTAGCGGCATTCGACCCGGCATCCCCGCCGCAACGCGATGACGCTGCGATTATCGTGAACGTCTTCACACACCCCGGTTGCACCACCGCGCACGGATAGCGTTTCGAGTGCATTCGGCGCGCCCGCGCGGCGATGCGGACATGGAAGGATGCGCACGACGCGCCATACTCGGGAAGACGTGCCGGCGACGACCGACGCGGTCGCCGCGCCAGGACACGGGTGACGAGGTTTCGATTCTCGCATTCCAGAGGGGACATTCATGTTCGTTGCGACGAAAGACAAGATGCTGCCGACCGCGATGGTCGGTTCGTTTCCGAAGCCGAGCTGGTTCAACCAGAATCTCTACGGACGGCCATTCAAGGTGGCCATGGGCGATTCACTCTACCGGGAGCAATACCTGGACGCGGTCGCCTGCTACATCAGCGAACAGGAGCGCGCGGGCCTCGACATCCTCGTCGACGGCGATACCCGCTTCGATCTCGAGGTCGGTGGCCGCTCGTGGTTCTTCTACACGATCGAGCGCCTGCACGGCATCAGCGGCTTCCGCGACAGCTCGCACTTCCTAGACTACGGCGAGATGAAGCCTGGCCACATCCTCTACGAAGTCCAGGAGTCCTGGCATCCGCCGAGCGTCACCGGCCCGATCACGCGCGGCCCGCTGCACTTCAGCGCCATCTGGAAAACGGCGCAGAAGATGAGCGACCGCCCGGTGAAGTTCGGATCGATCTGCGCAACCTGCCTGCCGATGATGCTGTGGAACGAGCACTACGCGAACGATCGCGACATGGTGATGGACATCGCGACGGCGATGAACGAGGAGTATCGCGAACTCGCCGATGCCGGTTGCCCGGTGATCCAGATCGAGGAGCCCGTGCATCACTTCAACTGCAACGCGCATCCGCCGTGCACCGACAAGGATCTCGAATTCTACACCGAGGCCTTCAATCGCCAGGTCGAGGGCGTCAACACCGAGATCTGGGCGCACACCTGCTGGGGGAATCCGAACCAGCAGAGCTTCTACTGGGAGCGGCCGAGCTACGAGCGGCCGCTGCCTTACTTCCTCGCGATGAACTGCGATGTGCTGATGCTCGAAGGCGGCAGCAACCAGGCACGCGACATCGAATTGCTGAAACATCACCGGACGGACAAGAAAATCGGGATCGGCGTCGTCGATCACACCCGCACCACGGTGGAGTCGCCCGAGCAGGTGGCGGCGACCATCCGCCACGCCCTCGAGTACGTGCCGCCGGAACGACTCATCATCACCGCCGACTGCGGCTTCGGTCGCGAGGGGCTGTCCCGGCGCATCGCGCACTACAAGTGCGTGTCGCTGGTGCTCGGGACGAACATCGTGCGGCGTGAACTCGGGCTCGAGGAAGCCCGGGTGCGCGTCGCCGATCCGCGCTACGCGTTCAACCCCGCCTGATCCGACCCGCCCGCGGCGCAGGCCGCGGGCACCTTCCCACGGACACATTCACCGGCGGCGGAACCCGCTGTCCCGCCTGGCTGGATCCGGGCGACCGGGACAGGCAGGATCCGCCCTCACGCCAGTCGCAATCACGCTGTCCAGGACACCGGGCCATGCGCCGCTCACTCCCCTGCCTGCTGCTCGCGGCCCTGCTCGCTGTCGGCCTGTCGGCGCCGGCGCGCGCCGCAGGGCCTGCACGAATGGTCTCGCTGCTCGTTCTCATGAAGCAGGGCGAGGACCTCGCCGCGGATTTCAAATCCACCGCGGCGGTCAGGGAGGCCTTGATCCGCCGCCACCTCGGGGAAGCAGGCGGCGAGGCGGCGATACTCGAAGCCCTGCCGGCATTGAACGCGTGGCTGGTGCACGTGCCGGCGCCTGTCGCAGGCCCGGCACTCGGCGCGCTGGTGACGGCGACCCATGTCAACGGCCCACTCGCCTACGCCGAGGCGCTCGCCGAAGCCAGCCTGCCGTTGCCGCCGCCGCCAGCGGCGGGCATGCACGATGGCGGCGCACCCGCGTCCGGACAAACGCTGGCGGTCATCGACCTCGGCGCCGACGGCACGCATCCGCTGTTGCGCAGATCGCTGGGCCAACTGCACTACCAGCCCGGCGCGCCGGGCGCCGACGGCAGCGGCCGCCTCCTGCGCTCCCACGGCACCGCGATGGCCGGCATCTACGCACAACTGGCGAGCGGCAGTCCGCTCAGCGTCGGTGACGTGGTCCTGCCATGGACGCGCCTCGACGGCGGCATCGCCGTCGGGCATACGCTGATCGCACACGCCGGGCCGGAGACACGCGCCGGCCGCAACGAGTTCCTGCGCGCGCTGGAATGGCTGCTGACGCCCGCAGTGGGACGCCCATCGCCCGACCTCATCAGTTACAGCCAGGGCAACGGCCGGCTCTGCGAGACCGCGGCAGGCTGTGACGACGGCACCTGGTCCGGCGTGACGCGCATCGTCGACCGGCTCGTCG